>NZ_CP128846.1:314375-628750 GCF_030388665.1 Streptomyces flavofungini | reverse complement strand
CGCCTGCTCCTCCAGCGGCGACGGGCCGAACTCCGCCTCCAACGCCCAGGACGGCAACCAGCCGGTCTCCTCCCCAGCCCCGAAGCCGATCACGAAGGACCTCACCCAGGCGGACGTCACCAAGGCGCTGCTGGACACCGGCGAGACGCTTCCCGGTTACACCCTGCACGGCACCAAGTCGGTGACGGAGGGGGAGTATTGCAGCGCCACCGATGACAACTCGTCCCCGAAGGGGTGGGCCCGAGGCAGTGACGCCTCGTACGAGTACAACGGCTCCACGGTCAACATGGCCGACGTGCACATCTGCCTCTTCGATACGGCCAAGGACGCGCATAGCGCGTATTCGGCGTGGAAGGGGTCCGAGACGAGCAAGGAGCAGCCCGCGAAGCCGCCGGTGGGCGATGAGAGCACGCTCGTGATCAACCCCGGCGTCAGTGAGGACAGCGTCTACGGCTACAGCCGCTCGGGGAAGGCCAACATCCGCGTGAAGATCGATGGCGGCACCGGCGGTGACCCCTCGGGCGCGGAGGCCATGCTCAGCGCGACGCTGAAGCGTCTTCAGCAGCTTCAGGGCGGGGAGTCCGCCACGGTCACGGCCGCAGACGAACAGGCCGCCGCCGAGAAGTAGCCAGGCATAGCCAAGTGCCGCCCGCCCGGCGCTGTCACAGAATCGGGCGGGCGGCGTTCCCATCGGCATGAAGACCATGCCCAGCACACTGCCCCTGGCCCGCCACTACTACGAAGCTCGCCGCGAGGTCCTGGCTGCGGCCGGCACGCAGGCCACTCCCTGGTACCGCATCACCCCGGACGAGCGGGCCGTAGCCGTCGCCGAAGCGGCGATCATCCTGGAAGCGGTGCGCCGCGCGAACGATAAGCCCGCCCTGCTCCTGGACCTCGTAGCCGACGAGTTCGCCACCGGCGACCAGCCGCACGTGGTGCAGGTGTAACAAGATCGGCCCGTCCGACGTATTACACAGTGCCGAGGCCCGCGTGACCCCTCCCCCCTGTCGCGCGGGCCTCGCAGCCGGGCTTCCGGCGCGAAAGCGCACAGGGCGCGGTCTAGTCACACAGCGCGCCGGAACCCGCGGTCTGGCCGGGCAGTCAGGGCATGGGTTCCCCGGCCAGACCGCGACATAAGCCCCACCCGAGCGGCACCGTCCCGATCATGTCCCGCACGCAGCCTGAGCAGCCGACACGCGCCCGCGTGGCCCCCTCGGCGTCCAAGCTGCAGCACGCCCGCTCCGGGCTCATATCCCGCGACGCCGCCAACGTCGCCGACGTCCTTCTGCGCCAGCCCGTCACCGAGCGCCGCAACGCCTTCAAGCACCACCTGACCGAACGCGAACGCGCCTACGTCATGACAGAGGTCGAGCGTGCGACTGGGTCCCTGTACGGCCTGTGGCGGGACTCGCCGTCCGGGTTCGTTGAGGACGTCCTCGGCGAGAGCCTGTGGTCCAAACAGCGGGCCGTGCTCGACGCGATCGTCGACCACAAGAGGGTTGCTGTCCCTGCCGGATTCGGCGTCGGGAAAACGCACTTGGCCGCGCGCGCCGCCGTGTGGTTCACCAACGTCTATCCGGTCGGCACCGCGCTGTGCATCACCACGGCAACGAGGTTCCGGCAGGTGCAGCGGCAGCTCTGGCCGCACATCCGCAAGGTCGTGCCCCGCGCCGGCCTGCCAGGGACCTGCGACACCGTCCAGTACAAGATGCCCGACCCATACGGCAACGACTTCGTGGCCGCGTACGGCTTCTCCGCACCCGCCAACGACGAGGCCGCGATGCAAGGCATACACATGCCCCACCTGCTGCTCATCGTCGACGAGGCGGGCGGTATCGCCCCGATGATCGGCAACGGCACCAACAACCTGCTGACCGGCGGGCACGCGACGATGCTCGCCATCGGCAACCCAGCTATGGACGACCCCGCCAGCTGGTTCGAGGGGCTGTGCATCGAGGGCGACGACCCGAGCGAGCCGACCACCGTCACCATCCCGATCTCCTCGCTCGACTCTCCAGCGATCACTGGCGAGTTGGCGCCGTTCTGCACCGACTGCCCCGCGGGCGTCGCCCGGCACTCCCTGGCCGATCACATGCCCGACGAGGACTGGGTGGCACGCACTATCCGCTCGTACGGAGCAGACCACCCCTACGTGATCGCCAAGGTGCACGCCCGCTTCCCTAAGGGCGGCGGCGGGGTCGCCATCCCGCCGAGCTGGGTCGAGGCTGCCATGGCGTACGAAGACCCGACCGGCGACGGCTGGCACCGAATACGCGACCTCGGCCTGGAGGGCGAGAGTGCCGAGCACACCGTCCGCGAAGGCGCCTGGATACGACTCGGCGTCGACGTCGCCGCCGATGGTGGCGACGAGTTCACCGTGTACCGGTCCGTCGGTGACGCGGTGGAGTTCCGGCACGCCTCCGCCGGGGCGGCGAACGACAACCAGGTGTCCGTCGCCGAAGTCGTCTTGGAGGAGATACACACCGCGCAGCGCCTCGCCGACGCCCTGAACTCGCCGCACCCCGTGCGCGTCAAAGTGGACCAGAACGGCATCGGCCACGGCGTCGTCTCCATGTTGGAGCGGTGGGCGGAGACCGGTCGGCACCGCGCGCAGATCGTCGGCGTGATGGTGTCGGAGTCCCCCGGCCAGGACGATCCCGGCGCTGTCATGCGGCCGTGGCGCAAGCGCGACGAGATGTGGCTCGCCACCAGGTCGCTGCTCCAGCCGGACCCATCCTCCGGCGGCGGGCGGCTGCGCCTCCACGTCGACAAGAACGCCGCCGCGCAGCTCTCCACTCCGAAGCTGCTGGCCAAGACCAACGGCTATACCGAGATTGAGAGCAAGAAGGCGATGAAGGCCCGCGGCATGAAGTCCCCGGACCGCGCCGAGGCGGTGTTGCTTGCCCTGTACGAGCCCGAGCCCTTGCACAAGCCGCGCCGCCGCGGCCTCCTGAGCTGAACGGGCACGCCCCTGCCCCTGCCCCTGCCCCTGATGGATCGGACCTCCGTCGGTGACCGGTCCGCCAGAAGGACGGCCGCGGACAGATCAGGTCGCACTCTGGTTCTACGCTGGTGTCTGTGGCCTGGACAAGATAGATCACGACGGAGAACCGGGAGACGCTAATGAATCACCCCGCACCCGAAGAAGCGTGGCGCTTTGAAGGAATGTGGCAGAGGTTCGAAGAATGGCTCGCTCAGAATGCCCCTGCTGATCATCATACCCTTCGGTCAGGCGCGTCCAGCGCTGAGATAGCTAAGCTGCAACAGGAGATTGGATTCTCGGTCCATGATGACCTGAAGTTGCTGCTCACGAAGCACAACGGCGTCATCCCGCGCAGGTCAAGCATGGGAGCCGGTGGCTTCGTCCTCGGCTACAGCCTGCTTGATACGAGGGGGATTCTAGAATGGCAGCAGAACCTCGCAGCCATGGCGCGGGAGGCGGTAGAGGAAGGCTATACAGAAGAGGTGGTCGGGCGTACTGCTCATGAGCAGTGGGTTCCCTTCGCGCAGAGCCTTACGGGCGATCTGCTGTTCGTTGATCACCGGAGCGATCACTTTGGGGGCATCGGGGAGATCTCGTTCGGATCTCCTGAGTACCTGTGGCTGTGGCCGGGCCTGGGCTTGATGTTCCACGACATGTGCGTTGCAGTGGAGGGAATGGCTCGTCTGCCCACGCTGGGCCGCCGCCCTTCTGTCCATGAGGCGCGCATGCTGGAGTGGGTCGTGGGCTGACACCCTGGATGCGGAATCGGCCTGCCAGATAGAAGTTCTAACTGGCAGGCCGGTCCGTGGTAGACCTAGCTTCTAGCTGATGTGGCAGACGGAGTTGATGTCGCAGTTCTCGAATCCGGTCTGGACAAAGTATGGCTCACGGTCTATGAGTCGGATTTCTGATGTGAACCGTCCGAGGTCGCCGCCTGCGTCGGTGTTCTGTTTGGTTGGAACGGCGGCCCGGCCGCAGATCTCGTTCCAGCTGGGATACGGGTAGTTGTTGTCGAGTTCAAGCATCCAGGTGCCGCTGCTCTGCTTTTTTGCATACATCTGGACGCAGTGCTTTCCTGAATTGAGTGTCATCCCGCCACTCTCGCGTGACTTCGCGAAGGGATACTCGTCGCAGCTCTTTCCGTCTGCGTTCGGATTGGGGTTCCACTCTGCAACGGCGAGCACGCACATCTTGTCCCGGTTGTCCTTGGCCTTCGCCTCGTCGGCGAGGCGGTGCAGGGGCTTGTTGTGCTTCTCGCTGCCCGGATGTGATGCGAGCTTCTCCATGAGTACCCAGTAGTACGCGGCTGCGGCTGGGTACTTCTTCGTGTTGAGCGTCAACGTTGGCGAGTACTTCGGGAACACACATCCGGTGTTGCCCCCCACCTTGTTGTCACACCGGACATCGAAACCGTTGTTGCTCCACTTCGGAACGGCCTTGACTACGGCATTGGGGGTGGACCAGGCCGTGTTCCAGGTGAAGTCGAGGAGCTGTTCAGCGCCGTTGACTTTGTTCCATGTGTAGGTGTTGGTGCGCGTGGCGACGTGCTTGTCCCCGGCAGTCCACGTAGTGCTGCCGTTCCAGGCTCCGTTGCTTTCGGTGCAGGCAGTGGTGGGCCAGCACTCCTCCAGAAACGACGTCATCGTTGTGGAGGTGATGCCCGACATGTTGACCAGGGAGACCTCGGTCCACGTCTTGAATTCGTTCGACTTGGGGTTGAGGTTGATCTCCTGGATGACCTTGACTGTCGCGTTGCCGACAGGGGCGCCGTTGCGTGTCGCTGTTAGGACGATGAGTCCGCGCAGGCAGCCTTCCGTCCTCGTCTGCATGGCAGCGCCGCTGGTGTCTTTGCACCACCCGACAGGGCCTGCCGCCGCAGTGGCAGCCTGGGACGACTGCGTCGTCGATGACGTGGCAGTCTTCGTGTTCCTGTCGTCCATCGGCTTGTAGGTGGCGCACACAGCAATGCCGTCGCTGCTGGTAGAGCAAGATTCCTTACTCGAGGCGCCGCTGCGCGGTTTGGGTGTCAGGGGCGCCGTCCTTGTGGAGTCGGCCTTCTTCGCGTCCTGTTCGGCTACGAAATCGACGTCAGCGGCGTTCGGGTCCGCTTCGGGGAAGGTGATCTCGTTCAGGCCGTCGTGGTCGCCGGGCACGAACGCGACGGCATCGAAGGCAATGTCCTTGGAGCCGTTGCCACCGTTGAAGTTGTCCAGGCTCACTTGCGGCGTGGTGTTGGTGAACCGGTACGAGCCCAGGGATACCCACTTGTTGGACTGGTTGTCGGCCTGGGAGATCTTCTTGGTAACGGTGCCGAACGCAGTTTTGATTTTGTAGTTGGCCGCACCAGTCTGGGCTCCGTGGTCTGGGATGTGTGCGAAGACCTCGGCCTGGCCGCCGTGTTCGGTGATCTTGGTGCCTAGCTTCCAGGTGCCGGTGACCTTCATTCGGTCCCCCGGCGGCGGGTAGGACTCTGGTGAGCGGGTGTGGGTGAACCAGAAGTGGTTGCCGAATCCGGCGCCGATTTGATGGGTGTCGATCTTGCCGGGGTAGGTGGTGATGGTTTTCCCGGTGTCGGAGTCGGTGATTTCGGAGGGTTGGTAGGTCAGGTTGAAGGTGCCGTCCGACTTTGCGGCGCCGCATCCTCGTGAGTTCGAGCCGGCTGGCGTTCTGCCTTTGGGGATGTCATCGATGATCAGTGCTTTGGACGGCAGGCCGGTGGAGCAGCGGGGCGGGTAGGAGTTGGCGTCGTCCTGTTCCGGATAGCTGGTGTTGAAGCGATGGACCTGGTGGCCGCATTCGGCCCGGTCCTCGCAGTCCTTCCACTTGGCTGACTTGTCCCACCAGCAGTGCAGCCAGTGCGGGTTGGTGTCGCTGTCGCCGGGGTCGAGGGTGCAGGCTCCCATGCCGGGGTCGTTGGAATCACCGTTGCCGATCTTGGATGGGTCGCAGTTGTTGGATGCGTCGCAGAAGAGATCGATCGGTGGCTTGACCGCGGTGCGTTGGGTGGTGCTGTTCCACCAGGCGGCGAGGTAGCCGGGTTTGAAGTTGCCGGGGGAGAACATGGCGGAGATGGGGCGTGCGGCCCAGCCGAGCACCTTTTCCTGATAGGGCCAGTCCTGGGGGTGTGCGGCGTGGCTGTAGTCGTCATCGCCGGCTGCATTTTCCAGGAAGGGGGTGCGGTTGGCCTTCCACAGGGGGTTGGCCGGGTTATTGGTCCACCCCAGACCCTTGTGGCCTTGGGAGTCCGGCGTGTTGTAGAAGCCAGAGTTGTAGGCCCAGAGAGCGAAGAACCAGTTCTCGATCCATTGCGGGTGGCCATTGTTGATCTTCATCCCGGCGTAGTATGCATCGTTCCACTTCCGGGACAAGATCTTGACGCCGTAGGCGATATTGGCGGCATAGTCCAGGGCAACGGCTTCTTGCGTGCTGGGGGGCAGCGCGGTTTCACCCGGCTTGGTCTTGCCCGCCAGGCGCATGCCGTCGGTGGCCTGGGTGATGCCGTAGCCGCAATCGGCTTCGGAGAAGTTGATGCGCCAAGGGTCGGCTTGGGAGCCGTCGGCGGCGTACTCAGTGCCGTAGTAATTGCCGATGAGGCTGTTGGCCGTCACGCCAGGGACGGCGAAGCGGGTGGCCTGCCACATGTTGGATTCCTGCGCGGTGACCCCGAGCATCACCTGTGAAGGTATGTGCCACCGGTCGGTGACGTCGGGGTCCTCGTTGTCGAGGGTTCCATTGGGGTCTCCTGCCAGCACGGTCGGCGGGAACTCCCCGTTGGGGCTGTAGCGGTCCATGCCAGTGTTCTTCCAGTTCGCCGGACGGTCGAAGCGGAGTTCACCGACGACGGCCTGGTCCACCGCCCATTCGACTTGGCGTGGAGTGGGCTGGAATGCCTGCTTCTTGATGTCGTTGCGGGCAACCGCGCAGTAGCGTTCGTCGGTGCCCTCGCTCGGGTCGGTCGGGGATGCGGACAGCGGCTGCGTGCGGACCGTCTGTGTGGAGAGGCCGCCGCTACCATCCCGGCTGGTCTTCTTGGCAGACGTCTTCGACGGGAGAGCAAGAGCAGGTGACAGCTTGGTGCCGGCGGCAGCGTTCTTGCCCATGACCTTCGGGGTAGCATCCAGCGTGACGGACGTACCGGTGGCCAGCACCCGCAGGGTGGTGCGGACCGCCCGGACGGCGTTGCCCTTGTCCGGGGTGATCAGGCTCGTCTTTCCGTCCGCCCACGTCGTGGATACAGCAGCGTGCCCGAAGCTGGACATGCGGGCACCCTTGGGCAGGTGCCCCGGGTTGGCGATGGTCTTGGGTAGATTACCCTTGCTGGTGGCTTTGCCGGTGATGAACACCTTTCCGTCCGGGGTGCTGGTCAGTTCCCAGTCGGTGAGCTTTCCGGAGGCCACGGTGGTGGCGGTGGCCCTTTTCCCGCTGCGGACGTTCGCCGGGGTGAGGTGCTTGGCCCAGCTCGTTGGCTTATTCGACGCCTTCTTGTCGGCATCGCGGTCGACAAAGGTGACGCCGCCGCTGGCGTCGACCGTGACCTGGAACGGCACGTGGTGGGTCACCGCCAGTTGCTTCTCCCTGCCGCCGTTGATGCGTATGAGTCTGTTTCCGTGGGCGGCGACGATGCCGTCCTTGGTGGGAATAGCGGAGGTGATCTGGCCGGGACGTGTGATCGGCTCGTCCTGCTTGCCGGTGTGCGTGTCGACAGCTATCAGCCGGGTCTTCTGAGCCTTGTCACCTTCGTGGGACAGCTGTGTGAACACGGCTTTCTCGCCGTTGCCGCAGCCGGGGCTGAAGTAGGCGAGTGATGCTGTGAAGGGAAGTTTGGTGACCTTGCCGGAGATGAGGTCAATGACGGCGGTGAATGCGCCGCGTGCCATCAGCTCGGGCCGATTGGTAAACGTACGCGGCGCGTAAGCGACGGCGGCGTACCGACCGGAGCCGGTCACGCAGACGTTGCCGATCCATGTGTCGGTGTCGAAGCCGTCTTCTCGCAGCGTCGCGGCCGTCTTCCACCTGTAGCCGGCCGCCTCATCGGCCACCAGAAGGTGGAAGCCAGTGGCGTCGCCGCTGGTGGTGACCGCAGTGTCCTTGGATGCCTGGTGTCCAGAACCCAGGGTCCGGGAGCGGTCCTTGGCGGGAATTGCGGACGGTTTGGCCGACTTCTTCTGTGTTGTGCCCTTCCAGCCTTGCGCTGCCCCCTTGGGCGGCGAGGGATCCGCGGCTTGGGCGGGTAAGTTGAGAGGCAGGGTCAAGGCGGTGGCAACTGCTGCCGCCACCGCTGCGAATGATCGTTTTCTGTGTCTCACAAGTCCTTCTCAGTTGTGGGTTTCGGCTTCACGTGACCGAAGGAGTGACGTGCTGGCGTCGTCCGGGTCCAGCTCTCCCTCCCTATGAAGTTCCTCGCCTACTGTGGAACCTGCGACTGAAGGAGGAGTTGGGAGTCACGCCATCCCAGAAGCGCATCTACGACGCTGAGTTCCACGAGAGGGTGGCACGGATCGTGGAGGGGACCGGGAAGTCGGGTCCGGAAGTGGCTGAGGACTTGGGTATCCCTCAGGGATCCTGCACACCTGAGTGTTGCGAGCGAGATGCAACGGGTCACCGTCGTCGGACCAGCCAGTGGCCGAGCCGTCGCCCGGCGGACAGCCGCGGGAGAACGAGCGCGCTGAGCTGGAGCGGCTGCGGGACATAGCTGCCACAACGGGCAGGGCGGCGGACAAGCGCCGTAGCGCATCCCCAGCCTCCCTCCGGCTCCACACGGAAGGCACAACAAGGCTGTGGCACGGCGTAGTCCAAAGCCCCGTTGCTCTATCCCCCGCTAATGGTCAGCACATCTGTCAGACGAGACAACGAGCGACGGGACGCTCTGCGCCCGGCAGGATGCGGTTACTGTAGGGGTTTCGGGGACATGCCACACAAGGGGGATGGTGCGGGTTTGGCGGGAACTGGCCCCTTGTCGATCCCCTGGTTGCGTAGAGACGTTGGTTATACGGCCCGGCCTTCCTGATCGGTCCGCGCTCGCGCTTCCTGGATGATCCGTTCGAACTCGACGGGTGGTTTCCCGCCGGCCTCACTGAACCTCTTTCATCCTGAATAGTCGCAGGTCAAGAGTGTGTGGATGGCTTGCACGACGGTGCCGATACGCCGGGTTAAACATCGGGTTCGCCGTAGCAGTCGCCAGGACTTCAACTGTGCGAAGGCACGCTCGCCGGGAGCCCGCAGCCGGGCGTGGCCGCGGTTGAACTGCTGGTAGCGGTCGGGGTGTTCGTGGTGGTGGTAGTAGGGGGTGCGGACGGTGGCGCCGGCACCCTGGTAGGCCCGGTCGGCGAGGACGAGGATCTGCCGGGTCAGGCACGCTTGGAGGATGCCGTGGGCGCGGGCTGCGGTGAGGTCGTGGGTCCGCCCGGGTGCCACGCGCGAGAACCACAGCGGGGTTCCGTCCGGGGCCGCGATGACCTGAACGTTCATGCCGTGTTGCTTGTGTTTCTGCGAGTAGTACGGCTCGTCCGCGGCGGTGCGGTCGGTCGGGATGAGGGTGCCGTCGACGATGACGAAGTCCCCCTCGCCCAGCCCGACCAGGGCCTCGTGCTGGCCCGGCGCCCAGGCGGCCAGGACCTCGATCGTCTCGTCGACGTAGCGCCATGCCGTCGCCTCCGACACCCCGAACCCGGCGCCGACCTGCGCGAACGTCTCGTTCTTCCGCAGGTGGGCCAGTGTCAGCAGGGCCTGCTTGAAGCAGCCCAGCTTCCGCCAGGGCGAGTTCAGTTCACGCCTTCGTGCGTAGATCAGCCACGAGACATGCTCAACAAGCTCGTACGGCACATCGAGACTGGCAGAATACGGAACCAACGAAGCCTCCGGCGTCGGCGTGATGCGTGAGAACACCACCCCAACGACGGAGGCTTCGCCATGTCACCAACAACCCTTCTGACCAGCACTTTCACCCTTCAAGAGCCAGGATGAAAGAGGTTCACTGAGCCTGCCTTGCGCTAGCTTCAAGCCCCAGTGACCCAAAAAGGACTAGACCATTCGTTACCCTTTCGTTATCGTCTCTTGGGTGTTCTCCATGGGGGGGTTGGCTAGCTTGCTGTTGTCATCCGCAAGTAAGCGAATCAGGAGGCGGTGCATGCGTAAGAGGCACGCGCTGACGGGCATCTTTGCGATATCAGCGCTCACTGTTGGCGTTGCAGTTAGCGCAGCAGAAAGCGATGGAGTGACGAAGAGGGCATCCGCTCAGCCGGTCACCACGAACGGCGCAGACGAGAGCAAGTGGCCCAGTCCTACCCCCGAACGTGGCCTGGCCAAGGGATTATCCCTGCCAGTGGAAAAGTACCTTGCTGGATACCCCGAGGTCGTGCAGTGGCAGCGTGCTCAGCGGAGTCTCTGGGTCAGCTGCATGGCTCGGTATGGGTTTGAGAATTTCAACCCGCCAGTTCCAGGCGTGAACCCGCCGGCTGAGTACAACGACGCCAACATGCCCAGACGATATGGCATCTCGAATGCTGCGGAGGCAGCCAAGTACGGATACCACCTCCCTCCCCAGCAGATGGCCGAACCGCCAGTATGGGAGCCAACTGATGGCCCAGAGGGGACTGTGTTCCTCGGGGAGGGACCGGAGCTCTCAGACGGTACCTACAACGGTACGAAGGTTCCCGAAGGAGGATGCCGCGGCGAAACCGAACGTCAGTTGGGTCATCTCTCGCAGGGGGAGGACGCTGCGCGTGTCAACGCAGCCTCGCTGACCGAGTCCATGCAGCGAGTTGCTGTCCAGGAGATCATCTCCAAGTGGTCGGCGTGCATGAAGACCAGAGGCTTCACGCTCGATGACCCGTACAAGGCGTCAGACCAATTCGATCTATCGACGCAGACGGCATCGGCAGAGGAGATCAAGATGGCCACTGCCGACGTCGCTTGCAAGGAGGAGACGGGACTCGTTCAGAAATGGCACGAAGAGGAGAGCGCCCTCCAAGCCAAGCAGATAGCTGCCAAGAGGACCGCACTCGAATCTGAACGTGCCAAGATGAACGCTGTCAAGAAGGCTTCGCTGGCCGCGATCGCGAAGGGTGCTAACAAGTGATGCGGATAAGACGTAGCCTCATTCGGTCTCTCCCGGCGGCCGCTTTGCTTGCCACAAGTGTCTTCTATGCTCAACCTGCGCAAGCCGGCACCTCCTACGAGAAGGATGGTTGCACGTCGGGTAGCAACAAGTACTGCTTCGCGATCTTCTACAATAGTCGCAGCGAAAGTACATGGCTGGGCGGAGGATCATGCTATGTCGCGAACAAGAGTGTCCCCAACCACTATGGCTACTCTGTGAACGGCGGGGCAACTCAGGTCCGTCTGGTGTTCGGGTTCAACCTCATTCCTGGCAGCTCTTGCCGCAGCAGCAGTGGATCCGGGCAAGGAATCAAGAACAGTGCTGCTTCAATCGCAAGCGCTGAATGCTCGGTCTACAATCGGGTTTACTTCAACTCCGGTTACGGCGGCATCTCCCAGGCCATAAACGGCACCTGCGGCGCGTACAACAAAGCGGAGAACCTCGTCCCTCAGCTGAAGAATCAAAACGCTTCCCATAAGAGGTACTAACGGTGGTTTGATAGGCCAATGACTGAGCTTCTTCGAGCTGGTCACCGATCAGGTGACGGTCCATGAAGCGCAGCGAGCGAGGCCCCCGAGCTGTTGATCGAGATGTCTGACGTCTCAATCACGCTGCTCAGGAGCCTCGTTGGTCATCTATCCTGCCGCACTCGACCTGTCCCATGCGCTCGTGGAGTGGGTCACCATGCTCGTTGTCACCCATGAGGGCGACCGGCGCTGCAAGCTCCGCCCGTCTCAGCGCGCGATGGTGGCATGGTGTACCTGCGCGAACACACCATCCTGGCGAACATCGCTGCCGGGTTCGGAATCAGCGAGTCCACCGCACACGCCTACGCCGACGCGGTCATCCATCTGCTCGCCGAACGGGCGCCGGGTCTGCTGAAGGTCCTGCGCGAGACCGATGTGGACTTCGTCCTGCTGGACGGCACTCTCTCCGAGTGCGACCGGGTCGGCGACGGACGGGCCGACTACTCCCACAAACACCGCCGACACGGGGTGAACGGGCAGGTGGCTACCGATCCGGGCAGCCCACCGCTGTGGAACCGTCGGAAGTCGTGCGCCGGGCCGGCTGGCTGGCCATCACCGAGCGCCGCGACGTCCTCGCCCACCGTGCCGCCGACTTCGCCCAGCGCTGGGACGGCGGCCAGGACTGGCACACCGGTGCCCTTGTCTGCGCCCGGCCCAGCTCCTGCCCCACGGCCCGCGAATGGGCCACCCGCTTGCTGCCCGCCGACCGCGGCCAGTACCCCAGCGTCCTGGAGAAGATGCTGCTCGGCACCGCCCCCGACGCGAGCCCCGAGGACCTCCTCACCGACCCCGTCACCGGCATCCCGGCGGTGCGCTCACACGAATCGGAGCGGGAGATCGCCACGTTCGCGCTGCAGCGCCTGCCCACCCACTCCCCGCTCGCCGCCCTCACCGTCAGCAACTACGCGGTGTGGATCCGCACCCTGGACGACACCCTCTGGTTCGCTCCCGAACGCCCCGGCTACGGGGTGAGCTGGGGCTACCCCGGCACCGGCTGCCACACCCTCGCCGAACTCCTCGACGCCCTGCTCGACGACATCTCCGCCCCCGCCATGACCCCGGGGGCTCCCGAAGCACCGCGCGGACTGCTCGACCTGCTGACCTCCACCCCACAGGATGGATCGACGACCTACACCCGCGCCCAGCTTCTGGCCGCCCGGGCCAGCTGACCGTGCTCCACAGGGCGGCCGCCCGGAACATGCCGGTTGAGAGCGGGCGCCCTGCGGGCAACACCCCGACGTCAGGAGGCAGTTCATGGCACTCGTGGAAGCGGTGGACGGCCTGTTCGGCGTCCTGGACGCCGGAGAGATCCCAGCCCACACCGCAGACTGGTCCAACGGCCTGATCGCGGTCATGTCCTCCGGCGCGCTGATCGTCACCGGCGTCAGCGACGGACCCGTCCGCGTCACCGTAGCCACCAGCGGCGGCCCGCCGCCCACATCACCGGACCGGTGGAACGGGTGGGAGGAGGTCATCGAGGTCACCGTGCACGCCCCCACCGGCCGCCTGCACGTGCAGTCCCTGGAACGCGGCGACGTCCGCGACCTGCCACTGCTGAGCACCCACGGCCACGGGCCCTACCGCCTGCGCCTCCACGCCCGCGGCCGCACCCTCGCCCCCGACAAGATCTGCGACGAGCCCCTCGAGGACTACCTGCTGCACCTGTGGCCCACAGGACCACCCCACGCAACACGCATCCTGCGCGCCAGCGAAGAGATCGAACGCTCCCTGCGCACCCCCGCGCCCCCTCCGGGCCCCGACCCGCACGCACCCGACGCACGCAGCGCGTTGGAACGCGAGCGCCTGCTCCGCGGAGGAAACCCGCCAGGGTGATCCGAGCTCCGGCACGTTGCCCTCACGTCCTGGCCAAGGGCACCAGAGGGTCCGTATCCCCTCCCTCTGACCGTCTCAGAGATCCTCTGGTTCGTCCGCGTAGTCGATGCGTGCACCGGTTGTTCGGCGGCTCGGGCGCACACCTGCCGGTGCCAGGCGGCCGACCATCGTCCGCCGTGGTGTGCGGCCAGGTACTCGTCGTCGTTGCGGTAGGTGAGGGGGCGTCGCCGTCGAGATTGGCCCCCATCTCCGTGACGGCGCTGTGGGGGCCGCCGTCAGTCCGGCGATCTGCGGGCGGCTGGGGACCCTGCCCGCGGACCCCAACGGTTTACCGGGACTCGGTCTTGACGATCGCGACCCGAGCGCCACGATGTTCACGGTTCGCGCGGGTCGATCACGCCGCAGCTGACCAGCCAATCCATCAGTTCTCCAGGGCGCACCAGCGGGACCTGACCGTGCCATCGCGGCCAGTTCAGCCCTCCGCCCAAGTGGTAGGTCAGCACCCCCAGTACGGCGCCGAGTTCACCCCGGACCGTGAACTGGATGTCGCCCAGACACATGCAGTCGAAGGGATCGGTTTCGAGGTCGACCTCCAAGAGGCCGGCCAGCTCGGCGATCTCGTCGAAACCTCCCACCATGACGGACCGCTCGCCTCCGTGGGACTCTACAGGGCATACCTCAATGGAGCGAACCGCCGCCCACAGAGCGTCCACGTGCCTCAGTGCGGTGGAAGCCATCCCAACCCCCTGGGTGAGATCCGGCGGCAAGTCGAACGCCAGGTCGTTGTTCGTGGTGAGCTGGGCCATCTGACGACTCGGGAGCGGCTCTGGCGCAGCTCGCTGTCGAGAGGCCCCGGACCACCGTACGCGTACTCCGCCGCGCCCTCCGGGGGCGACCGGCACTGCCCCCTCTGAGACCCATCTCTGGGCGCGGCCGCCTGCAATGGCGGTAGCCGCGGGCGCAGTTGGCCAACACCTTCCACAACGCCTCACTGTGAGGCATTATGGTGTGAGCGAGAGCGACGCACCTCCAAGAGCACGCCCCGGCGGGCGCCAGGAAGGCACGCCATGACCCTCAACTGGGACACCCTCCTCACCACCCCCCGCACCTTCACCAGCGTCGACCCCTCCGGCCATCCAGTGGAGATCACTGTTACCCCCAAGGTGCGGGACCGAGTCCGCGACGGACAGCGCCGCATCACCGTGACCGTGCTCGCGCTCCTCACCGACAGCGTCGCCGCCATCAGCAACCCCGACTACCGGGCTTTCGCCGTCAGCCAGCTCGGGACGGTGAGGGTCGTGCTGCAGGAGCACGCCGATCCCCTCTACGCGGCCGGCGCGATGCGGCACGTCGCCTCCCACCGCTGTGACGGTCGCGTGCGTACCTCCTACAACGGCGAGGCCATCGTGCCCACCTCCGACGTCCTCGACCTCGGGGAACGGCTCTGGGACCACTTCTTCCGCCCGCCCGCCAGCTGACCTCCCAGCCCCGGGGGATACAGGAGATACACGTGAGCACCGTGACGGTGTGCGTACGCCTGGGCTCCAGGCGCGTCCTGATCCGCGACGAAGTCGACCTCGACACGCTCACCCCGAAAGCGCGGGCCCTGGCCGAGGCGATCCACGACTCGCCCGGCCACAAGCCCCTCGCTGTCCTCTGCGACACCGGCAAGCTCAAGGGCGACCACCCCGACTTCCGGACGATCAGGGGCTACAGCCCGGAGGCCGACGCCGGAGCAGTCCAGCCGGACCTGCGCCTGATCTCGAACTGGAATCCGGCGCCAAAGGATTCGACGACGGCAGAGGAGTGGCTGGAGCGGAACGCCCGGTCGATCCCCGTCTCGGCCTGGCCGGTCGCCGGATGCGAGACGCGCCTGCGCGCCCGCGAGCGGCGGGTGCCTTCCGCCGACGCCGCCCGTGAGGACCGCTGCCTCACCCTCGACCAGGTCATCCTCCACACCGTCGATGCGGGTGTGCCGATGCACGCGTCCGGCTGGAGCCTGCTGTGTAAAGTCGGCAACACCCCGCCGCCGCGGCACCTCGCCCTCGGCGGCCGCATGCCCCTGTGGCACGTGGACGACGTCGACGCCTACCTCCACCGCGACGTCGATCACTGGCCGCTGTCCCAGGTCGCCGACTACCTCGGCTACCAGGGGCCCTCAGCGCAGGGGAGTGCACGCAAGCAGCTTTCACGCTGGGGCCTTCAGGCCATCAGCCGTGCGCCCGGGCGCAGCGGAGAGGGCCGCTACGCAGCGGACCAGGTCCAGGCGGCCCACGGGGCCCGTCCGGGGCGCGGCCGCTGGGCAGCCTCCCGCAGCAGTCAGGAGTGAACCGAGCGGGCCGTTCATCGGTATCTGGTTCGCGGTCAACCACGCCTGTCGACCGCCGGGTCGAAGGGCGTGGTTGGGAGGACAAGGTGCGCTGCTAGATCTGCCAGGCCGTCGTCCTCGCCCCGGGAACGGAAGGCACCTGCCCAACTGTGGCGTGACGGGCCCGCACTCGACGGCCGCTACCAACACGAGGCTGACAGCTCCCGCGTCCGTCGAGCACGGCGCTCGCGCGCATCGGACGCCCGGTTATCGCCCTGGCCCGCTCTGCGGGCAGAGGGCAAAAGCGCCGGAAGAAACGAAACGGGAGACGGGTGTGTGGACCGAGGGGGTGTCGCGCTCGCGCCCGGCGAGCCAGGGCTTCTGTCCCGGGGAACCCTCGGCCAGCACAAGGGTGGAGGAGGAAGGCCCGGTGCCGCGTTCGCCTCGCGCCGCCTCGAGCCGACGGTTCTCGCCTCCGGTCACCCCGCCCATCCGATCTCGCGCACCGCGATGGCCCCGTCGTGCGGCATGTACTGGATCCAGCAGCGGGCGCCGAAAGCCTCACGAATCTCCTCGATGGCACCTGCATCGCGTACGTCCGGCCACGCCCGGGGGGTGAGGAGGACCCGCTCGATCAGATCGAGGACCTCGCGCCTGGCCCCGCCGGGCAGTTCCGTCACGACCTCGACCGCGAGCTCCTCAAACACTGCTCCGCACCGCACACCCAACCCCTCTCGATCGGCAGTAGGCAGCACCGTACGGCTCCCGCGCGAGGAACAGATGTTCCTGTGGGTAACCCCGGATGTCAGTGCCGTCTGGGACGCTCACCAGCATGGACGAGCTGATGCCGCGCCGTGTCTACGGCAGCGACCGCGAGGACCCCGACCCGGGCCCGAAACCCGGCTACACCTACCGCGAACTGGTCGGCGGACCGCTGGGCGGCCTCCTGGTCTTCTGTGAACTAGAGGTGTGAGACGGCGATTTGACTGACTTCATAGGAACGAGCCGCCGCAAAAGGCATCATCTCGGGCAAGGGTCCGGTATGCCACCCCCTCCCAGCCGTTGGGGCGATAAGCGAGGCGTGTCGAGGCCTCGCCTGTCAGGTAATCGCGGACCAGGCCCGCACCGCCCACCGCGAAGGTCGTCGTGAGGAGCTGGCGGACGCTGCTCAGGGTGCGGTTGGCCTGAACGGAGAAGCGTTCGGCCAGGTCGAACAGAACGAAATGGTGTCGGGTCCGGTCGATGAGGAGGGAGTCCCACATCGGCGGCGGGTTGACATAGAACTCGAGCCAAACAGGCTCGGTGCCCGCGACCCTTGCGTCGAGCCAGGAGTCATTGTCAATGCGATCAAGATAAGGATGAAGAGGAGTAGTTTCAGCTTGGGTGGGCAGTTTCTCACCCTTTGCGTGATTGCAGTCGGTGCACGCGGGAACGAGATTCAGCGGGTCGACGCAGAGCGCGGGGAACATCTTCTTGGGCAGGTAGTGATCCAGGGTGCGAACCACACCGTAGCCGCAAAGAGGGCATCGCTCGTCCTTGGGCCCAGCCATGAGCTGGTCGTAGATGGCGCGGCCGTTTCGGGTGTTGACCATGCCGTTGTCGTATACCCACTGGACGGCATCCCTGGCTGGAATGCCCGGCACCGCGAAGTCCGCGCCGAGCAGTTCGTGTAGCGCGCCCGCCTGTGCGGCCTGCCGGAAGTGCTCGCCGGCAGCCTCAACGTCGTCGCCAGCGGCCAGCAAGTGCGCGCGCCGATCCAGGTCCCTGGTGGACGCCACGCAGGCTTCGTAGCTGTTCCGAGCGGTGATTGACGGCGGGTCCAGCGGCCACATCATCAGTGTCCGTTCGCGGCACGGTATGCCAGGAGGATCCGAACCAAGCCCTTCGCCTCACCGCCGAGCTGCCCGCCGAAGTGGTCCAGAACCTGCTCGTAGGATCCGATGTCGTTGACGGCCTTCTCGATCTCTGCGTGGAAACCAGATTCTCGGACCTCGAGGTTGAAGACCTCGTGGGTGAGGATTCCGACGTTCTCGCCGTAGGTTTCAATAGCGGGCCGCTCAGGTGCGTGGCGGTCGAAGCGGCTGACCTTCCAGACGCAGGAGCGCGGTACCTCCTGCAAGACCACCGGGGAATGAGTGCCGATCAGGGCAACGCCATTGCGGTCAGTGAGCAGATCCGACAGAGCCCGGATGAAGGAGGCAAGTAGTGGCGGATGTAGATGGGCCTCGGGCTCGTCCAGGAGCACCAACGACTGCTCTGCGACGGTCTCCACCAGCCGGGTGATGGTCAGCAGGATGATGGCGTGCCCCGAGCTGAGGGAGGAGAAGATCTTCCGCGCGGTGACAGCGTCCTTCTTGTGGATCTTCTTGCGCCTGTGCATGGCTCGGGCGAAGCCGTGGATGGGGGACTCGTAGAAGTGCGGATCGCTGCTCAGCTTGTTCAGGGCGTCGATCCAGCGGCTGACACGGCCGGCGGCCATGACCTCCTCGACGCTCCTGCAGAACTCCTCCGCAAGATCGTCGTACGACTTGCGCTCATGCGTGGGGCGACCCATCTCATCGACTTTGGCCAGACCGACATACGTGTACGCCACCGCCTCTTCCACCGGCTCAGCCGGCGGAGCCTCCTCGCCGGAGACGTCCTTGCTCCCATCCCAGCCCTTCAGCTGAGGGTGCCCGTCCTCATCCACGTCGGCCTCAGCTGCAGTGTGGTCCTGGACGGGGTCGAAAGCGCTGAACGTGACGGCGACGACGTTCGCGAAGGATCCCTGCATTCCACTGGGCCAGGTGATCTCCCCGGCGCGAGCGCCTCCCACTCCCGAGTCCAGCACCGCCCGGGCGACGTTGCCGAGAACGGTGGTCTTGCCGACCCCGTTACGGCCAATGAGTACATGGATGTTGGTCGGGGGCCGGGAGTGCGGTTCAACGGAGAAGGACAGAGGCCAGGCAGCCGTTCCGCCAACAGACGGCGGCGGAAGGTAGGCGAAGTGATATGCCGTCAGCCGGGGACCACCGTGAGCGATACGCCTGAACTGGGCCTCGACGGTTTGCGGTGTGACGCTGCGCAGAAGCGAGGTCTTAGTGACGTCCCAGCCAAAGGCTGAGTCGAAGGCAGCAGAGCTGAAGGCGATGTCGCAGAGCCCCCTGAGGATCTCCAGGCGGGTTCCTGCACCGAGCTTGCGGATATTCTCGTAGTACATGTCGCTCTGCCCCACGGAGAACCAATGCAGTTGGCGATCATGTCCTGTCAGCTCATCGAACTCACCGGCTTCGAGAGGCCTCTCATCCCGGATGAGATCGGCGTAGGCGATCTTGACCGAGCCCAGCTGGTGGAGAGTCCCGGCATTGTCTCGGAACCAGAGGTTGTACAGCGTCAGGTAGTCGTCATCGGGCCAAGGCGCCGGCGCCAGAAGACAAGCCCGCGGTCCGTCCTGGGGCAGCTCATCCGCCTCCAGCACAATGAAGCGCACGCACCCCTCCTAGGATCGAGATAGTGAAGTACCGAACGTCCGAATCGTGGGGGAGTTCGACCTCCTACGCGGTGCGTGCCGGGCGTGAACGCTCATCGGGGCGACACGTTCTTGCCGTCTGTCACGGTTCCCGTGTCTGGCTGGCGCGAGCCACGATCTGGTCGAACGTGGGGATCCCGATGAAGACCTGGGAAGCCCTGCCTTCCTGTTGCCTGTCGAGTTGGCCGATCTTCTCTCGTGCTGCGGCAAGACTGGTGGATAGGCCTTCAACCTCGCCCAACCAGCCCTCACGCTGGGCCTCGGCGATCCGGTCGGAGAGATTGTCTCGGATCTCAACCAGCCGGGGCCTTTCCGCTGGGGAGACGATGAGTACGGGGCATCGTACGCAGGCGTGTTCATGGACGCAGTCGCTTCCGTAGGCGCGTCCGCACTCGCCAAGCGCGAGTTTGCGGCGCTCGAAGTGTCCCAGGAACTCGTCCCATTCCTCTGGGGTGACCACGCGGTATTCCTCTGGTAGGCGCAAGGCGCGGCGCCGGGCGAGGAAGGCCCGGTGGGCCTCGATAGCGTCCTTGGGGTAGATCGCCGCGTAGCCCATGGTGGTGTGGATGTCCTTGTGTCCGGCGATGACCTGGGCGATGTGGGGTGGCAGGCCGTTGAGGACGGCGTCGGTGATGAAGATGCGTCGGAAGTCCAGGGGCTGGAACCGCAGGGGCGCCCCGGAGGTGTCGGTAAGGCCGGAGTCTTCCAGAGTCTCGTCCAGAGCCTTGCGGACGAAGCTGACGGTGAAGGCCACGTGCTCGTCGCCGGAGACGTACTGGAAGAGCAGCGGGATCGGCGGATTCCAGACGCGCTCGCCGACGTCGTAGCTCGGGATGGCCGGGATGATCCCATCTTCGGCGCGCACGCGGGCGACGACGGCGCTGAGCACGTCCGCTAGCTCCGGGCTGACCAGCAGCAGTCGTTCACGGTCGGTCTTGGACGGGGCGATCTGCAGGAGGGGAATGACCTGGCTCGTGGTGGGCAGCCGGTAGCTGATGATGCTCTGGTGGCTGAGCTCCAAGAGCTCTTCGATCCGGATGCCGGTGTGGCGGAGGATTTCCACGGTGACCCAGGCGAAGAAGGCCCGGCGTTCTTCGGCGTCCAGGTGCCGCAGGCGTCCGCTCTCGTCCCACGCCCGCGTGGGCCTCTGGTTGGCGCGCCTGCTGGAAGGCGGGACGGTGAAGCGTTCGCCAATGATGGTGAAGGTAGACCCTAGGGGGGGGCGGCGTGCAGCGCTGTGAGCCGTGCGGCGGCTTCCTTGAGGCGCCGCTCGGCGGTGCGGACCAAGGCGGGCAGTAAGGGAAGTGGCAGTGGCCCGTCTTCGGGATAGCCGTGGACAACCGTGCGTTCGTCGAGCACCTCATCACGCGGGGCGAGCTCCCCGAGAAGTGGCGGGCGCCCTTCACCCGCGTGGCGCGCGAGGACTTCGTGCCCGACCGCGTCTGGACCAAGCAGGCCGGCCGGTGGATCGCGGTCGACCGCGGCCGCGAGCGCGAACGCTGGAGTGAGCTCGTGCACAGCCCCGGCTACCTCATCACCCAGCTCGACGACGGCCTCCCCGGCGGGCCCGGGCACCCGACCAGTTCATCCTCCATGCCCGCGGTCAACGCCGAACTCCTCGATGTCCTCGACCTCCACGCGGGCCACCGGGTCTGCGAGGCAGGCGCCGGTTACGGCTGGACGGCGGCCCTGCTGAGCGATATCGCCGGCGAGGACAGCGTGACCACCATTGAGATCGACCCCGGCCTCACCCGCGCCTGCAAAATCCACCTGCACGCGGCCGGCCACCACCCGCACGTCGTACTCGGCGACGCCACCCACGGCTGCCCGAGGCGCGCGCCCTTCGACCGCTTCCTGTCCACCATGGCCGTCCGGCGCATCCCGCTTGCCTGGCTCCGGCAGACGCCCGGCGGCATCATCGTCACGCCCTTCCACACTCCGCTCGCCCCTTACGGGCTGCTGCGCCTCGAGGTGAGCGACGACGGCCGCCGCGCGCACGGCCGCTTCACCGGCACCGTCGCCTTCATGTGGTCACGTCCCCAACGCCCCGCCCCCTGGCCCGAGGGGACCTCACCGGTACGTGAATCCCTCGCCGCGCTCGACCCCGCGGCCCTCCCGGGCGACGTCCGGGCCCAGTTCGCCCTCGGCCTGAAGCTCCCCGACCTCGTGCACGCCTGGCGCTATGACGCTGGGGAGAGGTACGAGAGCCTGCGCGTGCGGATCTGGGACGAGACCGGCTCCCGCGCGGTGGCCTACTGCCACGGCCCGCGGGCAGTCTTCCAGAGCGGACCGCGCGACCTGTGGGACGAAGTGGAACAGGCCTACACCTGGTACCAGACCGCGGGGGCGCCGGGACCGCGGGACTTCGAGGTCACCGTCGGGCCGCGCGGCCGCCATGAGATCCACCTTCCGCAACGTGGGCAGAGCTGGGTCCTCCCACCGCTCGCTCCCGCCCCCACCGGCCCACAGCAGGCCGGGCGTACAGCGACGGGAGCACCCGGCCTTCGTCCATGAGCTCGCTGCCACTCCCATGCTCACGTCACAGGCCAGCGGGTCCCAGAAGCACAACGCTCGCCTCCCTGGCACGGTGCCGGGCATCGGTGGAGCACGGAAGGCCCGCGCCGGAGGGCCTGCGCGTACCGGCCACCCCGCGAGTCAGGTCCCGTTCAGCGGAGGGCCTCGCTGCGCAGCGCGCGCAGCAGGGCCAGGGCGTCGTCGTTCTGAGCGTCGGTGAACGCGTGGAGCGCCAGGAGGATGGACCGGGCGACCTGCTTCGCGGTGGCGGGGTCGTCGCCGACGAGAGCGGCCTGATTGTGCAGGGCGTCGGTCAGGACGAAGACGACGCGGGCCATCGGATCACTGTTGATCTCCGCGACCAGACGGCCCGTTTCATCGTGATCCATGGTGGCGTCGATACCGAACGCAGCGATCAGGATGCGGTGCAGCGTGTGCTGTCCGTACGCGGCGAGCAGAGCCGGCAACGGGCGCTCGCCTGCACCGCCTGCCAGGACCGTCAAGGCAGCGTCGTTGCCTTCGACGACGGCCTCCAGTGCGGCTAAGGCCCTCAGGTGCTCATCGCGAGTCAGCTCGATCTCCATGCCGCCGCAGGCTAGACCAGCGCCTGCAGCACGAGGTGGTGTTCGCCGCGGAAACCACCCGCAGTGAGGGCAGTGGAGCGCGGGAAGCACGACCGAGTTGGCAGCCGCCGCACGCCGCGGTGATGACTCTGCCGTGCCCCGTGAGCCGCCACCTGGTCAGGCCGGCGGGCCCGGGCGCTAGGCAGTTTCGTTCGGATCAGCCAGTCGTTGGTCCGGGTGTGCCGTTAACAGATGCGCAGTGGACGCGGATCGAGCCGTTGCTCCCGGACCGGACGCCGAAGCGGGGCGGCCGCTGGCGGGATCATCGTGAGGTGATCGACGCGATCGCGTTCAAGTTCCAGAGCGGAACGCAGTGGGTCCACCTGCCGGAGAAGTACGGCAACTGGCGAGGCGTCTACAACCGGTTGAGGATGTGGGCCGTCGATGGCACCTGGGAGCGGGTGTTCACCGCGCTGATGGCCCAGGCCGACGCCGACGAGGACCTGGCTTGGGCCGTGTCGGTGGACTCCACGATCGTGCGGGCTCACCAGCACGCGGCCGGGGCCCGCAAAAAGGGGCCCCGGCCGGCGAACCGGCCGACCACGCCGTCGGCCGGTCCCGCGGCGGGCTGACGACCAAGATCCACCTCGCAGCCGATGCCCGCTGCCGACCTCTCGCGTTCGTTCTCACCGCCGGCCAGGCCGGCGATGCACCGGCTTTCACCGACGTCATGGCCCGCCTGCGCGTTCCCCGGCGACGCGGGCGACCGCGCACCAGGCCGGACGTGGTCCTGGCGAACAAGGCGTATTCATCCCGTGCGATCCGCGACCACCTACGCAAGCGCGGCATCCGGGCAGTGATTCCGGTCCCGGCAGACCAGCGTGGCCACCGGCTGCGACGAGGCAGCCGGGGCGGCAGGCCACCGGTCTTCGACCGCGAGACCTACAAGCAGCGCAACACCGTTGAGCGGTGCATCAACCGCCTCAAACAGTGGCGCGGCATCGCCACCCGCTACGAGAAGACAGCCACCATCTACCTGGCCGGACTCCACATCGCCGCCATCTTCCTGTGGTCCGCCCGCTGATCCAAACGAAAGTCCCTAGTCGCCGCCGTTGGGGTGGGCACGGTAGGAGTCGCGCAGGCGCCGTTGCTCGGGGGTGAGGATCAGGTCGCCGTCGCGGAGCATGCTGGGCAGCGGCCCGCACTCCTGGCAGTTGGGCATACCGCAGTAATGGCAGTCACCCTCGGCGTTGTTCCACCGGCGGCCGAGACGCTCGGCTCCGGCCTTGCTCCAGCCCTGGATCCGGACGGGCGGTTGAGAGTCGTCAGGCATGAGGCCTCCCCCTATCACGGCGGACCCGCATCTCAAGGGCGGGCGAGCCCCGCAGGGGCGGGGAGCGACACAATTCAGGGCGTCCCCCGCACGCGGCCGGGACCCTGCAGCCAGGGTAGGCCCGCACGCGCTGGTGTGGAGGTGGTTCATCCTCACGCCCGCGAACTCCCCGTCGGCCTCCGGTCCCGCACGAGCACCGGCAACGCCCCTCGGCACAGAACTGATCCCACTCGATCACCCGCCGCCACAGACCGGCTCTCGGATGGCCGTCCCGCGGGTGCGTGAGCAGGTCGCGCCCGGGTGCCACCGCCGGGGTGATCACGCTCCCCACGGAGCATTGCGCAAAGACTCGTGGAGCAGCTGCAGGAGTTCACCGCAGGCCACTGACTGACCAGCGGCACACGTGAGATGGGGGAGTCCGGCCCCGGCCACCGGTTCCGAGGCCACCGGCCGGACGGACTCCCCGCCGACGCCCACACGAAGGAGACGTCCATGAACAACCCTAGCCCCCACCCACCCGCCGCGAGCCGGGAACCGGAACGAAGATTCACACAGCAGGCGGGCCGCACAGAAGGCTCTGTGCGGCCCGCCTGCTGTGTGCCCCAGGGGGCGCCATTCACGCCCTGTTTCCGTGGAGATCAGGCCGGCGGCCCGCTGTGCAGCTCAGGTTCTTCGAGGGCGGCAAGGGCAGCTTGCGCAGCGACCACGACCAGCGGCCACAGGGGGGATCGGAGGAACTCCGCGTCTGGAACATCCGCACTTACGTCCTCCAGTACGGCGTCGAGGGCGCGGGCCAACTCCTCCATGGCCCGCACCTCTTGCTCTGATGCCAGCGTGTTCCCGAGGGCCGCCTCGGGCGAAGCGAGGACAGTTGTGTCGTCGTACAGGATGTGCACGTTCAGGGTGAGGTCGTCGTAGTAGTCCGGATGTGGGTATGTGCGATCGATCCACACCTTTTGCTGGTGCTCGGGGGAGGCGAGGGCTCGGACGGCGCTGACTACTTCGGCGCGCATCTCGGGGAGGTTGACGGCTTTCCTTGTAGTCACGGCTTGTTCCATGCCTTCCACTTGACCCATTCGTCCACGGGGATGTGCGCGGCACGGGGGTTGTCCTTGATCGAGCCGTTGATCACCTTGCCGTCGCGCCCGATTATCTTCCCGCCTGAGTTGATGACGACGTGATCGACTTGCTGGTACTTCTGAGGGTTGCTCGGTTCGCCCTTGTCGATCCGCACGCCGTTGCCCTTGCCATCGTTCCAGCGGTAGCCGACCCCCTTCTTGTTGAGCGTCTCGTACTCCTTCAGCGAAGACGGGATCTTGTCATAGGCATTCCTTGGAAGCCATCCGTCGACCTTCCCTGTCGCCTTTTCGGCCTTCATGGCCTTGGACAGGTCTTCCGCCGTGATGGCCTTCTTGCCTGCCTTCATCCAGCGCAGGAGCACCACGGACCCGAGGATACGGTCAGTTCCGCTGAGGCCCCGCCCGGTGATTTTGTCCTTCCCGGTGATGCCCTCGAGAATCCCCTTCCCGTCGCCGATCCCGGGAACCAGGTCCAGGAGGGCGGAGAGACCAACTCTCAGGTTGGCGTTCTCTAGTGGGGATTTTCCGGTAACAATTCCCTCGAGAGTGATCGGGAAGTCGATGTGGACGCGATCAGTGATCTTGTTGAGCCGCTCGGCGGCCTTGACAAATTCAGGGATGACCTTATTGAGGTCGCCCATGGCTTTGTTCGCCTTGGTGATCCCCTTGTTGGCTTCGGCCAGCCCGGAATTAGCCTTGTCGATGCCCTTGTTCATCTCCTTCAGGCCCCGATTGATCTGATCGACGCCCTTGTTCATCTGGTCGAGGGCGCCACTCATCTTCTTGAAGCCCTTATTGATATCCTCAAGGTCCTTGTGGAGCTCAGGGTCGGAGATGAAGTCCGCGAAGCGGCTGACTGCAAGGGTTCCGTAATACACGGCCTTGCCGAGTGCCCAGGCTTTCTTGCCGGAGTCCTCGACGTCGAGAAGGAGGTTCGTGAACTGCTTGTCGGCCTTGGCTTCGAGGCGCTTGATCTCGGCCTTGGCTGTCGGTGAGCTCCCCTCAATGGCCGAGATGACCGTCAGGGCATCCACATACTGATTCATATGCAGCAGGGCATCGCGCAGCGGATCCTGACGGCCCTGGTCCGCCCTGCTGATGGGGCCCTGCACATCCCGGCGGCGCGCCAGCAGCTCCCGCTCGACGAACTGCGTGACCTGGCCGCCGTCGACGGTACGCCCGAGGCGCTGCGGGCCGTCGACGAGGTCCTGGCCGTCCTCTCCTGCCACCGCATCGTCACCACCGACCGGGTGCGTGAGCCGGGGCGGCCCGGCGACGCGGAGGGGACTCCGGTGGCCGAGCTGATCCACGACGCGCTCATCCGCGACTGGGACACCCTGCGCATGTGGGTCGAGCAGGACACCCGGTTCCAGGACTGGCTCCACCGCGCCCGTACCCAGCACGCCCGCTGGCAGGAACACCGCCACCCCCAGGACCTGCCCGCCGGAACCGTCCTCGCCGAGGGCATGGACTGGTCGGACCGTCGCCGCCTGCCGGCTGACCTCCAAGCCTTCCTCGACGCCGGACGCCGCCACCAGCAGACCGTCATCCGGCGCAGCAGGCGCCTCAACGCCGTCCTGGCTACCGTCCTTGCCCTCGCCCTGATCGCCTCGGGGGTGGCCTTCTGGCAGCGGCAGACAGCGATCACTGCCCGGCAGACAGCCGACACCCAACGGCAGGCCGCCCAGTCCCGGCAACTCGCCTCCCGGTCCGCCTCTCTGATCAGCACCAACCCCGATCTCGCATCCCTCCTCGCGGTCAGCGCCTACCGCACCAGCCCGACCGCGGAAGCCACCGGCAGTCTCAGCGCCGCCGCGAGCCTTCCTCTGCGTCATCGCCTCACCGGTCACACCGGCAGCGTGCGGTCGGTGGCGTTCAGTCCCGACGGGCGCACTCTGGCCACCGCCGGCGAAGACGACACGGTTCGGCTGTGGGATGCAGCCACCGGCAAGAAACGCACCACCTTCACCGGCCACCAAGACGACGTGCACTCGGTGGCGTTCAGTCCAGACGGGCACACCCTGGCCACCGCCAGCGCCGACCGCACCGTTCGGCTGTGGGATACGGCCACCAGCAAGCAACGCAGCCCGCTCGCCGGCCACACCAGCTTCGCGCTCTCGGTGGTGTTCAGTCCCGACGGGCGCACTTTTGCCACCGGCGAATACGACACGGTTCGGCTGTGGGGTACGGCCACGGGCAAGAAACGCACCACCCTCACCGGCCACACTGGCTACGCTCGCTCGGCGGCGTTCAGTCCCGACGGGCGCACTCTGGCCACCGCCAGCAGCGATCACACCGCGCGGCTGTGGGATGCGGCCACCGGCAAGGAACGTGCCACCCTCGCCGGCCACACCGGCAGCGTGTCCTCGGTGGTGTTCAGTCCCGACGGGCGCACCCTCGCCACCGCCAGCAAAGACGACACCGCGCGGCTGTGGGATACGGCCACCGGCAAGCAACGCATCACCCTCACCGGCCACCAAGACGACGTGCTCTCGGTGGCGTTCAGTCCCGACGGGCACACCCTCGCCACCGCCAGCGCCGACGAGACCGTGCGGCGGTGGGATGTGGCCACCGGCAAGCAACGTGCTGTCCTCACCGACAGCGACAGCCTCACCGTGTGGTCGGTGGTGTTCAGTCCCGACGGGCACACCCTCGCCACGAACGACGCTGACAATAATGTTCGGCTATGGGACGTGGCCGCCGGCAAAGAACGCGCCACCCTCGCCGGCCACACCGGTAGCGTGCGGTCGGTGGTGTTCAGCCCCGACGGGCGCACCCTCGCCACCGCCAGCAGCGATCACACCGCGCGACTATGGGATGCGGCCACCGGCAAGGAACGTGCCACCCTCGCCGGCCACACCGGCAGCGTGTCCTCGGTGGCGTTCAGTCCCGACGGGCACACTCTGGCCACCGCCAGCAAAGACGACACCGTGCGGCTGTGGGATACGGCCACCAGCAAGACCCTCACCATCCTCACTGACCACACCAGCGCCGTGAGTTCGGTGGCGTTCAGTCCCGACGGGCGCACCCTCGCAACGGGCAACGCTGGCAACACCGCGCGGCTGTGGTCTCACATCGGTCCGGACACCGAGATCAAGATGATCTGCAAGGCCATTGCCCGCGACCTCACCCCCGCGGAGAATGCCGTATACCTGCCTGATCAGCCCACCGAGCCCGCCTGCCCCGCGTGACTTTGCCCCTTACTGACACTCGCTACCGGACCGGATCGCGGTGGAGAACCGCCGGGACAGGTCACGCGAACAGTAGGCCGCGACAGGGGCGTTCGTCGGCCATAGCGGACAGTCACCCCTCGCGACCTGGTCGACGAACGTGCGCCGCGGGCACAACGGACCGTCACAGAAAAGGGTGCCGCGCCGACAGCTCGATTCACACCATGTGCCCGCCGGCCGCCACTGTCCACTCGCGCACCGCCAAGGTTTTCGAGACGCTCGGCGACAGGGCCAACTCCGCCCGCAGCTACGCGGCCGCCACCGCCAGCCGCCCGGGCACCACCTACGCGCGGATCATCGCCCTCGACCTGGTCGCCCAGGCCGAACAGCAGGCCAAGCAGGGCCACATCGAGCAGGCGTGCACCACCTGGGGTCGGGCCATCGACACCATGGCCGGAGTGAAGTCCACCCGGTGTGAGCGGTCAAACAATTACCCACAATCTGCATGATCGGCGTCACCTAATTCCCCACCCCGGCGGTCACGATTCCCCAGGGGGACGCTGACCGTTGATGGTGCTCGTGACCGCGCTCGAACTGGCCCGATGTTCCCTGTTTCGGGTGGTTTGAGTATCTGTTGGATCTTCCTTGCGTATCCGTCGGGTTCCCCATGGGCATGCCGGTGCCGGGTTGAGGGTCCTGGCCCTCTCGGAGACGTCACGGTCCCTCGACCTGCGAACCGAGAGGTCGACAGACACACCGGATGGCAAGGAGAACGTTCACCGTGGTCGACATCGTCGAGATTTACGTGCACTGGTACGCCGGCCGCTCAAAGAGCCAGGTGTCCGTCTCGCTGGGGGTGGACCGCAAGACGGTCAGGAAGTACCTGGCGCCGGCGGAGGCCGCCGGGATCACCCCGGGCGGGCCGCCCATGAGCGAGGCGGACTGGGCCAAGCAGCTCAAGAGCTGGTTCCCGGAGCTGGCCAGCCGGAAGCTGAACCAGGTGCGGTGGGGAGAGATCGAGCCGCACCGCGATCACGTCAAGTCCCTGCTGGAGACCACCACGGTCACCACGATCCATCAACGGCTGCGGGACGAGGGCAAGTTGAAGGTGTCCTTGTCGACGTTCCGCCGCTGGGTGCATGAGAACCTGCCGACGAGGCGGCCCGCTCGAAGGTCACGGTGCTGCGGGATGCTGTCGAGCCGGGCTCGGAGTCCCAGATCGACTACGGCTTCCTGGGGCAGTGGATCAATCCGGCTACGGGGAAACGGCACCGGATCTGGGCGTTCGTGATGGTGCTTCCCGCCTCGCGACACATGTTCGTCCGTCCGGTGCAGCACATGGACCAGCACGCCTGGACGCTCGCGCATGCGGAAGCCTTCCGCTTCTTCGGCGGTGTCCCGCGGCGTCTGGTCCCGGACAACCTGAAGACCGGGGTGGACAAGCCGTACTCCGGGCGGTCGGTGGCGACGGGAAGCCCGTGCTGGAGAGCGTGCGGGCGGGCCGTGAGGAGGGCCGGGGGCCGATGATGTGGGCGTAGAACCTGTAGACACCGGGCTTGATCGGCATCGGAGGCATCGTCGCTTCCTCTCCTGGCTCTCCGGGCGGCGGCGGGGTCACCACCGGTGCTGTCCACCTTGACGTCGATCGCAAGCTTGTAGAAGGACCGAAAGCCGCCAAGCTGAGCAAGGCGGGAAGTAAGCGGTCATTCCCGCCAATCAGCTCAGGCGGTCTTGACCCCCACGCAGCCCCGAGCCCGGCACCCTCCGTCACCGGGCCGCCCCCAGCAAGCTCCACCTCCGCCGGCCGGGCCTCGCCCTCCAGCGCCTTCAGCCAGCAGTACGCGTACGCACCCGGCTCGCGCAGCGTTCGCCATGCCCCCACCTGTGGCCAAGATCAATCGCGGGGAAGCCCGTTCGCGGAGAAGCCTCCGCCTCGCGCGAAGAGCAGAGGGCGGAGAACACAGGGCAAGGCGCTATCGCCCCAGTACGGGCCGTCGCCTGACCTGGGGGCGGTTAGGCCCGAGATCCGTTGGTCAACGGAGTCGCTGCCCGCAGCGCGCTCGGCGCGGATTCGCCCACGGCAGACGAGAAAGAGCCCCAAGGGACTGGAACCTCCTCCGAGACCATGTCAACGTACAACGTCCCGGAAAACACCTGGTCAGCCAAGGGAACGGACCTCCGGGCCATCCGGCAGACAGGTCGAGTACCTTGGCAGCCCCTTACTCCCGTCCTAATCGGTCTCACCGCCGAGGCCTGTCTCAAGGAGGCAAATCTGTCGAATCCCGCCCTCCGATCCGCCCGCTTCACCGCCCCCATCCTCTTGGCGCTCGGCGCTCTGAATGCGTGGACCGCACAGGAGACGGAAGAATACGGTGCCCTTGCCGCGGCGCTGTGCCTATGCGTCTGCGCGGCCGGACTGTTCGGCGAGGACCTGGTGCAACGGGGCTACCGTCGTGATCGAGCGGTCCTCGCGCACATCGCGGTGCACCCCGGAGCCGCAACTCGACACGTCGCCCAAGCCCTTGGCTCCTCCGAGCGCGTGGTGGCCCGTAGCCTCAGCCGACTCACCGATGACGGGCTTCTGATGCTGTTCACGGATGGAGCGCCCCCCGTTCTCCGGTCCTATCGACTGGCTTCCTGAAGCAGGCGGCACGAGCGCCAGGGGTGCTTCCCTTCGTGCTGCGCGATACATAGCAGACGATCCCCGGTTAGCGAAACCGGGGATTCTCCAGAGCATTGATGGTGTTCGCACCCGGCTGTGCTTGGCGGCGGGGCCGTGGCGAACGCAGCTGGCAGCGCCGCACGCATTCGCGAGGAGGTAGTAGCGCGGATGTTGCCACCTGCTGATACGTCAATGACCGCGCTTTCATGCCACGGCTAAGGCCGCCCGCTACGCAATTTCCCCCCTCCGGACCGCTCGCCCGAGTGCCGTGAGGAAAACCACGCTGCTTCGATCCTCGATGCCGCGCTGCCTCTTCCCGTCCGCTCCATGATGTGCGGCCATGCAGAGCTGGGGAGCTGTGCTGCGTATGCGTGCCTGGATTTCTGGCATGAAGCCTTTACCAACACGAAGGTGATATTGCATGGCTCGCCCTCCCGCGCTGAAGCTCGCCGAGGTTCTGGCGGAGATCCGTATGAGTCCGTCAGCGTTCTACCGAATGCGCGCTCGCGGGCAAGCACCCCACATGATCAAGTTGCCCAATGGCGAACTCCGGTGCCGTCGCGCAGACCTGGACGCCTGGTGGGAAGCATGCGAGAGAGATTCTGACACTTGGCGATGAGCTACAACGTCCGCTTCTGGGACATACGCGAGCGCCCTGGCCGGCGCAGCCGTTTCCAGGTGCGGTGGACGGTCAACGGGCGCGAGAATTCAGAATCGTTCAGCACTGTCGGGCTCGCCGAGAGCAGGCATGCGAAGCTCATGACGGCGGCGCGCGAGGGCGAGCCGTTCGACGAGCACACGGGCCTGCCGGCGTCCGAGCTGCGGGCTATTAAGCAGCGGACGACGTGGTACGACCTTGCCCACGAATACCTCGACCAGCGGTGGGACCGTACGCCGGGAAACACCCGCCGCACTCTGGCCGACGCATTCGCCACGATCACGCCTGCCCTGGTGCACCGGGGTGCAAGTTATCCGGAGCCGCGGGTGCTGCGGCGTGCTCTGTACTCGTGGGCGTTCAACAAGAACGCATGGGCCCAGGAGCCGACCGAGGAGTGGCGGAAGGCGCTGGACTGGATTAGGCGGAACTCCCTGCCGGTCAGCGCTCTTGCGGCAGCCGATGTACTGCGCCGGGCATTGGACGCTCTGTGTCGCAAGGTGGACGGCAAGGCCGCTGCGGCCAAGACGGCGCGGCGCAAGCGGGCTGCGTTCAACGAAGTTCTCAACACCGCTGTGGAGAAAGGTTACTTCACGGAGAACCCCCTCAAGGGGCTCCGGTGGAGCGCTCCGGCGGTCAACGAGGAAGTGGACCCGGCTGCCGTCCCCAATCCGGCTCAGGTCGCCCGCCTGCTCACGGCGGTCGCCGAACTGCGTGGGCGCGGTCCTCACCTGGAGGCGTTCTTCGGCTGCATGTACTACGCGGCCATGCGACCGGCGGAGGTCATCCACCTCCGGCGCGAGCAGTGCCATCTGCCCGAGACCGGGTGGGGGATGCTCAACCTGTCGGGCGGCGTCGTCACTGCGGGAAAGGAGTGGACGGACGACGGCGCGGTGCACGAGGTGCACTCGCTCAAGCGCCGTGCGGCTACTGCAACCCGGCCTGTGCCCATCCCTCCGCAGTTCGTGCGCATGCTCCTCGCACACATCGAACGGTTCGGTGTGGCGCCGGACGGTCGGCTGTTCCGGAACCAGGCCGGCAACTACGTGGACGCAGCCGCGTACGGCACGACGTGGGCACGGGCACGGAAGTATGTCCTGACCCGCACGGAACTCGCCTCCGGCCTGGCCAAGCGGCCCTACGACCTCCGGCACGCCGGGATCTCGTTCTGGCTGTACTCCGGTGTGGACCCGGCCGAATGCGCTCGCCGCGCGGGTCAGAGCATCGAGGTCCTCTTCCGTCACTACGCCAAGTTCCTGGACGGCGTCCGGGAGCAGGCCAACCGCCTCATCGAGCAGTCCATGGCGGAGTGGGACCGCGTCAGCCAGGGCGGGGCGTCTGCCGGGTGAGCCGGGATCTGGACCGGAAATAGACCGGAAGAGCTGGTCAGGAACGCGATAGCGGAGGGAGAAACTGGGAGTTACAACGCAAACCAGGCTCTGTGCTGAGCGGGCCGAGCGGAAGGCGCCTGACGGGCAAAAGCCCAGGTCAGGCGCCTTTTCTCGTGCCTCTAGAAGAAGCCGAGCTTCTTCGGCGAGTATGACACCAGGAGGTTCTTCGTCTGCTGGTAGTGCTCCAGCATCATCTTGTGTGTCTCACGGCCGATCCCGGACTGCTTGTAGCCGCCGAACGCCGCGTGTGCCGGGTACGCGTGGTAGCAGTTCGTCCACACGCGGCCCGCCTGGATCGAACGTCCTGCGCGGTACGCGGTGTTGATGTCCCGCGTCCAGACCCCGGCTCCGAGCCCGTACAGCGTGTCGTTGGCGATTTTGATGGCGTCGTCGAAGTCGTTGAACGACGCCACCGACACGACGGGGCCGAAGATCTCCTCCTGGAAGATCCGCATCCGGTTGGCGCCCTCGAAGATCGTGGGCTGGACGTACCACCCACCTGCCAGCTCGCCGTCGTACGTGATGCGCTGTCCGCCGGTCAGGACCTTCGCACCTTCCTGCTGGCCGATGTCCAGGTACGAAAGGATCTTTTCCAACTGGTCGTTGGAGGCCTGGGCGCCGATCATCGTGTTCGTGTCGAGCGGATGCCCCGGCTTGATCGCCTCGGTCCTGGCGATCGCCGCCTCCACGAACTCGCTGTAGTGACCGCGCTGGATCAGCGCCCGCGACGGACACGTACAGACCTCGCCCTGGTTGAGCGCGAACATCGTGAAGCCCTCGAGCGCCTTGTCGCGGAAGTCGTCGTCGGCGGCCCACACGTCGTCGAAGAAGATGTTCGGGCTCTTGCCGCCGAGCTCCAGGGTCACCGGCTTGATGTTCTCCGAGGCGTACTGCATGATCAGCCGCCCCGTCGTCGTCTCACCGGTGAAGGCGACCTTCGCGACGCGCGGACTCGACGCCAGTGGCTTGCCCGCCTCCACACCGAAACCGTTGACGACGTTGACGACGCCGGGCGGCAACAGGTCGCTGACGAGGCTCAGCCAGACGTGGATCGACGCCGGCGTCTGCTCGGCCGGCTTCAGGACGACCGTGTTGCCGGCGGCGAGCGCGGGCGCCAGCTTCCACGTCGCCATCAGGATCGGGAAGTTCCACGGGATGATCTGCGCCACCACGCCCAACGGCTCGTGGAAGTGGTACGCGACGGTGTCGTCGTCGACCTCGCTGAGGGACCCCTCCTGCGCGCGGATCACCCCCGCGAAGTAGCGGAAGTGGTCGATGGCCAGGGGAATGTCGGCGGCGAGCGTCTCCCGCACCGGCTTGCCGTTCTCCCAGCTCTCCGCCACCGCCAGGGCTTCGAGCCCGGCCTCCATGCGGTCGGCGATCTGCCTCAGGATGGCCGCGCGCTCACCCACGGACGTACGCCCCCACGTGGGCGCCGCCGCGTGTGCCGCGTCCAGGGCGCGCTCCACGTCCTCGGTCGTGCCCCGGGCGATCTCGGTGAACGGCTGTCCGTTCACCGGGCTCGGGTTCTCGAAGTACTGCCCCCGCGCCGGCGCCACATACTCCCCTCCGATGAAGTGGTCGTACCGGGCCTCATAGGCGACGACTGCGCCCTCCGTACCGGGCGCTGCGTAACGGGCCATCTTGACTGCCTCCCCGGACACGCCGCCCGCCATTGGGCAGCTCTCCGCCGGAGGTTAGGGAGAGGGAGGTTGCAAGTACGTTGCGGCCAGCGGCCAGCGGCGTGGGGCCAGCGGCGTGGGGCGTGGGTCTGGGGGGGCGGGGACTGGGGCGTGAGGTCGGGGCGCGGCGGGCCCGGTGGGCGCGCTGTCGGCGACGGCCTTCGGCGGCGGCGGTGACGGCGCCGGCAGCGGCGCGGCAGCGGCAGCGATGGCGCAGGTGACGGTGACGGCAGCCGCGACCCGCGCGGCCCGGGGTCTACCGGCGGTGTCGGCAGGTCGAGTCCGCCGCGTCGGCCGTCAGCTCTCTGTCGAGGGAGCGCAACCTCGCCACCACGGGCGCCGTTGGCCGCACCGCCGCCAGAGCCCGCCACACCTCCGCGTCGTCCTCGCCCCACGGCGCGTGCACCCAGTCCGACAGGAGATCGGGGTCGCCCCGCGCGATGAGCGCCGCCCGCACCTGGTCGGTCAGCCGCCGCCGCAACCGCGCCACGGCCGGCGCCTGCGACCCCGGAAGCAGCGGCCCCGCGTACCCGGCCATCGCCGCTGTCACCGCTCCGCACCCCAGTCTCCGCTCCACCACCTCCCCATCCGACGTGACCCGTACCGCCAGGCGGTACGGGCGGGACCGCAACATCTCTGGCCCGAGTACCTGCCGCAGCCGCGCCAACTCCGCCCGCAAGGTCACAGGCGTCACCGACTCGTCCTCGTACAGCGCGCACAGCAACTCATCACCCGTCAGCCCCTCCGGGTGCCGGGCGAGCAGCACCAGGATCTCGCTGTGCCGCCGGCTCAGCCGCAGCTTGCGACCGTTCGCCACGAGCAACGCTTCGTCGCGCCCCAGCGCCGTCAGCTCCCACGTACCGTCCATCTCCACCGGCGGTGACAGGAGCGCCAGTTGGGACTCCGCCGCCCGCGCCACCGCCTGCACGAAGGCCAGGCTGTGCGGGTGCGCCAAGCCGTCCCCGCCGGTGATGTCGACGGCCCCGAGAAGCCGGCCGGAGCGGGGGTCGTGCACGGGGGCGGCCGCACACGTCCAGGGCTGCACCCTGCGCACGAAGTGCTCCGTCGCGAACACTTGCACCGGCCTGTCCACGGCGACCGCCGTTCCCGGGGCGTTCGTGCCCATCGCCGACTCCGCCCACCGCGCACCCGGGACGAAGTTCATCCGCCCCGCCCGCCGCCGGGTGGCAGGGTGCCCCTCGACCCATAGCAGCCGGCCGTGCGCGTCACACACCGCCAGGAGGTGCTCACCGTCCTTGGCGAAGCCGCCCATCAGCTCGCGGAACACCGGCATCACCCGCGACAGCGGATGGTCCGCCCGATACGCCCCCAGGTCCCCGGCCGTCAGTTCGACCGCTGCTCCGGTGTCCTCCGGGCTGACCCGCGCCCGCGCCGAGCGGCGCCAGGACTCGGCCACCACGGAGCGCACGGGGCGGGTGACGGTGCCTCCCGCCGTGAACCGCTCATGCGCGCTCCGTATCGTCCGGACCTGCTCGGCGGGGTCCGTGCCGAACTCCAGAGCTACCCATGGATCGGTCAACTCGGTCCTCCCCGGGGCGGCGATGCGGTGCTGCCATCGTCACCCCGGGAACTCGGGCCGACAAGCGTCCGCGCAGTGACGTCGGCGGTCCTCGACCGTCCGCGGTCGGGCTCGCGGTGGCGCGGTCAGGCGAAGTTCACCATGCGTATGTAGCGGGACCAGTCCCAGTGCCGGCCGGGGTCGGTGTGATCCGTCCCTGGGACCTCGACGTGGCCGATGATGTGCTTGCGGTCCTTCGGGATGCCGTACTTCTTGCAGATGGCCGCGGTCAGGGCCGCGGACTGTTCGTACATCTCGTTGGTGAAGTACTGCGGCTTGTCCACCCACCCTTCGTGCTCGATGCCGATGCTGCGTGTGTTGTAGTTCCAGTTGCCCGCGTGCCAGGCGATGTTGCGTTCGCGGACGCACTGGGCGATGTGGCCGTCCGTCGAGCGGACGACGTAGTGCGCGGAGACCTTCTTCGCCGGGTTCTTGAAGATGGCGAGCGTGTCGGCGTACGTCTCCTGCGTGACGTGAATGATCACGTACTCGACCGGATAGGTGGTGGGGCGGTTGGAGGTGGTGTAGTTGGAGGTGCTTGCCGGCACCGACTCGGCCAGGGGGTAGTCGACGGCACGTGCTTGTGCCTCGGCCGGACGCGCCGTCAGGAGTGCGGACGGGAGGGCGGCGAGAGCGGCGCCTTGGAGGATCCGGCGCCTGGCGGGCCGGAGTATCGGAGCGGGTGTTTCGGCCTGTGGTGTGTCCTTTGCTTGGTGTTCTGCTCGATCCATGGCTGTTCTGCCTCTCGGTGGGGGGAGCAGTTGGATGGCACGGTTCCTGGGTGAGGGGCGGCGAGACCGCGCGGGTGAGGGGTGGTGCAGGGCCGTGGTGGGGGAGTTGGGGGGGAGGGAGGGCGCAGGAGGGTGGTGCGGGGTGGTGCGTGCCGAGCGGCGGATGCCGAGCGACGGGTGCCTGATGCCTGATGCCTGATGCCTGATGCCTGATGCCTGATGCCTGATGCCTGCACAGTGTGGGTGGCGAATTCGTGGGCGTCCAGAGAGTGGCAGGCGCACTGTGCGTAGTCGGCTCCGCTGCCCTGAGTTCGTTTCGCGTGGATGCTGAGTTGTTGCCTGGAACTCCTTTCCTGAGTCGTTCGCATGAGCTGCTCGAAGTTCCTTTCTCGAGCCGTCTGCCTGAAGGCGGGCGTGATCTGACGTGATCTGACGAGCTTGTCTGCGTCCGTGCGGCCATGCTCCCGTCCCGCTGTCTGCGCTGTGGGGGTGACCTCACGCCAAATACGGTACGGGCCAAGTCTGTTGAGGTGGAAGGGCCTGAGGTGGATCTGTGTACGGCGCCGCGAGTGTGGATAAGTTCGCCACTCGTGTGGGGGACAGGGTGGAGAAAATTAGGTCAGGGGAGACGGGGGAGCGGAATCCTGGATTCATCCACTGTGTCCAGATCGGGCAGGGGCGTCGGCCAGGCAGGACCGAAGTTGCGTGCGCAGTCCCGTCATTGGGCTGAACCGGTGGCATTTCTCGTGTGGTCGAAAGGGAATTCTCGACGAGTGACGGCTGGGGCACTATTTCCTGACGGACCAGAAGGGCGGTCGCGGAGTGATGAACCTAGCCGCGCTCCGCCTGGTTTCGCGGCTGGCCTGGGGCCAGGTTCGGGAGCCGGTAGGCCTGTTACGACTGACATCGGTGCTGGTCCGTGGACGGGACGCGGGAGGGAATCTTCTGGGTTCTTCAGGCAGAAGCCGATGCGAACGGTCGGATCGACTGGTCGATGGTGAGTGCGGGCTCCGCTGTGCGCCGTCCTCTTCAGCACGCCGCCAGCGCACGCCTGCCCGGCCGCGACAATCCGGCAGGGGCATCCGGCGCCTACCCGGCACCGCGCCTATGAGGGCTTGGGCCGTTCGCGTGGCGGCCTGACGACGAAGACGCACGTGGCGCGTGAGGGCGGACTCCGGCCGCTGGCCATGCTGGCCGCCCCCCCGAAGTGGGGCGATGGCTCGCAGATGATCCCGGTCCTGATCCCTATTCGCGTGGCCCGGTCTGACGGTGGCCGTCCACGCTCCCGGCCGGACCATCTGAGCGGCGAAAAAGCGTACGCATCACGCTGCGATCGCAGTTACCTACGACGCCGGCAGCTCAAACACGCCATCCCTGAACGGCGTGACCAGCGGGCCCACCACCTGCGCTCCGGCAGCAGCGGCGGCAGGCCCACCAGCTTCGATGCGGCTCGCTAGGCCCGCAGGAATGCAGGCGAATGGATGATCAGCCGGTTGGAGGCCAACTGGGTGGTGGCGACGCGCTTCGACAAGCGGGCGTACGTCTTCTGCGGGACCGCAGCCGTCGTAGCCCTCCGCCTGGGGCTTCGTGCACGGCCGCCGGAGGCACGTCAGAGGGCGACGTGGCGGCGGATCTCCTTGGGGGTGTTCGACTGAGGCTCACCGAACAGGGTGGCCTTCTGCTCGGCCTCGGTCACATCGACGCCGTCGAGCAGGACCCGATGCTCGTTGACGTCCCGTTGCGGTCCTTCTCAGGTCCGAACGACAGGTCGGTGCCCCTCGCGCTGGCGCACGGCCACCTCCAGTTCCATACGTAGGACTGGAAGGGTGCTGACACGTGCCCGTGCAGCAGCCGACCTTCGCACGTCAGAGCCCCGTGACCTATCCGCCCGGATGGTACTCATGCGGCACGTCACTCGAACGAGTGTCGGGCCGTCATGGCCCACAGTGCCGTCTTCAGGCAACCCCCACCGGATCGTCGAGCACCGCCCGAACCACCGCATGAGCCGCCCCCAGCAGCGGCCCGTCCGACCCGACGCCGGACACGACGACCTCGCAGCCGGGGCCCGTGGTGCGGCGCCCCAACTCGCCCTCCAGGGAGGGGAGCAGCCACGGTGCGAGCCGGGACAGCGCACCGCCGAGCACCACCGCCCGTGGATCGAGGAGATTCACCGCACCAGTCAGCGCGATCCCCAGCGCGGCTCCGGCGTCCCGCAAGGCCGCCCTGGCCTTCATGTCGCCCGTGTGCGCCCGCTCGGCGAGCGCCTCCATCCGGTCCGCCCCGGACGCCAGGCCCGCCGCCCGCAGCAGCGCTTCCTCACCCGCGTACTGCTCCAGACAGCCGCGTCCGCCGCACGCGCACGTCGGCCCCTCCGGCCAGACGGGCACGTGCCCCAACTCGCCTGCGAAGCCCCGGCTTCCCCGCAGTAGTCTCCCTTCGACCACCAGCGCCGCACCGATGCCGATCTCGGCCGAGACATGGAGGAAGTCCGCCGGTGCCGTGGCGCCGAGCCACAACTCCGCCAGGGCGCCGAAGTTCGCCTCGTTGTCCACGCTCAGCGGCAGTTCCGTCGGCAGGAGGGCGCCGATGTCCGTGTCGTGCCAGTCGAGGTTGGGGGCGCGTACGACGGTGCGCGTGTCGCGCGCGACCAGGCCGGGCACGGCGACCGCGAGGCCCGCCGGACGCAGTCCTTCCTGTTCGGCCGTCCGGATCACCTCACGGACGAGTGAGGCGAGGTCGGCGAGCACGGGCTGAGGAGCGCGGCCCCGGTTGTCGACCCGCCGCACGGCACGCGCGCGTACGTCACCGCGCAGGTCGACCGCACACACCGCCAAGTGGTCGACACCGACATCCGCCCCGATTCCGGCCGGCCCCTGAGCGCTGACCGCGAGTGCGGAGCCCGGGCGGCCCACCCGCCCCGGACGCTCGGGGCCCAACTCCTCCAAGAGCCCCGCACGGATCAACTCGTCCACCAACGTGGACACGGCGGCCCGGGTCAGGCCGATCCGTGATGCCACGGAGGCGCGCGACAGCGTGCCCTGCGCGGCGACAGCGTGCATCACCCGGGAGAGGTTGCGGCGACGCATGCCCTGCTGGGTGTCGGCAAGGCGTTCGCGGGTGGCCCGGGTGAGCCGCTCCCGCGGTGCGGTGAGCGTGTGGTCCCGCCTCCCGCCCGGCTCTGTCGGACCTCGGCCATCCCCCGCCCGCTCCGTACCGTCACACTCCATGAGCCCCATCCAGCAAGGGTGCCGCATCGGAGAGGAAGGACGAGATCCTGGAGAGCGTCGGCTCGTCCCGTTCGACTGCCTCCAGGACAGGTCCCCGGGCGGTGCCCCAGCGCCGTGCCACCGCGGCCGGGTCCTCCCCGGAGAGGAGTCCGGCGGCCTGTGCGGCGGCACCCAGGGCGACGAGTTCGCGGGCTTCGGGGATCTGGACGGGCCTTCCGGAGAGGCGTCGTACGGTCTCCTGCCAGGCGGTGCCGCGCGCACCGCCGCCGATGAGCAGCAGCGGTTCGGAACGGTCGGCGTCCGCGTCCAGGACGGCATCCAGTGCGCCCAGGAGGGCGTGGACCGCGCCGTCGTACGCCCCCTGGAGAACCTGCCCCGGTGTCGTGTCGTGGCGCAGGCCGCGCAGCGTCCCCGAGGCGTGCGGCAGGTCGGGCGTGCGCTCGCCGTCCAGGTAGGGAAGGACGGTCACGGCGCCGCCGGGCTGCACGGCTTCCCGGTCGAGGCTGAGGAGCGAGGCGATCCGGTCGATGGCCAGGGTGCAGTTGAGGGTGCAGGCCAGCGGCAGCCACGCACCGCGCGCGTCGGCGAAACCGGCGACTGTTCCGGTCGGATCGGTGGGGCGGCGTTCGGAGACGGCGTACACCGTGCCGGACGTACCGAGGCTCAGCACCGGTGTGCCGGGGCGCAGCCCGAGGCCGAGAGCGGCAGCCGCGTTGTCGCCGGTCCCGGGAGCCACCAGAGTCCCCTTGGAGAAGGGCAGTTCATCGCTGCCGCGCACCGTCCCTGCGACCTCTCCGGAGTGCACGACCCGCGGCAGGAGCGTCGGGTCGAGGTCCACCAGGCGCAGGATCTCCTCGTCGTACGACTCGGTCGCCGACGCCCACCACCCCGTACCGGAGACATCGCCGCGGTCGGTCGTCCCGGCGCCTGTCAGGCGCTCCGTGAGGTAGTCGTGGGGAAGCCGCACCGCGACGGTGGCGCGTACGGAGGCGGGCTCGTGCTCGGTGAGCCAGGCCCACTTCGTCACCGTGAACGAGGGCCCCGGCACGCTCCCGACGCGGTCCGCCCACGCCTTGGCGCCTCCCAGCCGTTCCACCAGGCGGCGGGCCTGCGGCGCGGACCGCACGTCGTTCCACAGCAGCGCGGGCCGTACGGACCTGCCTCGGGCGTCGAGTGCGACGAGCCCGTGCTGCTGGCCGCCGACCGACACCGCGGCGGCCTCACGCGCGGCGGGGCCGCACTGGCGCAGGGCCTCGCAGAGGGCGTCCCACCACTGCTCGGGGTCGCTCTCCCGGAGAGCTCCGGAACTGACCGTGTGGGGTGCCTGGCCGCTCGCCACGACCTCTCCGGTGCCCGCGTCGACGACGAGGGCCTTCGTGGACTGCGTGGAGCTGTCCACACCCACGACGAGGGGGCCTGATGGCGCTGATGACATCGGCGACTCCGTTCTGGCGGCTCTCCCGGGCGTGCGCACGGGAACGTGCTTCCTTCGACCTTCCCAGCGGTGCGTGAGGATACTAATTTGTTAAGTGCCATGACGAAATGGTCGAGGAGCCCGCGAGGAGTCGCACATGAACTATCGGCCCACCCCCGAGGACAAGTTCAGCTTCGGTCTGTGGACCGTCGGCTGGCAGGGCAGGGACCCCTTCGGGGACGCCACCAGGGCCCCGCTGGACCCGGCCGACTCCGTACGGCAGCTGGCCGAACTGGGTGCCTACGGAGTCACCTTCCACGACGACGACCTCATCCCGTTCGGGGCGACGGACGCCGAGCGTTCCGGGCACGTCAAGCGCTTCCGGGAGGCCCTGGACGCGACCGGTCTGGTCGTGCCGATGGCGACCACCAACCTGTTCACGCATCCGGTGTTCAAGGACGGCGCGTTCACCGCCAACGACCGCGACGTACGCCGCTACGCGCTGCGCAAGACGATCCGCAACATCGATCTGGCGGCCGAGCTCGGCGCCCGCACCTACGTCGCCTGGGGCGGCCGTGAAGGCGCGGAGTCCGGTGCCGCCAAGGACGTACGCGACGCCCTGGACCGGATGAAGGAGGCCTTCGACCTGCTCGGCGACTATGTGACCGAGCAGGGGTACGACCTGCGCTTCGCCATCGAGCCCAAGCCGAACGAGCCGCGCGGCGACATCCTGCTCCCCACCGTCGGGCACGCCCTCGCCTTCATCGAGCGCCTGGAGCGGCCCGAACTGTACGGCGTGAACCCCGAAGTGGGCCATGAGCAGATGGCGGGCCTGAACTTCCCGCACGGCATCGCCCAGGCCCTGTGGGCGGGCAAGCTCTTCCACATCGACCTGAACGGCCAGAACGGCATCAAGTACGACCAGGACCTGCGGTTCGGAGCGGGCGACCTGCGCAGCGCGTTCTGGCTGGTCGACCTCCTGGAGAGGGGTGGTTACGAAGGGCCGCGCCACTTCGACTTCAAGCCGCCGCGTACGGAGGACGCCGCCGGAGTGTGGTCCTCCGCCGCCGGGTGCATGCGCAACTACCTGATCCTGCGCGACCGGACGGCGGCTTTCCGCGCGGACCCCGAGGTGACCGAAGCGCTGCGGCAGGCACGCCTGCCCGAACTGGCGCGCCCCACCGCCGAGGACGGGCTCGCGGGCCTGCTCGCCGACCGCGGCGCCTACGAGGCCTTCGACGTCGAGGCGGCCGCCGCACGCGGCATGGCCTTCGAACGTCTCGATCAGCTGGCCATGGACCACCTGCTGGGCGTCCGGGGCTGAGAGCGGCCTCGTCGCGGGGGCGCCGGCCGGAGTGCATCCGGACTGTGCCGGAATCGTCCGGTCCGTGGGGCGGGCGTGTAGCAACCTCCGCGCAGGGGTCGCTTCTTGACCGGTTCGGGACGACTCTTGGCGGTATGAGCATGCCGCCGGTACCGCCGCAGCCTCCGCCGGGTGACGGGCCCCCTCCGGGGAGTGGTGACTTCGGGCCGCCTCCCGGAGGGTATGGCCCGCCGCCGGGCGGGTACGGCCCACCTCCCGGAGACGACGGACTGCCGTCACAGCCACCGGGCGGCGGGCCGCCCGGGCGGCGCAACGGGCTGGTCGTGCTGCTCGCCGTGCTCGTGGCCGTGGCAGCCGTCGTCGTCGTGGTGGTCCTGGCCACCGGAGGCGACGACTCCCCGGACAAGAAGAGCCCCTCCGAGGAGACCAAGAGCCGCGAGCCCAGGCCCACACCGTCGCTCAGCATCCCCTCGGAGATCCCCTCCGAACTGCCGAGCGACCTCCCCAGTGACATCAGGACCCGGCTGCCCAGCGACCTCCCCACGCTGCCCACCGGGGTGCCGAGCGACCTCGAGTCGTTGATCCCGACGGGTCGTTGATCCCGAGGCGTCGAGGAGCTCTGTCGCACCCCTGGAGTCACAGGCTCCTGGGCAGCCGCACGTACGTCACGCTGGTCTCGATGCCGCTGTCCACCAGTCGGCCGTCCTCGTCGAACGCCTCCGGCCCGTCGGTCATCCCGAAGTCGTTGTCGTTGATCAGGGCCAGCGTGCGGTGGCCCACCCGGGCAACGCCCTCGATCTTCCCGGGCACGCCGTCCACGGTGCCCAGATCGACCATCAGGCGCTTGCGCAGGACCGGCACGCCGGAAGCCGCCGGGTCCTCCAACTGCTCCAAGGACGGACGGGTCGTCGCGTCGTCCCAGCGTCCGCCGAGGATGTCCGCACGCCGGTCCAGGCTTACGACCTGCAACCGGGCCGCCCTGTCGGTGCGCTCCTCGACGAGGAGGCGGTCGCGGCCCACGGCGACGACGGAGGAGATCTTGAGCTCGGAGGTGTCGTCCTCGCCCGGGTCCACGACAGCGACGGGGTCGAACCGGTACGCGTACTCGGCGGTGACCACCTGCTTCCGCGGCGAGAACCGCAGCAGTCGGGCTGTCCGCGAGCCGTCACCCGCCTCCCTGTCCGGAAGGGACAACGGGCTCTGCACCGCAAGCACCAGCTCACCGTTCGGCAGCAGGGCGAGCCCCTCGAAGCCGCGGTTGAGCTTCCGGTGCAGCAGTACCGCGGGCAGCGACTCCGACACCGGATAGCCCGCGCCGCGCAGGTTCAGCCCCTTGGGCACGTACCGCTTGATGACCTTCCCGCGCGCGGAGACGTGGACCAGCGACGGACCGTACTCGTCGACCAGCCAGAAGGAACCGTCCTCGGCGCGGACGATGCCCTCGGTGTCCAGACCGTTCGGGTCGTATGGGAGCGGCTTCGTGGCGTTGTACGTGTACGGAGCCTCGTCGCGGCCCTCCTGGTTGGGCAGACCGGTGACGGGCTTCCCGGAGCGGGTGGTGATCGGCAGCGCGTCGATCACCTTCACGGAGCGCCCGGACACCCGGACCTTCACGATCGCCGGGTTGAAACCCGGCACGGGGAACGTGCGGCGCTTCTTGCCGTCGACCTTGATCTGGCCGTTGGGGCCACGGTCGGTGACTGTCCAGAACTCGCCCTTGCGACCTGCGGGGTAGATGTCGCTGCCGATGCCCCCGAGGTCCACACCCCGGTCGTCCCGCACGGTGCCGGGGAGCAGACGGTTGCTGAAGGGGCCCAGAGGGACGTCGCCGAGCGTCGCGGTGGCGGTGACGCGTGCGCCGTTCCCCTTGTCGCGAGCCCCGTCGGCCGGGCCGGTCGGCGCGCCCACCGCGGTGCCGGTGACCACCACGGCGGTGAGCAGGGCGAGCGGCACGCCGAAGACGACGGAGCGGTGGACACGACGCTGGTCGGCGGCGCGCGAGGGCATCAGGCCTCCTGGGGCGGGATTCGGGTGACGGCGCCACCCTTCGCCGCCGTCGCGAACGCCAGGGGGATCGTGAGTGAACGGTGCATGGCGACACGCCGACGGCGCCTCCCGCGAGGGGCAGGAGGCGCCGTCGTCACCGGGGCGATCAGCGGTGGCGGGGGCACAACGCCCTGTCATCTCCCCTTCGGCTTGACCCGCACGACTGAACCGGCGTGATCCACGGTCCCGGATGTCATGACCGCACTCAATCGCTGACCAGGGTGAGTGCGTGCGCCGGTGTTCCCGGCGCACGTGTCACCACCGCCGTCACGCCGGTGGCCGCTGACTGTCTTTCAGCCACGATCATCGCGCGGGTCATTCACCCGCGGTGACGGCGGCCAGCGCGGTCGCCGGGTCGTGCGCCGCCGGACCCGCGGGCACCCAGCGGCCCCGCTCCTTGCGGTAGGGCCACCAGCGTCCGTCGGGCCCGTGGCGCAGTTGTGCGTCGCCTCCCGCCACCGTCCAGCGGTTGCCGGCCGCGCGCAGCGTGGGGCGCTCGCCCGTGTCCCAGGCCGCGTCCAGGGCGGCACGCGCGCGGGCCGACGCATCCGCTTCCAAGGCCCCTTCGTCCTCGAGGACGACCAGTGCGGCACGCCCGCCGTACTCCCAAGCCCGTACCGCCCGGTCCAGGCCCTCCCGGTCGCGGCCCGAGGCCGTGGCGAGCCGGTCCACGACGGCGGGTTCCGGTGAGGCTGCGGCGAGGCGGACGGCATCCTCGGCGAGCGTCAGGCCCGGCTCAGTGGCGTGCTCCGCGTGCCCGGGTGCGAGCGCTTCGGCGAGCAGCCGGTGCGCCTCGGCGGCCGCACGAGCCGCCAGGAACTCCAGCGCGGGGACGTCCACGCCGGGCGCGGGCTCCACCTCCGTGTCCAGGGAAGGCGGCAGGCCGGGTTCTGCGGGCAGCGCGGGCGGTTCGGGCAGCGGAGGCAGTATGACGCCGTCCGCGTACGCCTCAGCGGCGTCCACGCCCTCTGGGGCGCCCTCGGGCGCCTCCTGCGACGGGGAGTCCGGCGCGGACTGCTCCGCGACGCTGCGGACTTGCAGCTCGTCGAGGAGCTCCCGCTCGCCGCGCCCGCGCATCAGGAGCAGCACGAACGGATCCTGGTCGAGCAGGCGGGCGACCTGGTAGCACAGCGCGGCCGTGTGCCCGCAGTGGTCCCAGGCGTCACAGTCGCACTCCGGCTCCAGATCGCCGATGCCGGGGAGCAGTTCGACGCCGGCGGCCGCGGCGTCCTCGACCAGGTGAGGCGGCATCTCCCGGTCGAGGAGCGCGGCGATGTGTCCGGCCCGCTCGACGGCCATGCTGAGGAAGCGGTCCCACTCGTCGTCGCTGAGTTCCTGGAGCAGCACGTCGGAGCGGTGCGGTGTGCCGTCCTTGTCCTGCACGACCGCGGTGATGCGCCCGGGGCGCACGGAGACCGCGCCCACGGAACCGGCCCGCGCGAGCCGGCGCCCCGTCTTGAGCTGCTGCAGGTCGAGCGCCGTGTCCTCCAACGCCTTCAGCCACGCCTGGCCCCACCAGGTCTGTGCGAAGCCCCGCCCGTGTGCCGGAGGCATCGCGGCGAAGGTCCGCTCGCTGTCCTGACCGGTCGATTCGCCGTGTCCGCTCAATGCGTCGCCCCCGTCGTCGATCCTGCTGCTCTCGTATGCCTCGTCGTACGTGTCGTCCTGCGCGTCACTCATCGCGTGGTCCCCCCTCGCAGCGCGACCAGGTCTGCCAGCTCGGCATCCGTGAGCTCCGTGAGCGCGGCCTCCCCGGAGCCGAGGACGGCGTCGGCGAGTTCACGCTTGCGCAGCAGCATCTCGGCGATGCGGTCCTCGATGGTGCCCTCCGCGATCAGCCGGTGCACCTGCACGGGCTGGGTCTGCCCGATGCGGTAGGCGCGGTCGGTCGCCTGGGCCTCGACGGCGGGGTTCCACCAGCGGTCGTAGTGCACGACGTGCTCGGCCCGCGTGAGGTTCAGGCCCGTACCCGCCGCCTTCAGGGAGAGCAGGAAGACCGGGACCTCGCCGTCCTGGAAGCGCCGGACCATCGCCTCGCGCTCGGCGACCGGGGTGCCTCCGTGCAGGAACTGCGAGCGGATGCCGCGGGACGACAGATGCTGCTCGATGAGGCGCGCCATCTGCACGTACTGAGTGAAGACGAGCACGCTGGCGTCCTCGGAGAGGATGGTGTCGAGCAACTCGTCCAGGAGCTCCAGCTTTCCGGAGCGTCCGGTGATGCGCGGCTTGTCCTCCTTGAGGTACTGCGCGGGGTGGTTGCAGATCTGCTTGAGGCCGGTCAGGAGCTTGACGATGAGACCGCGGCGGGCGAAGCCGTCGGCTCCGGAGATCTCCGCCAGCGTCTCCCGGACCACCGCTTCGTAGAGGCCCGCCTGTTCCGCGCTCAAGGAGACGGCACGGTCGGTCTCCGTCTTCGGGGGCAGCTCGGGGGCGATGCCCGGGTCCGACTTGCGACGCCGCAGCAGGAACGGGCGCACCAGTTGGGAGAGCCGTTCGGCCGCGGCTGGGTCGGATCCGCTCTCGACAGCCTGCGCGTAACGGGTGCGGAACGTGCCGAGCTTGCCCAGCAGCCCCGGGGTCGTCCAGTCGAGGATCGCCCACAGCTCGGAGAGGTTGTTCTCCACAGGAGTGCCGGTGAGCGCCACGCGCGCGCGGGCGCCGATGCTGCGCAGCTCCTTGGCCGTCGCCGAGTACGGGTTCTTGACGTGCTGTGCCTCGTCGGCGACGACCAGTCCCCAGTTGACCGCGTCGAGCCGGTGGGCGTCGAGCCGCATCGTTCCGTAGGTGGTCAGTACGAACTCGCCGTCCGCCAGGTCGTCGAGTCCGCGCTGCGCTCCGTGGAAACGGCGCACAGCCGTGCCGGGCGCGAACTTCTCGATCTCCCGCTGCCAGTTGCCCATGAGGGAGGTGGGGCACACGACCAGCGTGGGCCCCGCCGTCGCCTCGTCGGTCTGACGGTGCAGATGCAGCGAGATCAGGGTGATGGTCTTGCCGAGGCCCATGTCGTCGGCGAGGCATCCGCCGAGCCCCAAGGACGTCATCCTGGCAAGCCAGTTGAGTCCCCGCAGCTGATAGTCGCGCAGGTCCGCGGCGAGGGCCGCGGGCTGGCCGACGGGCTCCATGCCCTCCGGGTCCGCAAGGCGCTCCCGCAGGGTCGCGAGCCAGCCCGTGGGCTCGACGTCGACCCGGCGGCCGTCCACCTCGGTGGTGCCGGTCAGCGCGGCGCCCAGGGCGTCGATCGGGGTGACCTTGTGGTCCTGCTGCGCGCGGGCCCGCCGCGCCTCGTCGGGGTCGATGAGCACCCACTGGTCCCGCAGGCGCACCACCGGGCGGTTGGCCTCCGCGAGCCGGTCGAGCTCCTCGCGGCTCAACTCCTGGTCGCCCAGCGCGAAACGCCAGTTGAAGGCGAGGAGCGCGTCGGCCGAGAGGTAGGACGGGGTGTCCGACTCGAGCTGGTCGGGGCCCTTGCCGCCCTTGGCCTCCTTGGGGCCGATGTACGCACGGGCGGTGAGGCTGCGCGCCAGTTCCCTGGGCCAGTGCACGCCCACACCGGCTGCCGCGAGCACGCGCGCTCCCGAGCCCAGAAGTTCGGTGACGTCCTCGTCCGCGAGCTCGACCGCATCGGGCACCGATGCCGAGAGCAGCGGCCCGAGCGGCGCCCACGCGCGCGTGGCGCGACGCAGGGCCAGAAGGGCGTCCATGCGGGCACGCGGCCCGAACGCGCCCGCTGTGGCGCCGGAACCGGCCCACACTTCGGCGGCGTCCGCGACGAGCGAGGGGTCGCTGACGCTGTGGATCTGCAGGACTGCCCGGAACGGCAGCCGGGTCTCCGTGGAGGTGTCGGCCAACAGGCCGGGTACCTCGACGCGCAGCGAGACCCGCACACCGGCGTCGTGGCCTGCCGCGACGTCCATGGCCCAGGCGCGCTGCGCGGGCAGGTGCTGGGGTTTCGGCGAGGCGAACGCGGGCTGGCCGGCCGCCGCCGCGGCGGCGGGGGAGCGCGGCAGTGTGTCGGCCACGGCGTCCAGGAACTGGTGCAGCAGCCGCTCCGGTGCGGGCAGGCGCGGTGGCGTGTGGTCGGCGAGAGGAACGGCATGGGCGGCGGGCGGCATAGAGGCCGCGAGGTCGCGCAGCCGTCGCAGGTCGTCGGCGTTCAACGGGCCCGCACGCCAGGCGTCGTGATCACTGTCGGTGAGGCCTGGCAACAACAGGCCGCGGGCGGCCAGTTGCAGGGCCAGTACGGCCGCCGCGCCCCAGAAGGCGGCGGTGGGGTGCGCGCCGGACGCGGCCCGTGCGCGGGTGAGGACGGGCAGCGCCGTGCCGACCGGAAGCAGCGCAGCGGGCACGACGTCGAGGTGGATGCCGTCGGTACCGGGCACGGCGACGGTCAGCTCGCCGACGTCGCCGACGGCCGAGGCGGGTGGGGTACGGCCGTCGGCGTGCCAGAACGCGACCTGACCGGTGCGCCCGGGGTCACCGGGGACGAACACGACAGAGCAGCGGGACAGTTCTACGATCTCGGAAGGACTGACAGCGGAGTGCTTGTGCACAGCTATGGCGCATTCCTCAAACTTGACTAATGTGGCGGGAGCGGCCGAAGATACCTCGGAATTGCCAACCTGAGGCGCTTCGTGTGCTGTGATGCTCGCCACTCCTGTTGTGGGGGTGTACCCAGCACCCCTGTGCCCGGGCGTTTGCCCCCGGTGGAACACGGGGGGTGGCGTCATGGTCGCCGAAGGTCACAGATCCGTACGTTTCCTGAGGTCAGAGCATCCTCAGGAGACCGGAGAACTCGTCATGGCCCAGGCTGCCGCAGCCGTCGTGGAACGCCCCGGTGGCGTCACCCCCCGCCACCGCTCCGGAAGCGACTTCACACCACTCCTGCGAGCCGTCAAAACGGGAGGGCTCCTCGACCGTCGCACCGGCTGGTACGCGCGCGGGATAGCCATGAACGCCGCGGCCTTGGCAGCCGTCGGCGCGGGACTCTTCGTCATCGGCCACACCTGGTGGGTCTTGCTGCTCGCGCCGGTGCTCTCCGTCCTGTGCGCGCGCACCGCCTTCATCGGGCACGATGCCGGGCACTCGCAGATCACCGACAACCGCACGGTGGCGCGCCTCATCGGCCTTGTCCACGGCAACCTGCTCCTCGGGATGAGCGTGAGCTGGTGGAACGACAAGCACAACCGGCACCACGCCAACCCCAACCACACCGAGAAGGACCCGGACGTCGCCGCCGACATCCTGGTGTTCACGGCGCGGCAGACCGGGCCCCGGGCAGGTTTCCGGCGCTGGCTCACGCGCCATCAGGCCTGGCTGTTCTTCCCTCTGACGTTGCTCCAGGGCATCGCCATGAAGGTCTACGGATTCCGTGACCTGCGCCGCCAGAGCCGACGGGAACGAGCCGTCGAAGGCCCTCTGCTGGTCGCCCACCTCGTGGGGTACGTGACGCTCCTGCTGCTGGCCATGCCCCTGGGGCACGCGATCGCCTTCGCCGCCGTCCACCAGGCCCTCTTCGGTCTGCACCTGGGCATGGCCTTCGCCCCTAACCACAAGGGCATGGAAATGCCCGACCCGGACGGCGAGCGGTGGGGCCACCTGAAGCGCCAGGTCCTCACCTCACGGAACATCCGCGGCGGCGCGGTCACCGACTGGTTCCTCGGCGGGCTGAACTACCAGATCGAGCACCACCTCTTCCCGAGCATGCCCCGACCGCACCTGCGGCTCGCCCAGCCCCTTGTCCGTGCGCACTGTCATGCTGTGGGTATGTCTTACGCGGAGACCGGGCTCGTCGACTCCTACCGGCAGGTGCTTCGCCACCTGCACGAAGTGGGCGAACCGCTGAGGGCACTCAGGGTCGAGTAGGGGACGCACGTCAGGGATCAGTCAGGGTCGCGACCTGGAACTGGGCGCGGTCCGATCCCGTTTCTCAAGACAGAGAGCGGCACCTGCCGCGAAGGAGGCGACGGACATGTCGAAGAAGGCGAAGATCGCCGCAGGAGGCGTGGCGGCAGGGCTCATCCTGCTCATCTGGCTGCCCTGGTGGCTCGCGTTCCTGATCGTGGTCGGCGTCCCGGCCGCGGCCTATCTGACCCTCGATTCCGGGCAGCGGCGCAGGCTGCGTCGTGTCACCCGCAAGGAGCTGGGCCGCTGAGTCGCCGCCATGGCGCAGCAGCGCGTTCTCCGGGGCCGGCCGCGATCTGAGCCGTACCCGGCTTGAGGCGGTGCCGAACGCCCGCGTCAGGAGGGGCGCACCGCCATCTTGTCGAGCGCTTCGAGCAGCCCCGGGAGCTCCGGCCCCCGCCCGACCGGCAGCACCTCTCCTGGTTCCTCGTCGAGCAGCACGAACGCGATGTCGTCGGTCCTCGCGACCATGGACCAACCGGGACCGTCGGCGCGCAGCGTGCGTGCCTCACCGGAGGCGAAGGACGACCGCACCCGCCCCAGCGGCGGCGGCGTCTCCACGTACGCACGGGCTTCGGCGAGGACCCGTCGCACGCCGGTCGAGGGAGCTGAGGCCGAGCCTTGGGGGCTGCTCCCTCCGGCACGGGAGGGGCTGCCCGCGTCGTCCCCGCCCCGGTTCCCGTCCACGGTGGCCTCGGTCCTTGCGCCGGTGTCGTCCGCCGGGCCGTCTTCCTCGGCGACGGCGCCCGTGGCGAAGTCCTCGTCGTCGATCTGCTCGCGCCACGCGGCCCATTGGAGGGCTATCTCGTCGGCGCCCAGACGGCGCTGGGCCGGGCCCCAGGCGTCCGACTCGGGCGGGGCGAGCGGGAGCTGGTCGGGCTGTGCGGGGTCCGGATCGGGGTCGTGCGGCGCGGGCACGCCGGGTGCCGCCACCGCCACCGCGAGGGGCCAGCCGGGCAGCGCCGCGACCACGGTGCGTTCGTCGGGCGACAGGTCGTACTCCATGCCGCAGTCCCAGGAAGCGATCGCGACGGCGACGAGCGACACGTCGTCGGTGACGACGGTCCAGCGCGCCCCTTTGTTGTCCTGCCCGAGTACCAGTCCGTATCCGGCGGCCAGCGGCGGCAGCCCCAGCGCGGCACAGGATTCCGGATAGTCGTCGCCGAGCACGCTCGGGAACTTCGCGGGCGTCAGCAAGACCGCCGTCAGCACGTACAGCGCGTCGTCATCGGTGGCGACAGCGTCGTCCGTCGCGGCCATGCTGCCTCCCCATCACTGGCCCCTGCTTGCTCCGTCGGCGCACCTTAACCACTGGGTCAACACGCCGTCGAGGGTGAATGACCAGGAAAATTCGCTCGTGCGCCGACGACACGGCCACCTACGCTGCCCGTCATGCCCAGCGCCAGATCACACTTCGTCTGTCTGCCGTGCCGCGCGTCCTTCAAGAAACCGACCGACTTCGCACGGGTGCGCCACGACGTCTGTCCGCGGTGCGCTCACCCACTGCTCGACGCGGGCACCGCCCTCGCGGTGCCCAAGCGCCGGGACACCGCCGCGTGGCGCGCCCTCGCGGTCCTCCTGATCGCCGGTGTGCGCTTTCGGCAGGACTGCTGCGGCTGCGGGCCCGGCTTCCGGCCCCGCACGCCCCGAGAGGTTCGCGAACGCCTGCTGCACGCCGCTGATTCAGCGATCCCCGTCGGTGTGGCACTCGTGTGCCCGGACCCGACGCACGTCGACGTCAGGCGGCAGGCAGGCCGAGGAGCGTACGCGCCACATCGCGCGGAGACTCGTCGCGCTCCCGCGCGAGAGCGATGACGGCTCGACAGGCGAGTTCGTTCACCCCGAAGGACAGCGCCTCCGGAGACACCCAGCCCGCGGCCTCGTCGACGCCCTCCTGGTCGTCCTCGGCACACGCCGCCACATAGACGGCGGCGGCCTCGAAGAGATTGTGCGGGCGCTGCTTCTCGGCGACCCCAGTGGGGGCTGCCGGGTCCGTCGACGCGCTCCGATGCCAGCGCTTACGGATTTTGTCGAACATTCCGACCGCCTTCCCCCATGTGGACCACGCCGTGTGGTGCTTGAACTCCAGATCCCCAACGTAGAGTTGGAGCCCCGGCTGTAGATAGGGGGACCGTGCGGTGAAGCGTTATGAACGGCTCCAGCACATCCGGCGTTTGGACCCGGAGAAGGACTTCCTGACCATCTACCGGCTCTCCGCGACGTACGAGTTCCCTTGGGACTTCACCCGCGCCCTCGAGCTCGCGCTCTACCGCACCTACGCCGTGCCGAGCATCGGCCGCCTCCTCGCGCGGACAGCGGAGCTGACGGAGCGTACGCAGAAGCGGTACGACGACACGGCTCTGCTCCTCGACGCGGTCGTCGAGCACGGCTTCGGCAGCGAGGTGGGCCGCACGGCCATGCGGCGCATCAACCAGATGCACGGCAGCTACGACATCGCCAACGACGACATGCGGTACGTGCTCTGCACCTTCGTGGTGATGCCCAAGAGATGGATCGACGCCTACGGATGGCGCAGGTTCTCACAGCACGAGGCCGCCGCGTCCGCCGTGTACTACCGTACGCTCGGTCGGCACCTGGGCATCCAGGGCATCCCCGGCTCCTACGAGGAGTTCGCCGAGTGCCTCGACGCCTACGAAGAGGCTCATTTCGCGTGGGACGAAGGCGCGCGGACGGTATCCGACGCGACCATCGAGCTGATGGCCTCCTGGTACCCCCGCCCTCTTGCGCCCCTTCTGCGCGCGGCCACCGTCGCCCTGCTCGACGACAGCCTGGTGAAGGCCTTCCGCTACGAACAGCCCCATCCCGTCACCAGGACGCTCGTCCGTGGCGCGGTGCGTCTGCGCGGCCGCGCGGTGCGCCTGCTCCCGCCGCGCACGGCCCCGCACTACGCCCGGCAGAACCGCGAGATCAAGGGCTATCCGGACGGCTACCGGGTGGGTGAGCTCGGTACGCGTCCCGAACCCGGCGTGCGCGGCTGTCCGGTGCGCCCCGCGAAGTCGCCGACACCGCGGCCGGAATGACCACGGGCCGACCGCTCGCCGGCCTCAGCCGAGCGACGCCAAGGTCTTGCGGAGCCAGGCGAGTTCCGCCCGGCTGGTGGCGCGGGCGATGGTGAGGATGCCCTGCCGGAACGGGTCATCGAGCTCCTCGGCGCGCAGTGGGCGGTCGCCCTCGTAGAAGAAGCTCGCCGGTTCCTGCAAGAAGTCCAGGCGGCGCCGCAGCACGCCTGCCTGGGCTTCGGCGTCGTCGAGGTGACGCAGGAATGCCAGCAGTGTGAACCAGCGGTTCTCGTCCGTGATGTCCGCCCGCGCGGGCTCGGTGAGACGGCGGCGCAACTCGCTCCTGCCGGTGTTGGTGAGGCTCAGGACGTGGCGCGGCGCGGCGACGGCGCCGGGCTGGGTCTCGCGGGCCAGCAGCCCGGCCTTCTCCAAGCGTTTGATGGCCGGGTAGAGGGTGCTCTCGGCGACCGGGCGCAGGTCGCTGTTCCTGGATCTGCCGGGCCATGGCCTCAGCGACCGTCCCGACGACTTCGGCTACACGCTGGACGGGCACGCGGATGCGATGGCGGCCGCACTGGACGTGGCCGCGGTGCGCGGGGCGGAGTTCGTCGCGCACAGCATGGGCGGCTCCGTCGCCATCGTGCTCGCGCACCGGCGGCCGGACCTCGTCTCACGCCTGGTCCTCACCGAGGCGAACCTGGATCCGGCCCCTGCCGGGACGGCGGGCAGCAGCCGAATCGCTGCCTACGAAGAGGAGCAGTTCGTGAAGGAGGGGTACAGCAGCGTGCTCGAGCGGGTGGGGCCCGTGTGGGCTGCGACCATGCGGCTCGCCGACCCGCCGGCACTGCACCGCAGCGCGACCGGGCTCGTCCGGGGCACCGACCCCACCATGCGCGTGATGCTGACGGGGCTCTCCGTAGAGCACGTTTTTCTGCAGGGCGCGCTCAGTGGTGAACTCGCCGGTCACGAAGAGCTGGTGGCGTCCGGGGTACGGGTCGTCACCGTGCCGGACGCCGGGCACAACGTCATGCTGGACAACGCGACGGCCTTCGCCGCGGTGGTGGCCGGGCAGACCTGACCTGTTGCCCCTGTTGCTTGGGGTGGCTCCTGGCGCCTGGGCCGACGTCACCGACCGTCGTCAGCCGGCGCGTACGGCCAGCGCGAGGAACCGGGTGTCCTCATCGACGTACGACGTCATGTGCCAGCCCGAATCGCACAGGAGCGGCCGGAGGTTGGGTTCGGCGCGGAGGTCGTCCGGCGTGGTCTGACGCCCCTGCCGGGCCGCGAGCGCCGCACGGCCGATGGGGTGGAACAGGGCGAGCAGCCCACCGGGACGCACCACGCGAGCCAGCTCACGGAGGTTCGCGGCCGGTTCGGGCAGGTGAGAGATGAGCCCCGCGCCGAACACGGCGTCCAGGGAGTGCGTGCGCACCGGCAGCCGTGCCACGTCGGCGAGCAGCAACTGGCCGTGAGCGTCCCTGCCCGCCCGTGCGGCGGCTTCGAGCATCGCCGGAGTGAGATCCGCTCCGAGGACGGAGCCCGAGGGCCCCACGGCGTCCCTCAGGGCGGGCAGGGCGCGCCCGGTGCCGCAGCCCGCGTCCAGGACGCGGGCGCCCTGCCGCAGGCCGAGCTCGGCCACCGCCGCGCGGTACGCCGGGCCGTCGTCCGGGAAGCGGCTGTCCCAGTCGGCGGCGCGTGCGGTGAAGAACTCCTGGACGTTCGTGTGGTCGTCGGTCATGCAACTCATGATCCCGCACGCGCAGGTGTTCGCAGGGGGCGCGATCGTTCAGGGACAGCAGGCGTCGCATCACGGCAGCATTCGAAACATCGGCGGCAGCTTTCGAACTGCGCCCCCGTCGTGCGCCCCCGACGGGTCTAGCGTCCATGGGCCATGGGACACCTGGACCACGCCACGTTCGGCTGGCTGACCCCCGTGCTGTCGTACGCGATGGCCTGCGTCGGTGCGGCGCTCGGACTGCAGTGCACCGTGCGAGCGCTGGGCAGCACGGGACGTTCGCGCCGCAACTGGCTCATCACCGCCGGCTCCGCGATCGGCACCGGCATCTGGACGATGCACTTCGTCGCGATGCTCGGATTCGGCGTCCGCGGCACCGAGATCCGCTACGACGTGCCGCTCACGCTGCTGAGCCTGCTCGTCGCGATGGTCGTCGTCGGCGCGGGTGTCTTCGCCGTCGGCTACGGCCGTGACCGCGGCCGGGCCCTCGCGCTCGGCGGGCTCACCACCGGCCTCCGGGTCGCGAGCATGCACTACCTGGGCATGGCCGCGCTGCGGCTGCACGGGGACGTGCGGTACGACCCGATGCTGGTCACGCTGTCCGTCGTGATCGCCGTGGTCGCGGCGACGGCCGCGCTGTGGGCCGCCCTGAACATCACGTCACCCCTGGCGGTCGCCGGAGCGTCGCTCGTCATGGGCGGGGCGGTGAGCAGCATGCACTACACCGGAATGCTGGCCGTCAGCGTTCGCGTCACGCCCTCCGGTGCGGAGCTGCCCGGGGCGACGACGATGCAGTTCATCTTCCCGCTCGCCGTCGGTCTCGGCTCCTACCTGTTCCTGACCTCGGCGTTCGTCGCACTGTCCCCGAGCGCCGGGGAGCAAGCAGCCACCGTGTCGGCCCAGCGGCCCGTCGAGAGCGCCACTCCGTAGCGCACGCGGACCGGCCACGGCCGGGAGGCAGACATCGCGCACCCAGCCGAGCGAGGAGGCCATGGAGACACCCCGGACCACCCCCGAAACCGGCTCGCCGCCCCCGAGCACGGCACATGCCCGAGGCCGCCGAGCCCACGCGGGCCCGCCCGCCCAGGAGAACCGCGGCACGGAGGAACCCCGCACGGACCGGGGGCCGGTCACCGCGCCGCGTGCGACACGATGGCGACTGCGCCCGCGCACCGTCAGGGCCAAGGTCGTCTGCCTCCTGATGGTGCCGGTCGTCTCCCTGCTCGCCCTGTGGGCTTTCGCGACCGTCAGCACCGCCCAGGACGTCGTGGGCCTGCGACAGACACAGCGTGTGGACTCCGCCGTACGCGCGCCCGTCGTCGCGGCCGTCACCGCGCTCCAAGCCGAACGCGCCGAAGCCGTGCGGTACGCGACCAAGCCCGCCGCCGACCGCGCGGCCACCCTCAAGAGGCAAGCCGAGCGCACCGATCAAGCAGTGGCGAAGCTGCGCCTCGGCGAGGGCAACACCGTGGCCGACGGCGCGGGCCTTCCCGCCCCGGTCGCGGACCGGCTCGCGCAGTTCGTCACGGGTGCCGAAAGGCTGCGTACCGTGCGCACGTCCGTCCTCGACCGACGCACCGGATGGGACGCCGCGTACGGGCAGTACACGAGGGCCGTCACCGCCGCCTTCAAGGTCAACGGCGCGCTCTCCGCCGTCCAGAGCGGCGAATCGGGCTCCCACGCGCGCGTGCTGCTCGAATTCTCACGGGCGGGCGAGATGCTGGCCCGCGAGGACGCGCTGCTGGCGAGCGCCCGGCTCGCGGGCACCTTCGACGGCGAGCGGCTGCGCAGGTTCACCGGCGCCGCCGACACCCGGCAGACCCTCGTCGAGACGGCGGCGGCCGACCTGCGCGGCCCCGAACGCGCCGCGTGGCAACGCCTCGTGGCCGCAACCGCGTACGCGGACGTGACGGCCGCCGAGGACAAGGTGCTCCTCGCCGAGCCCGGCGAGCAGGCCCTCGCGGCGGCACCTGCCGGCACCTGGGACACCGCCCACGCGACCGTGCTGGACCGGCAGCGAGCCATCGCCGACCGCGCGGCACGGGACGCCGCCGACCGCGCCGACCCCTTGGCCCGGGGCGTGTTCACCGCGGCCGGAGCCGCGGTGTTCCTCGGGCTCGTCGCCGTGGTGGCCTCCCTCGTCATCTCCGTACGCATCGGCCGCGGCCTCGTCGTCGAACTCGTCGGCCTCCGCAACCGCGCCCTGGAGATCGCCCGCCGCCAACTGCCGCACGCCATACGGAAGCTCAGGGCAGGTGAGGACATCGACATCGACGCAGAGGCGCCGCAAGGGCCCCGGGCCGAGGACGAGACCGGGCAGGTCGCCGAAGCGCTCGGCACGGTGCACCGCGCCGCCCTGCGCGCCGCCGTCGAGCGGGCCGAACTCGCCAGCGGCATCTCCGGAGTCTTCGTCAACCTCGCCCGCCGCAGCCAGGTTCTCGTCCACCGGCAGCTCAACCTCCTCGACACCATGGAACGCCGTGCGGACGACCCGAACGAACTCGGTGACCTCTTCCGCCTCGACCACCTCACCACCCGCATGCGACGGCACGCGGAGAGCCTGATCATCCTCTCCGGAGCCGCACCCGGCCGGGCCTGGCGGATGCCGGTCCCCCTCACGAACGTGGTCCGCGCCGCGCTCTCCGAAGTCGAGGACTACGCGCGCGTGGAGGTACGCCAACTGCCCTCTGCCGACGTCGTGGGCGCCGCCGTCGCCGACCTCACCCACCTGCTCGCCGAACTCGTCGAGAACGCCGCGCAGTTCTCACCGCCCCACACCAAGGTGCGTGTCAGCGGCGAACCCGTGGGCAACGGATACGCCCTGGAGATCGAGGACCGTGGCCTGGGCATGGGCGCCGAAGTCCTGGTCGAGGCCAACCGCCGCGTCACCGAGTCCGAGGCATTGGATCTGTTCGACAGCGACCAACTCGGCCTCTTCGTAGTGAGCAGGCTCGCCGCGCGGCACAACATCAAGGTCCACCTGCGGACCTCGCCGTACGGCGGCACCACGGCCGTGGTCCTGCTGCCGACCGCACTGCTGCACAGCGGAACCACCGAGCCTCGCGCAGGGCGTACGTCGGATCGTCAAGAGCCCGAAGAGACACGTGTGAACGAGAGCGCCCAGTACGCGGCCGTGGGCGGTGCGGCGTCCCGTGACCTGCACCTGTCCGCCACGGCCGAACGCCCCGTCCTCGGTCCGCCGACGGATCCGGGCCGCCCCGCGTCGCCGCCCCCAGGCATCACATCGCTCCACCTGCGCAAGCAAACGGAAGGCCCACCCCCTGAGACGCCGGACGTAGGCACCACGGACGTCCCGGACGACCTCCCGCGCCGGGTGCGCCAGGCCAGCCTCGCCCCACAGCTGCGCGGCGGGCCGCCCACCGCCGTACCGGGGGCCGCCGACGCTGGGCGTGACAACGAGCGCAGTCCCGAGCACGTACGGGACCGCATCGCCGCCTACCGGGACGGCTGGGCCCGAGGCGGGGGACGGCTGCCCGGCGTCATCGGAGCCGTGCCGGACCCGGACGGAACCCACAGAAGCACTGCTCGCAGCGAAGGAGAGCTCACATGATCCGGGATTCGAGCCGCACCGCCGGACGGTCCGGTGAACTGGACTGGCTCCTTGACGATCTGGTGCTGCGGGTCGGCGATGTGCGGCATGCCGTGGTGCTGTCCAACGACGGGCTCGCGGTCGGCGCCTCCACGGCGCTCACGCGCGAGGACGCCGAACACCTGGCCGCCGTCGCCTCCGGGTTCCACAGCCTCGCCAAGGGCGCGGGTCGGCACTTCGGAGCCGGGGGCGTACGCCAGACGATGGTCGAGATGGACGACGCTTTCCTGTTCGTGGCCGCCGCGGGAGACGGGTCGTGCCTCGCTGTCCTCAGCACGGTCACCGCGGACATCGGCCTGGTCGCGTACGAGATGGCCCGCATGGTCAAGCGCGTCGGCGAGCACCTGGACACCCCGGCGCGCTTCTCCGGCGGCGATCCGGGCTCCGGGTGACCGGGACGGGCGGCAGCCATGACCGACGACAGAAGTGGTGCCGAGCACCGGCACGGGAGCCAGTGGTTCGACGTCGAGGCAGGGCCCCTGGTGCGTCCGTACGCCATGACGGGCGGGCGGACCCGGCCGGGTCCCAGCGGCGTGCGCTTCGACCTGATCGCCCTCGTCACCCTCACCGGGTCCGGAACCGACGCGACCGGGCCGGGCGGCGACGCGGCACTCGGCCCGGAGCACCGTGCGCTCATCGGAATGTGCCGTGTCGAGACTCAGTCCGTCGCGGAGCTCGCCGCCGGTGCCGACCTGCCGGTGGGCGTGGTCAGGGTGCTGCTCGGCGACCTCGTGGAGGGCGGCCACGTCGTCGTGCACCGGCCCGTCCCGCCCGCCCAGCTACCCGACGAGAAGATCCTGCGAGAGGTGATCGATGGGCTCCGAGCACTCTGACACCACGGGCGGCGACGCCACGGTGACCGGCGAGACCGCCGACCCCCGGGGAACCGCCGAGAGCACCGCCCTGGCGTTGAAGATCCTGGTCGCCGGAGGCTTCGGCGTGGGCAAGACCACCTTGGTCGGTGCCGTCAGCGAGATCCGGCCCCTGCGCACCGAGGAACTCCTCAGTGAAGCGGGCCAGTCGGTCGACGACACCGAGGGCGTGGATCGCAAGGTCACGACGACCGTTGCGATGGACTTCGGCCGCATCACCATCAGATCCGGCCTTTCGCTGTATCTCTTCGGGACGCCGGGACAGGACCGTTTCTGGTTCCTGTGGGACGAGCTGTCCCAGGGAGCGCTCGGTGCCGTCGTCCTCGCGGACACCCGCAGACTCGAGGACTGCTTCCCCGCCGTGGACTACTTCGAGCACCGCCGGATTCCGTTCGTCGTCGCGGTCAACTGCTTCTCGGACGCACGGACGTACGGCGCGCACGACGTCTCACGAGCCTTGGACCTCGACCGTGGGACTCCTGTGGTGCTGTGCGACGCGCGGGACCGCGATTCGGGAAAGGAGGTGTTGATCCGACTCGTGGAGTACGCCGGGCGGAGGCATACCGCCCGGCTGCTCGACTCCATTGGCTGAGGTGTCCGGGCGCGAGGGTCAGTCGGCGACCGCGTCGTACGCCAGCACCTTGTCGATCCTGACCCGGACCAGCAGTTCTCCGGGCACGCCGTTGCGCTTGCCGAACTCCTCGGCCCGGTCCTCGCCCATGTACCGGCCGCCGAGGCGCGTCGCCCAGTGACGTACCTGCTCGATGTCCTCGATCAGTTCGGCGTGGCCCTGCAGCACGACGAAGGCGAACGGGGGTTGGTCGTCGTCCACGCACAGTGCCACGCGCCCGTCGCGCGCCAGATTGCGCCCCTTGACCGTGTCCTTTCCGGTGTTGAACACCAGGTCATCCCCGTCGAGGACGAACCAGATCGGTGCGATGTGCGGGCTGCCGTTCGCGCGGACGGTCGAGAGCTTGGCGGTGCGGGTGCCGTGCGAGACGAAGGCCCGCCATTGTTCATCGGTCATCTTCTGTGCCATGTCCCCATCATGCTTGCCGGGACGCCGGAGGTGGGGAAGGCTGGCAGGTCAGATCCTCCAGCCAGGGGGAGCGACGCAGGGGGAGAAGGGACCATGGCGCAGAACACGGGGCTCGGCTGGCTGCTCGACGACTTGACCAAGCGTGTGGAGCATGTACGGCACGCCTTGGTGCTGTCCAACGACGGCCTGGTGACCGGGGCGAGCTCGGACCTCGAGCGGGAGGACGCCGAACATCTGGCGGCGGTGTCGTCGGGGCTGCACAGCTTGGCGAAGGGGTCCGGCCGCCATTTCCACGCGGGCAACGTACGTCAGACAATGATCGAGTTCGACGACGCCGTCCTGTTCGTGACGGCTGCGGGCGACGGCAGTTGCCTGTGCGTGCTCAGCTCCGCGCAGGCCGACATCGGCCAGGTCGCGTACGAGATGACGCTCCTGGTGAACCGCGTCGGCGAACACCTCGGCGTGGGCGCCCGGCATCCGGAAAGGACTCCCGTCGTAGACCTCTGACCTGGAGGAACGGGAGCGCGGGCAGAGTTATCCACAGGCCGAGCGGGAAAGGGGGCGGCCGGGCTACGGTTTTTCCACGAGCAATGACCACGCACGGGGGAGAACCGCCATGACTGGCGAGACACAGACCATTGCCCATCTCGTCGCCGCAGTCGGACCGGGGTCCGCGTCCGGATCGGGAGCGGCGCCCGGAGTTGGATCCGCTTTAGGACCGGGGGCCGCGTTCAGGCCCGTCGGCCCGGTCCCGTCGGCCACGGCGCAGGCCGGGCCCAGCCCTTCAGGTCCGTCAAGTCACCCACCGACCTCACGGGCCGGGGCGCCGGCGACGGTCGCACGCAGCAGCGCCGCGCGGGAACTGGGGCTGAAACGCGGCGAGTTCGACCTGGCGGTGATGCTGGGCCGGATCCGCACCGTCGCGGACCCGGCCGGTGGACGCCGTCGGGTGCAGCGGGAGGAGATCGATCGCGTGCGCGCGGCACCGGGATTCCCGGAGTCCCTGCGGGCACATGTCAAAACCGTGGGCACAGCGGAGGGCGCGGCCCTCATGGAGATCACACCGGCGCGGTTCACCCGCCTCGCCCGCGCGGGTGTGCTGACACCGGTGAAGTTCTACGTGAACCGCTACAGAGCGGTTGTCTGGCTCTATCTCGAAGAAGAGCTACGCCGGTTCACCGCCTCCCCGGCCAGCGCGGCCCTGCTCACCGGGCGTGTGCCGGCGGGGCTGCGTGCCCGGCTGGAAGCAGGCGCTGACCTACGGGCGCGCCGCTGGCGGAGCAGGCACGCGGGCTTCCTGCTGCGACAGTCGGAGGACCCGTGGGAGCGCGCCGCAGCCGGCGCGTCACTGCTCGACCCGGTGCAGCTCGCGGAGGTGGTCAGGGACCCCTACGAACGCGCCTACCTGCACCGGCTCAAGCCCGAGCCGCTGACCCAGGCAGCACCCGATTCACCCACGACACGCATCGTCGAGCGGATCCTGACCGCCGACGACCCTAACGAGATCAGCTGGCTGCGGGCCAGCCTGATCCTCACCCTGGAGGAGGCCAGGCGGCTGCGCCCTGCGCCTCGGCCGGGCCGTCCGCCCATCTCCGCATCGCCCCGCCCCCATCCGGCGCTCGACCCGGTGCCGTGGCCGGCCGCGGACGCCGCCGTGGCGGTTCCCCGCGAGCACGCGCCCGAGACCGGGCTGACGGAGAGGCACATGCCGGAGCCGGACAGGGGCGGGCGCGACGAGCGGAGAGGGTTCTTCACATGGCTGTGCCGCAGGCGGACCTAGCCGACGCGGCCGACCCCCGCTCACCCATCGTCGGCCCCGGCCAGGCGTCGCCGGACCTCACCGGACCGGGACCCGCTCCGGCTGGACGGTTCGGCTAGACGGTTGCGTCGAGATCCTTGGCGTAGTGCTCGATGGCGGGGGCGTACACGGCGATGTCCTTGTCCCGGCTCGTCCTCGCGAGCAACTGCAGCAGGATCCCCATCCCGTCGTGGGCCTGCCCCGTGTTGTACAGCGCCATGGCGAGGAAGGTCTTGAGGGCTCCGTCCTCGGGGAACTCCTCGGACGCGTGGCGGAGCGCGGCGACGGCCTCCTCGTACCGGCCGAGGACGCGGTAGGTGCTGCCGAGGCCCAGGAGGGCTCCCCGGCGGTCGCTCTCGGTCAGGCCCGGCCGCTGGATCGCGCGCAGGTAGTACGGCAGGGCCTCGGCTTCGAGGCCGAGGGTGTCGTGCACCCACGCGGTCTGGTACGCCACTTCGGGGTCGTCCGGGAAGCGGTCGCTGAGGGGGACCAGGAGGGCCCGCGCCTCCTCGCGGTGGCGGGACTCGCGGAGCCGTACGGCCTTGGCGAGTACCGCGTCGCGGCTGTCGTCGGCTTCCGGACCGGCGCTGGGGTCCGTGCTGGCGCTCATCGGCTCACTCTCATCGGTCTGGGGGTGTCGTTCATGCCGGTTGTCCCATGCGCCGGGCGTGCGCCGGGTGCTGCGGCTCAGGCGTCCGGAGCGGGCGTGCCCATGTGACGGGGGGTGTGGGGACGGAAGAGCCCCTCCTGGACGACCGAGACCAGGAGTCGGCCCTCGACGTCGTAGATGCGGCCCCGGGCGAGGCCGCGGCCGCCGGTCGCGATCGGGGACTCCTGGTCGTACAGGAACCACTCGTCGGCGCGGAAGGGCCGGTGGAACCACATGGCGTGGTCGAGCGAGGCCATGTCGAAGCCGCGGGGGCCCCACAGCGGCTCCACCGGGATGCGGACCGCGTCGAGCAAGGTCATGTCGCTGGCGTAGGTGAGGGCGCAGGTGTGCACCAGCGGATCGTCCCCGAGCGGGCCGACGGCGCGCATCCACACGGCGCTGCGCGGCTCGGCGTCCTTGATCTCCTCGGCGGTCCAGCGCAGCCGGTCCACGTAGCGGATGTCGAAGGGCTGCCGACGGGCCATTCGCTCCAACTGCTCAGGGAGCGCGCCCAGATGCTCCTTGATCTCCTCGACGACCGTCGGCAGCGACTCGGGGGCGGGCGCCTCGATGCGGGGCGGCAGCTGGTGTTCGAAGGCGCCCTGTTCGGGCTGATGGAAGGAGGCAGTGAGATTGAAGATCGTACGACCCTGCTGGATCGCCGTGACGCGGCGCGTGGTGAACGAGCGACCGTCGCGCACCCGCTCCACCTGGTACACGATGGGTACGCCCGGGCGCCCGGGCCGCAGGAAGTACGCGTGCAGCGAGTGCACCGGCCGGTCGCCCTCCGTGGTGCGGCCGGCCGCGACGAGGGCCTGCCCGGCGACCTGCCCGCCGAAGACGCGCTGGAGGGACTCCTGCGGGCTGCGGCCGCGGAAGATGTTGACCTCGATCTGTTCCAGGTCGAGCAGATCGACCAGGCGGTCGGCGGGATTGTTCATGACGGTTCTTCGACTCCTGTCCGGGGGCTGGGGGCGCTCAGAGCTGGCCGACGTCCGTGACGCGGACGACGGCGCGGCCCTCCTCGTCGGAGGCCGCGAGGTCGACCTCTGCGCTGATGCCCCAGTCATGGTCGCCGTTGGGGTCGGCGAACGTCTGGCGGACGCGCCACAGACCGTGCTCCGGATCCTCCTCGATGCGCAGCAGCTTGGGGCCGCGCGCGTCGGGGCCGGTGCCGAGGTCCTCGTACTCGTCCCAGTACTTGTCCATGGCGGCGCCCCAGGCGTCCGCGTCCCAGCCGGACTCGGCGTCCAGCTCGCCCAGCTCCTCCACGTGGTCGAGGGCGGCGAGCTCGACGCGGCGGAACAGCGCGTTTCGGACCAGGACGCGGAAGGCGCGGGCGTTGGCCGTGACCGGCTTGACCTGGTCGGCCTTCTCCTGGGCCTCCTCGGCCGTCATCACCTCGGGGTTGGCGAGCTGCTCCCACTCGTCCAGGAGGCTGGAGTCGACCTGACGGACCATCTCGCCGAGCCAGGCGATCAGATCCTCCAGGTCCTCGGACTTCAGGTCGTCCGGGATGGTGTGCTCCAGGGCCTTGTAGGCGCTGGCGAGGTAGCGCAGGACGATGCCCTCGGTGCGGGCGAGTTCGTAGAACGCGGTGAACTCGGTGAAGGACAGCGCCCGCTCGTACATGTCCCGGATGACGGACTTCGGGGACAGCGGGTGGTCGCCGACCCACGGGTGACTGGTGCGGTACGTGTTGTAGGCGTGGAAGAGCAGCTCCTCCAGCGGCTTCGGGTACGTGATGTCCTGAAGGCGCTCCATCCGGTCCTCGTACTCGACGCCGTCGGCCTTCATCAGCGCGACCGCCTCTCCGCGCGCCTTGTTCTGCTGGGCGGCGAGGATCTGGCGCGGGTCGTCGAGGGTGGACTCCACGACGGAGACCATGTCGAGGGCGTACGAGGGCGAATCGGGCTCGAGGAGTTCGAACGCGGCGAGGGCGAAGGTCGACAGCGGCTGGTTGAGCGCGAAGTCCTGCTGGAGGTCGACCGTCAGACGCACGATGCGGCCGGTGGCGTCCGGCTCGTCGAGCTTCTCGACGACGCCGCCGTCCAGCAGGGAGCGGTAGATGGCGATCGCACGGCGGATGTGGCGCAGCTGCTGCTTGCGCGGCTCGTGGTTGTCCTCCAGGAGGTGACGCATCGCCTCGAAGGCGTTGCCGGGCCGCGCGATCACCGAGAGCAGCATGGTGTGGGTGACGCGGAAGCGCGACGTGAGGGGCTCGGGCTCGGAGGCGATGAGCTTCTCGAAGGTGCTCTCGGTCCAGCCCACGAAACCGTCGGGAGCCTTCTTGCGCACCACCTTGCGGCGCTTCTTCGCGTCGTCGCCGGCCTTGGCGAGCGCCTTCTCGTTCTCGATGACGTGCTCGGGGGCCTGGGCGACGACGAAGCCCGCCGTGTCGAAGCCCGCGCGCCCGGCGCGGCCGGCGATCTGGTGGAACTCCCGCGCGCGCAGGGTGCGGACGCGATTGCCGTCGTACTTGGTGAGTGCCGTGAACAGCACGGTGCGGATGGGCACGTTCACGCCGACGCCGAGGGTGTCCGTGCCACAGATGACCTTGAGGAGGCCCGCCTGGGCGAGCTTCTCCACGAGACGGCGGTACTTCGGCAGCATGCCCGCGTGGTGCACGCCGATCCCGTGCCGCACATAGCGCGAGAGGTTGCGGCCGAACTTGGTGGTGAAGCGGAAGCTGCCGATCAGCTCCGCGATCTGGTCCTTCTCCGCCCGGGTGCACATGTTGATGCTCATCAGCGACTGCGCACGCTCCACCGCCTGCGCCTGCGTGAAGTGCACGATGTAGACGGGGGCCTGCTTGGTCTCGAGGAGTTCGGTGATCGTCTCGGTGATGGGCGTGAGGCGGTACTCGTACGAGAGGGGCACGGGGCGGGTCGCGGAGCGGACCACCGACGTGGGGCGGCCCGTGCGGCGCGTGAGGTCCTTCTCGAACATCGAGACGTCGCCGAGCGTCGCCGACATCAGGATGAACTGCGCCTGCGGCAGTTCGAGCAGCGGGATCTGCCAGGCCCAGCCGCGATCCGGCTCCGCGTAGAAGTGGAACTCGTCCATCACGACCTGGCCGATGTCGGCGTCCTTGCCGTCGCGCAGCGCGATGGAGGCGAGGACCTCGGCGGTGCAGCAGATCACCGGGGCGTCGGCGTTCACGGAGGCGTCGCCGGTCAGCATGCCGACGTTCTCGGTGCCGAACAGCTTGCACAGGTCGAAGAACTTCTCCGACACCAGCGCCTTGATCGGGGCGGTGTAGAAGGTGACCTTGTCCTGGGCGAGCGCGGTGAAGTGCGCACCGGCCGCGACCAGGCTCTTGCCGGAGCCGGTCGGTGTCGACAAGATCACATTTGCCCCGGAGACCACCTCGATCAGCGCCTCCTCCTGGGCCGGGTAGAGAGTGATCCCCTGGTCCTCGGCCCACGAGGAGAAGGCTTCGAAGAGGGCATCGGGGTCGGCATCCGGCGGCAGCTGATCGATAAGGGTCACACCCCCATCTTGCCTCCCTTCCCGCCCGATCAGGGAACCGGACGACCGCACGAAGATCATGAACGCTACGCTGTGTCGCCAACAGGGCGTCAGCACAACAGGAATGGGGCGGGGAGCAGCGATGATGGGACCGGCACACTCATTGTCGGGGGCTGCGGCCTGGCTGGGCGTCGGCGCCGCCGCGACGGCCGCGGGGCACTCGATGCCCTGGCCGGTCCTCGTTGTGGGAGCCCTGATCTGCGCCGGGGCCGCGCTCGCGCCCGACCTCGACCACAAGTCGGCGACCATCTCGCGCGCCTTCGGACCGGTCTCACGCGGTCTGTGCGAGATCGTCGACAAGCTCTCCTACACCGTCTACCGGGCGACCCGGAAGCCCGGCGACCCGCGCCGCTCCGGCGGTCATCGGACGCTCACGCACACCTGGGTCTGGGCGGTGCTGATCGGTGCGGGCTCGTCGGTGCTCGCGGTGACCGGGGGGCGCTGGGCGGTGCTCGCGCTCCTCTTCGTGCACATGGTGCTCGCCATCGAAGGCCTGCTGTGGCGGGCGGCGCGCGGGTCGAGCAGCGATGTCCTGGTGTGGCTCCTGGCCGCGGCCAGCGCATGGATCATGGCGGGGGTCCTGGACAAGCCGGGCAACGGTTCGGACTGGCTGTTCACGGGCGCGGGCCAGGAGTATCTGTGGCTGGGCCTGCCGGTCGTGCTCGGTGCGCTGGTGCACGACGTCGGGGACGCGCTGACTGTCTCCGGCTGCCCGATCCTGTGGCCCATCCCGATCGGTCGCAAGCGCTGGTACCCGATCGGGCCGCCGCGGATGATGCGGTTCCGCGCCGGGAGCTGGGTCGAGCTGAAGGTGCTGATGCCGGCATTCATGCTGCTCGGGGGAGCGGGAGGCGCAGTGGCGCTGAACTTCGTCTGAGGTGGGGAGCGCCCGGCAGCGGAGAGGGAGTGCACCGGCGGGGAGCCGTTCGGTCACTCATCGTGATCGCAGTGCCGCAGTGCCGCAGTGCCGAAGGGGCGCGCCGGGACGCCGCGCTGCGACCCGGCGAGCGGGGTGGCGTGGCTGCTCAGCCGCCCGATCTGCGCCGCAGGTGTTCCCGTGCAGCCGAATCCCGTGGCCCACCGCGTGCCGCCAGGCGGGTGGCGACCGCGGAGCGGTGGGCCTCGTCCACGTTGCCCCCGAATTTGAACTTGCCGATGACCTCGCGGATGGTCAGCCGCAGGGCGCGGATCTCCCGTAGACGGTGCTCGTGCACCGACGGATCGGCGATGCCGCTCTCCGGCTCCAGCCGCTGGATCTGGCGGCGCAGCACATCGAGCTTGTCCTCAGGTGCCTCGAGCACCTCCGCTGTGCATCGCAGCTGTACGGCGGCGTAGTACACCGTGGGAATTCCTTGCGCGGGATCCTCGCTGTCGATGGCCTTCCAGGCGCCCGGGATGTAGGTCCAGTCCCCGACGACGCTCAGCAGGACGGCAGGGTTTTCGCGTACGGCGGCGCATACGGGATTGCCTGAAGCCAGATGCAGCAGCACCGTCTCGCTGTTCGGCAGGATGAACTGGGTGGGTACGGCGACGGGGGAAATCGCGGTCGCGTCCGGCGGCGATGAGTTGTCCGAATCCCTGGCTCCGCACGAATTCCAGTGACTCGTCGTGGCTGCCGCGATCGTGAGGGCGTATCAGCATGTCGTGTGTGCCTCGTGTCCTTGTTCGCCGGGTTTCGAGGGTGCGTCTTCCTGATGGGGCCGGGTTCGCGTGCCCCAGCGTTCGAGCGCCGGGCCGAAGGCGCCCGCGATGGCGAGGAACGCGCCGAGGAGCAGCCAGCCGGGTGTGCCGAGGCCGAGTACGACGGTGGTGAGGAGGGCGGGGGCGAGGGCCTGACCGGCGCTGAAGCCGAGTCCGAGGAGTCCTTGGTACTGGCCCTGGGCGTGGTCCGGTGCCAGGCCGAAGCCGAGGGCGAAGCCCGCCGAGGACTCCCAGATCTCCCCGAGGCTGTGGACGAAGATCGCCGCGACAGCGAGGGCGACGGCAGCCCACACGGGGGCGTACGCGGTGAGGGCCATCATGGGACAGCTGAGGAAGAAGAGCAGTCCTGCTGTGCGGAACGCCCTGCCGCCGTCGCGGGGGGTTTCGATGCGGGATCCGATTCTGGTCTGCAAGAGGACGCAGACCGCGGAATTGAAGGCTGACACCGCGGCCACGGTCCAGCGCGGTGCGTCGGTGTGCTCCGAGATCCAGATCGGCAGAATCAGGGACACGACCGTGTACTGCAGCCCCATCGCCCCATAGAGCGCTGTGAAGGTCACGAACGGACGGTCGGCGAGGGCGATCCAGCGGCGCTGCTGCTGTGGCGGTGCCGCGAGCGCCCGGTAGTGGGGGAGCAGGAGAAGGAGGAGGGCGCACAGGGCGAAACTGGCGGCGTTGCCGAGAATCAGCACGATGTAGGCGGTGCGCGTGTTCACTGTCACCGCGAACCCGGCGCCCACGGTTCCGAGGACGACGCCCAGATTGACGTACGTGCGGAGCTTGGCCCTGAACAGCGCGGGGCGGTCGGTGCCGACCCGGACCACGAGGGCTCCCCAGGCCGCGCCGCAGACGGCCGCGGCAAGCTGGTCGACGGTGGCGATGACCGCGAGGGCGGTCCAGCTCTCGACCAGGACGAGAGCGGACATCGCCAGGGCCTGAACCAGCAGGGCGAGCATCATGATCGTGCGTGGCCCGCATCGGTCGGCCAGATGACCTCCCGGGATCCCGGCGAGGAGGCCGATGAGGCCGGCGACGGTGAGGGCGGCACCCACCTGCACGGCCGGCAGTTCCACGATCAAGGTGAAGTAGAGGGCCGCCGCCGCGTTGAAGAGCCCGTTGCCGACTCGGTTCACGAAGCTGGCGAGGATCAGGACGCGCTCTGACCGGTTGCTCCCGATGTGGGCTGTTCGGCCGGGCGATCTCCCCTTGATCATGAGCGCAGGCTAGCAGCGGTCGTACACACGATCGCCGGTGCGAAGTGGCGAGCAGTGCGGCCGGTGTTCCCCGCGGGGATCGATTCCGGCGTCGCGACTGCGGGAGAGGCCGTGTCCCGGCGCCGGGCAGCGCGTTGATCAACGGGGGTGGTCGGCAGGGATGTTCTGTGTGCGTGATGCCGTACTCGCCTTGTCGAATGCCTTCCGCTGTCAATTTACTCAAGGAGAGCGACATGTCCGCGATGAAGATGAAGAAGCTGGCCGCTGTGGTGCTGGGCACCAGCGCACTCGTGCTGGGTGGCGCCGGTCTCGCGTCCGCCGATTCCGGTGCCCAGGGCGCTGCCACGAATTCCCCCGGCGTGGTTTCGGGCAACGTGATCCAGGTTCCGGTGCACGTCCCGGTCAATGTGTGCGGCAACTCGATCAACGTCGTCGGCCTGCTCAACCCGACCTTCGGCAACACCTGCGTCAACGACTGACCGGACGCATCACCGGAGTCTGCCGGCTCCGCACGGTATGAGTGAGCACGCCGCCGGCCTTCCCTTCCGGCGGCGTGCTCGCATGTGCGACCGGGGTCATGTCGTGACCAGCGCCGGTGGGGGCCCGGTGTCGTGCTCTGTGGGCGGGACGGCCTCCGGTTCCGGATCCGGGGGCGGTTCGGGGGTTCCGGTGCGCAAGACCCGGTTGACGCGTGGGGTGTCGAGGGCGCCTTCCCAGCGGGCCACGAGGAGGGTGGCGACGCTGTTGCCGGCGAGGTTGGTCAGGGCACGGCACTCGGACATGAACTTGTCGATGCCGAAGATGAGCATGATGCCGGCCGCGGGGACCGTGCCGACGCTGGAGAGCGTGGCGGCCAGGGCGATGAAGCCGGCGCCGGTGACGCCGCCCGAGCCCTTGGACGTGAGGATCATGACGGCGAGCAGGCCGAGTTGCTGTCCGAGGGACAGCGGGGTGTCCGTGGCCTGGGCGATGTAGACGGCCGCCAGGGACAGATAGATGGAACTGCCGTCGAGGTTGAAGGAGTACCCCGTCGGCACCGTCAGTCCGACGATGTCGCGGCGCACCCCGAGGCCCGTCAGTTTGGTCATCACGCGGGGCAGCACGCTCTCGGAGGAGGAGGTGCCGAGGACGATGAGGAACTCCTCACGCAGATAGTGCAGCAGCCGGAAGACGCTGATCCGCAGGAGCGCGAGCACGCCGCCGAGGACCACGACGACGAAGAAGAGCGAGGTGCCGTAGAACAGGCCGATGAGACGGCCGAGGCTGGTGAGGGTGGAGATGCCGTACTTGCCGATGGTGAAGGCCATCGCCCCGAAGGCCCCGACGGGCGCCGCCAGCATGACGTAGTGCAGGATCTTGAACACGACGGTGCTGAGCCGGTTGATCCCCTCGACGATCGGGGCTCCTGTCGGTCCGACGGCCTTGAGCGCGATGCCGAAGAGGACCGAGAAGAAGATGACCTGGAGGATGTTGCCCTCGGCGAAGGCACCCACCGCGCTGGAGGGGACCACGTCGGTCAGGAAGTGCCACCAGCTCTGGCCCTCCCCGTCCTTGACGTACTGGGCGGCGTCGCCGGCGAGGTGCAGTTCGCCGGGGTCGGCGTGGACTCCGGCGCCGGGCCGGAAGACGTTCACGGCGATCAGGCCGAGCGCCAGGGCCACCAGCGTGCCCGCCTGGAAGCAGGCGAGGGACTTGAGGCCGACCCTGCCGACGCGGCGCAGGCTGTCGACGCCGCCGATGCCGCCCACGATGGTCAGGAAAACGATCGGCGCGATGAGCATCTTGATGGCGGACACGAAGGTGGTGCCCACCGGTTCCAGAGCGACCCCGACCCCCGGCCAGAGCCAGCCCGTCAGGACGCCGCAGACGATCGCGGTCAGGACCCAGAAGTAGAGCTGCCCGTACCAGGGTCTGGACGGCGGGCGGTCGTGGCCGGGAGCGGTGGTGGGGGCGGAGCCGGGGGACGCGGGCGCTGCCATGGTGGTTCTCCTCGTCTCTCCTCGTCGAGGAACGCGGAACGCGGAACATGGAACGGGGGCGCAGCCAGGCCGTCGGAGCGGCCGACAGCCGGGTGGCCGGGTGGCCGGGTGGCCAGAAGGCCAGTGGGTCAGTGGGGCAGTGGGCAGGCAGGCGGTGGGCCGGACAGGCAGCGGTGGGCCGGAGGCCCCAGACGCTCAAGCCGTCAGAGCAGTTCGAGCAGTTTGTCGGTGAACTCGGCGGTCGACGCACTCCCGCCCAGGTCCGGCGTGCGGACATCGGTCTTGGCCAGCACCGCGGCGATCGCGTCGGTGATGTCCTTGGCCGCGGCGGGATGCCCGAGGTGGTCGAGCATCATGGCGGCCGACCAGATCGCGCCGAGCGGGTTGGCGATGCCGCGGCCCGCGATGTCGGGCGCGGAGCCGTGGACCGGCTCGAACATCGAGGGGAAATCGCGCTCGGGGTTGAGGTTGGCGGCCGGGGCGATGCCGATGGACCCGGCGACGGCGGCGGCGAGGTCGCTGAGGATGTCACCGAACAGGTTCGAGGCGACGACCACGTCGAAGCGGCCCGGGTCGAGGACGAACTTCGCCGCGAGCGCGTCGATGTGCTCCTGGTTCCACGAGACCCGCGGATGGGCGGCGGCACGTTCGGCGACGAGCTCGTCCCAGAACGGCATGGTGTGCACGATGCCGTTGGACTTGGTGGCCGACGTGAGGGTCACGCCGCGCCGCGCGGCGAGACCGAAGGCGAAGTCGAGGACCCGGGTCACCCCGGCGCGCGTGAAGACCGCTTCCTGGACGGCCAGTTCCTCGCTCGTCCCCCGGTTCAGACGGCCGCCGATCTCGCTGTACTCGCCCTCCACGTTCTCGCGTACGACGACGAACTCCACGCCGCCGTCGACACCACCGGAGGCGGCGGCGCGCAGGGGGCTCTCGACTCCTTCGAAGACGCGGATCGGCCGCAGGTTGACGTACTGGCGAAAGCCGCGCCGGATCGGGATCAGCAGGCCCCACAGGGAGACATGGTCGGGCACGCCCGGGCAGCCCACGGCGCCGAGCAGGATCGCGTCCTTGTCGCGGAGCTGATCGAGGCCGTCGGGGGGCATCATCGCGCCCTCACGGAGGTAACGCTCGCAGGACCAGTCGTAGGAGTCGTACGAGAACGCGATGCCGTGGCGGGCGCCGACGGCGTTGAGCACCAGCTGGGCGGGCGGCAGGACCTCGGCGCCGATGCCGTCTCCGGGGACGAGCGCGATGCGGTGGCGGGTCACGGGGTGATGGCGGTTCATGCGCCGATTGCAGCAACCGGTGCCGCGGGCCGTCCAAGTCGCTCTGCCGATCTGGCACATAAGGCCGTCTTATCAGCGTCTGACCTGTGGGTTCGCGCAGTTGTCGACCGCCTCCAGCGCACATGTCACGAAGGTGCGGGCGGCCGGGGAGAGGCCTGTGCGTCGGCTGACCAGCGCGATCCGCAGGGTCGTCCTCGGCTCGATGTCCAGGACCAGCGCCCCGGCCCGCTCGGCCATGGTGCGCCAGGACTCGGTGACCACGGCGAGCCCGACACCGGCGAGGACCAGGGGAAGGATCGCCACCCGGTGCTCGGTCTCGGCCGCGACGGCGATGTCGATGCCGCGCTCCCGCAGGCCGTCGACGTACGCGCGCATCCCCGTGCCCCGCTGCCCGACGATCAGCCGCTGCCCGGACAACTCCTCGCAGGCGATCGGCCGTCCGGCCGGAAACGGACCGTCGGGCGGTGTGACCAGGACGAATCGCTGTTCCCCCGCCGCATGGGACACCACCTCCTTGTCGGGCAGCGGCTCCGACGTGGCGAGCAGACCCAGCTCGGCGGCGCCGGTGCGCACCATGTCGACGACGTCGCGGGAGGTGAAGGCGGCCCGGACGCTCACTGACACGCCGGGGTAGGGGCCGCTGAACGCACGGACCATCGTCGTCAGCGGCTCGACCGCCTGGGACGGCATGGCGGCGATGTCCAGCTTCCCGTCGCGCAGCTCGTGCACGGCCGCGACGCTGGCCCGGGCCGTCGCCAGGCCGCGCACGGCGGCGCGCGCCGGTTCGATCAGCGCCGTCCCGGCCTCGGTGAGCACCGCCCGGCGGCCGATCCGGTGGAACAGGGTGCCGCCCAGGTCCCGCTCCAGCGCCCGCACGGCCTGGGAGAGCGCGGGCTGCGAGACGTACAGGGCGTTCGCAGCCCGGCCGAACCCTCCGTGATCGACGATCGCGAGGAAGTACTCAAGCTGCCGGATGTCCATGACGGCCATCCTGCCTGGGCCTCGGCGGCGGACTCCGGCCCGCGTCGCCCGACGCGCACGGAGCCGTCGCCGAAGTCCCCGCAGCTCGCCGTGCTCCCGCCCCCGATGCCCCGCTGCCGCGCGGTCACTTCACCCGTGCCAGGACCTCCACAGCGCCGCATACGCCCCCTCCGCCCGCACCAGCTCGTCATGGCTGCCGAGTTCGCTGATGCGGCCGTTCTCGACGACGGCGATGACGTCGGCGTCGTGGGCGGTGTGCAGGCGGTGGGCGATGGCGACGACCGTGCGGCCGTCCAGGACGCGGGCCAGGGAACGCTCCAGGTGGCGGGCCGCGCGCGGGTCCAGCAGCGAGGTCGCCTCGTCCAGGACCAGCGTGTGCGGGTCGGCCAGGACCAGCCGGGCCAGCGCGATCTGCTGCGCCTGCGCGGGGGTGAGCCCGGAACCGCCCGAGCCGACCTCGGTGTCGAGCCCGTCGTCCAGGCCCCGCGCCCAGTCGCCCGCGTCGACGGCGCCCAGGGCCGCCCACAGCTCGGCATCCGTCGCACCGGTCCGCGCGAGCAGGAGGTTGTCGCGCAGCGAACCCACGAACACGTGGTGCTCCTGGTTGACGAGCGCCACGTGGGAGCGGACGTCCTCGGCGGGCATCCGCGTCAGTTCGGCGCCGCCGAGCGTGACCCGGCCGGTGCGCGGCCCGTAGATCCCGGCGAGCAGGCGGCCCAGCGTGGACTTGCCCGCGCCGGAAGGTCCGACGAGCGCGACGCGCGAACCGGGCTCGACGGCCAGGGAGACCTCACGGAGCACATCCACTCCCGCGCGGTAGCCGAAGTGCACGTCGTCCGCGTGGACGGCGCGTCCCTCCGGCTGCACGGAGGGGTCGCCCGCGTCCGGTTCGATGTCGCGCACGCCGACGAGCCGGGCCAGCGACACGTGCGCGACCTGCATCTCGTCGTACCAGCGCAGAATCAGGTTCAGCGGGTCGACGAGCATCTGCGCGATCAGCGCGCCCGTCGTGAGCTGGCCCACGTCGATCCAGCCCTGGAGCACGAAGGCGCCACCGACCATGAGGACCGAGCAGAGCACGATGATGTGGGTGGCACTGATGACGGGGAAGAGGACCGACCGCAGGAACAGGGTGTAGCGCTCCCAGGCGGTCCACTCCTTGATGCGCTGCTCGGACTGCTCGACGCGGCGCGCCCCGAGACGGTGCGCCTCCACGGTCCGGCCCGCGTCGACGGTCTCGGCGAGCGCGGCGGCGACGGCCGCGTACCCGGCGGCCTCCGAACGGTACGCGGACGGCGCCCGGTTGAAGTACCAGCGGCAGCCGACGACGAGCAGCGGCACGGCCAGGAGCAGCGCGGGCGCGAGCGGCGGCGCGGTGACGGCGAGACCACCGATGAGCAGGCCCGCCCAGACCACGCCGATGGCGAGCTGCGGCACGGCCTCACGCATGGCGTTGGCGAGCCGGTCGATGTCCGTCGTGATGCGGGACAGCAGGTCACCGGTGCCCGCGCGCTCCAGGACGCCCGGCGGCAGACCGACCGACCGGACCAGGAAGTCCTCGCGCAGGTCCGCCAGCATGCGCTCGCCGAGCATCGCCCCGCGCAGCCGCACCTGGTGCACGAAGAACGCCTGCACGAGCAGCGCGACGGCGAACAGGCCGATGGTGCGCTCCAGATGGAGTTCACGGGCGTTGTCGGAGACGCTCTCGACGAGGTCGCCGAGCAGGTACGGGCCCACCATGGAGGCCGTCACGCCGACCGTGTTCACGGCGATGAGCGTCAGGAAGGCACGCCGGTGGCGCCGGAACAGCTCGCGCACATAGGCCCGTACGGTGGCGGGCGCCCCGACGGGCAGTGTCTCCGCGGTGGTCGGGGCGGCCGGGTCGTACTCCGGCGGCGCCAGGCCGATCATGCGGGCTCCTCGATGTCGATGGGGGCGCCGACGGTGACGTCGGCTGTGGTTCTGGTGGCTGTGGTTTCGGTAGCTGTGGTTCCGGTGGTGGGGGACGTGAGGCCGTCGCTGTCGACCGCCTCCGCCTCGTCGTCCGTCTCGCGGGTCACCACGGCCCGGTAGCGGGGTTCACCGACGATCAGTTCACGGTGCTCGCCGACCGCGGCGACCTCGCCGTCGTGCAGGAACACGACACGGTCGGCGCGGTCCAGGATCAGCGGCGACGAGGTGAGGACGACGGTTGTGCGGCCGGCGCGCAGGTCGCGCAGGCCGTCCGCGATCCGGGCCTCGGTGTGCGAGTCGACGGCGGACGTCGGCTCGTCGAGGACCAGGGCCTCCGGGTCGGTGACCAGCGACCGGGCGAGCGCGAGACGCTGGCGCTGCCCGCCGGACAGGGAGCGGCCGCGCTCGGTGAGGCGGGCCTCCATCGGATCGTCGGCGACCGAGCCCTGGACGAGGGCGTCGAGCACGTCGTCGCACTGGGCGGCGGCGAGTGCCTGCTTGGGGCTCACGGCTCCCGACGACGGTACGTCGAGGAGCGCGCGGAGCGTCCCGGACAGCAGGACGGGGTCCTTGTCCTGGACCAGGACGGCGGTGCGGGCGGCGTCCAGAGCCAGGTCGTCCAGCGGTACGCCGCCGAGCCGCACGGACGGCAGGTCGGCCGCCTCCGCGAACGCCGGGTGCCCGCCGAGCCGTTCCGCGAGCCGCCCGGCCGCGTCCGGGTCGCCGCAGACCACGGCGGTGAGGCGGCCGGCCGGGGCGAGGAGGCCGGTGGCCGGGTCGTGCAGGTCACCGGAGGGCACGGCGTCTTCGGACGTGGCTTTCGCCTCCGTCTCCCGCTCGAGCGCGAGCACCCGCGCCGCCCGCTTCGCCGACGGCCGGGAGAAGGAGTACGCCATCGCGATCTCCTCGAAGTGCCGCAGCGGGTAGGTGAGCAGCATCACCGCGCTGTACACGGTGACCAGTTCGCCCACCGTGATGCGGCCCTCGCGGGCGAGATGGACGCCGTGCCAGAGCAGCACCACGAGCAGTACTCCCGGCAGCAGGACCTGGATCGCCGAGATCACCGCCCACATGCGCGCGCTGCGCACCGCTGCCGTCCGCACTTCCTGCGAGGCACGGCGGTAGCGCTCAAGGAACAGCTCCTCGCCGCCGATGCCGCGCAGCACCCGCAGTCCGGCGACCGTGTCCGAGGCCAGCTCGGTGGCGTGCCCGGCCTTCTCCCGCTGGACGTCCGCGCGCCGCGTCGCACGGGGCAGCAGGGGCAGGACGGCGAGTGCGAGGACCGGGACGCCGACGGCGACGACGACGCCGAGCGAGGGCTGGTAGACGAGCAGGCCCACGCAGACCGCGACCACGGTGAGCGCCGCCGCCGCGAACCGCGACAGCGCCTCCACGAACCAGCCGATCTTCTCGACGTCCCCGGTGGACACGGCCACGACCTCACCGGCAGCGACGCGCCGGGTCAGCGCGGCGCCGAGCACCGCGGTGCGGCGCGCGAGCAGTTGCTGGGTGCGGGCGGCCGCCGTGATCCAGTTGGTGACGGCCGTGCGGTGGAGCATGGTGTCCCCGGCCGCGACGGCGAGCCCGGCGAGCAGGATCACGCCGCCCGCGAGGGCGAGCCGGGTGCCGGAGCGGTCGACGACGGCCTGCACCGCGAGCCCGACGGTGTACGGGAGCGCGGCGATGCCGAGGAAGTGCAACAGGCCCCAGCCGAGCGACTTGAGCTGGCCGCCTAGCTGGTTACGGCCGAGCCAGAGCAGGAAGTGAGGGCCGGAGCGGGTATCGGGTTCGCCCGGATCTGCATATGGAAGATCGCGAATGTGCATGATGTCCCAGCGCGCGGAGGTAACAAACCGTGAAAGGTTCGCCTCGTACGGTGGTGCGAAGCAAACGATTTTCCGTGGTCGGGCAAAGAGTCGGCCATGCCCCCTCAGTGGCGTGCGTCCGCGGGCGGGGGAGTGAGCGCCCGGTGCGACGATGGGCGACATGCGAATAGCTGCTCTGGTGCGAACGGCGGCCGCGGCGGCGGCCTGCTCCGTCCTGCTGACGTCCTGCGGTGGTTCGGGCGACGGCGGGGACGGTGGGGACGAGGGCGCGCCACGGAAGGCGGGGCGTACGGACGCCCGCACGGCCGAGGACCTGCGGCGCGTTCCGGACGTGGGTGACCGGCTCCAGGGGAAGATCCCGAAGAACTCCCGTCAGGTCGTGGCGGTGTACGGGGAGAGCAGGAACTCGGCGGACGCGACGGTCGTTCTCTACACGAAGACGGACGGCGGCAAGTCCGGCAAGGCGAAGTCCGGATCGGGCGCGTCCGGTTCCACCTGGAAGAAGACCCGCAGCTGGCCCGCGCACAACGGCAAGAGAGGCTGGACCCCCGACCACCGCGAGAACGACAAGCGCAGCCCGGTCGGCGTGTTCACGCTCAGCGACGCGGGCGGCGTCCTCGCCGACCCCGGCGCCCGCCTTCCGTACACGGAATCGGCCGCCTTCCAGGCCCCGCGCTCCTGGCCCAAGACCCACTGGCACGACTTCGACCACGTCATCGCCATCGACTACAACCGCGTCAAGGGCACCCCGCCCAACGACCCGACGCGTCCCCAGGGACAGCACAAGGGCGGCAGCATCTGGCTGCACATGGACCACGGCAGCGGCACGTCCGGATGCGTGAGCCTGTCGAAGTCCGGGATGCGGTATCTGCTGCGCACGCTGGATCCGAAGCAGCATCCGGTCGTCGTGATGGGGGACAAGGCGTCCTTGCGGCGCTGAGTCGGGGGCGAGCGGCCCGGGCCGGGCCGGCCTGCGGGCTGAGAAGGGGGTGGGCCCGGCGAAGGCCTGGACCCACCCCGCGCGCTCAGGACTCCTTGGGCTTCTCCGAGTCCATCCCCGGGCGCGCCTTCTTCCACAGCCCCCGGGTGAAGTCCGGGATCGCCTGCGGAGCGCCCTTCGCCTTGATCGAGGCGTGGCTCAGCGGCACCGGCGCCGTCCACGTCGCCGCGTCGTACACGTCGAAGTCCGGAAGCAGCCCGAGCCGCATGCACTGCATCAGACGGAAGATCATGATGTAGTCCATGCCGCCGTGCCCGCCGGGCGGATTGGCGTGTTCCTTCCACAGCCAGTGGTCGAACTCGGCGGCGTACTTGCCGAAGTCGCCCCACTCGTCGTTCGTGTGGTCGGGCTCGATGTAGATGCGCTCCGGGTAGTCCTCGAAGACACCCCTTGTGCCGCCGAGGCTGTTGATGCGGCTGTAGGGGTGGGGGGTGGAGACGTCGTGCTCAAGGCGGATCACACGGCCCTTGGCGGTCTGCACGAGGCTGATCGTGCGATCGCTCTCGATGTACGTCTCCTTCCAGCTCGGGTCGCCGGGCGGCATGTGCTCCTTGCGGTACTCGGCGAGGCCCAGTGAGGGCGTGCCGAAGCTGGATATGTGCGTGACGCGGTCGCCGCGGTTGACGTCCATGTAGTTGGCGACGGGGCCGAAGCCGTGGTTCGGGTAGAGGTCGCCGCGCAGCCGCGTGTGCCACCGGCGGCGCCACGGGCCCTCGTAGTACTTGGGGTCGAACATCAGGCCGCGCAGGTCGTGGTTGTACGCGCCCGCGCCGTGCAGCAGGTCGCCGAACTTGCCCGCGTGCGCCATCCGCAGGACCCGCATCTCGTTCTTGCCGTAACAGCAGTTCTCCAACTGCATGCAGTGTCTGCGGGTGCGCTCGGACAGATCGACCAGCGCCCACAGTTCATCGAGGCGCATCGCGATGGGACATTCCACGCCGACGTGCTTGCCGTTCAGCATCGCCGACTTGGCCATGTCGAAGTGCAGCTCCCAGGGCGTCGCGACGTACACGAAGTCGATGTCGCCGCGCTCGCAGAGCTTCTCGTAGGCGTGGTCGCCATGGGTGTACGTCGCCGGGGCGGGCTGGCCCGCGGCCACCACCTTCTTGGCCGCCGCGGCCGTCTTGTCCTTGACCGGGTCGCACAGGGCGACCACACGGACGCCCGGCAGGGCCAGGAACAGGTCGATCATGCTGCCGCCGCGGTTGCCGAGGCCGACGATGCCGACGCGGACCGTGGAGCGGCGCTCGAACGGTACGCCGATCATCGTCTTGCCCTTGCGGGCAGGGGCCGCGGCGGGGCTCTGGCCCGCGCTCGCCGAGGCGGCCGCGGGGGCTTCGGCGGCCGCGGCCGCGTGGGCGGTGCCGGACGCGAAGGCACCAAGGCCCAGGCCTGCTCCGGCGATTCCGGCCGTGCGGAGGACCGTGCGCCTGGAGTGACCGCCACTGGACTCTTCGGTGGACTCTTCGGGTGCCGGTGTCGCGTTCTCGTCGTGCATCGGACCTCCGTCATCGCGGTGCCTACCTGTGGGCGGAAGACACCTTGATGGCGGGACGGTCGAGGCGCAAGAGACCGAAGTGGCCAGGGGGTTGGACTTTTCGACGAGTCCAGTCCGGTCAGCGGGTCACGACATTGTGCGCCGGGATGATCTGGGGCTCGCCGGCGGCGTGCCCCAGATCGGCGAGGATCGGCTGGAGGATCTTCGAGAAGTTCTCCAGGGCCTCCTCGGACTCCCACACGTCGACGACCCGCCACCCGCCGTCGACCGGTCCGGCCGCGTGGGCGATCAGTCCGGGGGCGGGAAAGTCGGCGAGCGAGGCGAACTCGCCGCCGTCGGTGAGGCGGCTGACGCAGGCGTCGTAGAGCTCCTGCCCGACGCCAGGGATCTCGAAGGTGACGATGATGGCCATGTGGTCCCCCCACTGGTCGCTCACTGCCTACGGCGATCGCTCCGGACGGTGCGACGCCCTCCATGCCTACCCGGCCGCCGACAGCGCGTCGACGCCTCGCGGGGGCCGGACGGAGGGAGCTGAGGCGCGCCGGAGGGTTCCGCGCCCCGGGTGAGCCGACTGCTACCCGGCGTGCGCCGCACCGGAGCCCTTCGGGGGGTTGCCCGGTGTGCGGAAGGGAGGCTGGTCCGGATCGGTGGGCCGCGTGGCGCGCTCCAACTCCTGCAGCACCGAGCCGTACTCCCGGCCCGTCGCGTGCTCCATGCCCACCTCGCACAGGCGGTTCGCCGAGAGATGGGCGTCGAAGTGACGGGACGTCACCTCTGCGGCCTCCCGCTGCGTGGCCGACTCGGTGAGCTCCTTGTGAAGCATGCCCCGGTCGCCCGCGAACGCGCAGCAGCCCGCGTCGTCCGGGACCACGACCTCGTCGGCGCAGGCCTCGGCGACGGCGGCCAGCTGCGCCTCGTCGCCCAAGTGACGCATCGAGCAGGTGGGGTGGAGGACGGCGGAGGGCGTGGTGCGGTGGACGGTCAGGCGGGGGAGGAGGTCGTCGGCGGCCCACACGACGGAGTCGAGGACCGTCAGTTCCCTGTGCAGTCGGCGGTTGTCGTCCGTGAGATACGGCACGACCTCGTGCGCGATGCCGAGCGTGCAGGACGAGGCGTCCACGACCAGCGGCAGCGCTCCGCCCGCTGTCCAGCCCCAGGCCGCCTCCACGATGCGGTTGGCCATCACGCGGTTCCCCGCCTCGTACCCCTTGGAGTGCCAGATCGTGGCGCAGCACGTCCCGGCGACGTCGTCGGGGATCCACACCGGTTTGCCCGCGCGGGCCGACACGGCGACGACGGCCCGCGCGAGGGGGATCTCGCCGGGGCTCGCGAAGATGCGGTTCACGCACGCGGGGTAGTAGACGGCGGCCGCGCCCACGCGCGCGGTGTGCGGGAGCCGGGCGGGCGCGGCCCCGGGGATCTCCGGCAGCCACTCCGGGACCAGGTCGGGGCGGACGGCTCTGCGGGCGGACCGGGTGACGGCGGTCAGGAGGCGGTCGCCCCGGCCGCCGCCGAGGCGGGCGCCGATCCGGTCGGCCGCGGCCACCGCGAGCCGGGCGGACACTTCGACCGCCTTGAAGTTCCGCGCGGCGAGAGCTGCCGCCCGCTCCTCGCGCGGAGAGTGCCGGGTGCGCCGGAAGTCCTTCATCAGGGCGCCCGTGTCGATGCCGACCGGGCAGGCCAGTTTGCAGGTCGAGTCGCCCGCGCAGGTGTCCACGGCGTCGTATCCGTACGCCGTGAGCAGGCCGTCCTCGACCGGTGAGCCCGACGGCTGGCGCAGCATCTCGCGGCGCAGCACGATGCGTTGGCGGGGCGTGGTCGTCAGGTCCTCGCTGGGGCAGGTCGGTTCGCAGAAGCCGCACTCGATGCACGGGTCGGCGAGCAGCTCGATCTTCGGGATCGTCTTGAGGCCGCGCAGGTGGGCTCGAGGGTCGCGGTCGAGGACGACGCGGGGCGCGAGCACGCCGTCCGGGTCGATGAGGCGCTTCGTGCGCCACATCAGCTCCGTCGCCTTCGGGCCCCATTCGAGCTCCAGGAACGGCGCGATGTTGCGGCCCGTGGCGTGCTCGGCCTTGAGCGAGCCGTCGAACCGCTCGACGGTGAGGCGGCAGAACTCGTCCATGAACGCGGCGTACCGCTCCACGTCGGCGGGCCTGCCCGCGTCGAAGGCGAGCAGGAAGTGCAGGTTGCCGTGGGCGGCGTGCCCGGCGACGGCCGCGTCGAAGCCGTGCCGTGTCTGGAGCTCCAGCAGGCTCTGGCAGGCGTCCGCGAGGCGCGAAGGGGGCACGGCGAAGTCCTCGGTGATCAGCGTCGTCCCCGCGGGACGGGAGCCGCCGACGGCCGTCACGAACGCCTTGCGGGCCTTCCAGTAGCCGCCGATGGTCTTCGCGTCACGGGTGAAGCCGTTCGTCACGGAGGCCACCGGCGCCACGAGCGGGAGCTCGGCGAGGACGCGCGCGGCCGCTTCCTCGTAGGCTTCTTGGCGGGCCTCGTCCGGCGCGCGGAACTCCACCAGGAGCGCGGCGGTGTCCTTCGGCAGCCGCGCCCAGTCCGCCGGGACGCCCTGGACGCTGACGGACGCCCGCAGGGTGTTGCCGTCCATGAGCTCCACGGCCAGGGCGCCCGCGTCGTTGAAACGCGGCACGGCGGCAGCGGCGGCGGGCAGGGACGGGAAGAAGAGCAGCGCGGTCGACACGCGCCGGTCCAGGGGCAGCGTGTCGAAGACGACTTCGGAGATGAAGCCGAAGGTGCCCTCGGAGCCGACCATCAGGCCGCGCAGGATCTCCACGGGCGTGGTGCCGTCGAGGAACGCGTCCAGGCGATAGCCGTTCGTGTTCTTGATCTCGTACTTCGCGCGGATGCGGGCCGTGAGCTCCGGGTCCGCCTCGATCTCGCGCTTGATGTCGAGGAGGCCCGCGCACAGGGCGGGCTCCGCGTGCGCGAGCTGGTCGTCGGCGTCCGGCTCGGCGGTGTCGACGACCGTGCCCGAGGGCAGCACGAACGTCAGGGACGCCACCGTGCGGTAGGAGTTGCGCGTGGTGCCCGCTGTCATCCCGGAGGCGTTGTTCGCGACGACGCCGCCGACGGTGCAGGCGATCGCGCTGGCCGGGTCGGGGCCGAGCACCCGCCCGTGCCGGGCGAGGGTGGCGTTGGCGCGCGCGATCGTGGTTCCGGGGCCGATCCGCGCGCGTGCGCCGTCCCCGAGGACTTCGATGCCCACCCAGTGCTTGCGTACGTCGACGAGGATGTCCTCGCCCTGCGCCTGGCCGTTGAGGGAGGTCCCGGCGGCGCGGAAGACGACCTCGCGGCCCCGGCCGTGCGCGTAGGACAGGACGGCGGAGACGTCGTCGACGTCCTCGGCGACGACCACGACCTGCGGCACGAAGCGGTAGGGGCTCGCGTCGGACGCGTACCGGACGAGGTCCGACACCTTCGTGAGGACCTTCTCGGCGCCGAGGATCGAGGCGAGGTCGGCACGCAGCGGTTCGGGGGTGCCGCCCGCGCGGTCGTCAGGGACCCGGTCGGGGGAGGGCGCGCGGCCGTCCGGGGCGGGGCGCAGTGCGTCGGGGTCGGGCTCCAGCAGGGGCATGGCCTCTCCTCGGCAGATCAGCGGATCGGCATTTCGGCGGATCGGCGGTTCGGTGAGCGGATCGGCAGATCTGCGCAGCGGCCGCGGTCCCTCGCGGTCCCGCCGCGGCCCCCGCGGGGTCAGCAGCGGTGCCGCTCCGGCACGTCGAACAGGGCGTCGAGCAGACCGCCCAGCTGCTTGCGCTGCGCGGCGTCCAACGGAGCCAGGATGTCCTCCGCGGCGGCCCGGCGCGCGCCGCGGAGCCGTCCGAGGGCCTTGAGCCCGCCGTCGGTCAGCTCGATGCGGATGACCCGGCGGTTGGTGGGATCGGGGACGCGGCGCACCATGTCGGCCGCCTCCAGGCCGTCGACCAGGCTGGTCACGGCGCGGGGCACGACTTCCAGGCGCTCGGCGAGGTCGGCCATGCGGGGCGGCTGTTCGTACTGCGCGAGGGTGCGCAGGAGCCGGGACTGCGCCGGCGTGATGCCGATGGGCTCCAGATGGCGCTTCTGGATGCGGTGCAGCCGACGGGTCAGCCGCAGCAGCTGCTCGGCCAGCAGGCCGTCGGTGTCCGGGGAGTTCATGGGCGGAGGTCCGGGGTGCTCATGCCAGGAATATTATCAGGACCTGTTTCATTGTGAGTATAGGTAACAATGAGCTACGCTCTCATGGTCATCGTCGGTGCGCTCTCGACGTCGGTGCGGATGCGCCGCCGCCCGTGCGCGCCGCCCTACGTCACCCTCCCGTAGGAGCCCATGCGTCACGACCACCCCCTGTGGAAACCCCCGGCCGCCGATCCCGACGCCGCGGAACAGCCGCGCCAGCTGCGCCGGATCCTGCGCCTCTTCCGTCCCTACCGCGCCCGCCTCGCGCTCGTCGGCCTGCTGGTCGCCGCCGCGTCGCTGGTGTCCGTGGCTACCCCCTTCCTCCTGAAGGAGATCCTCGACACCGCGATCCCCGAGGGCCGCACCGGCCTGCTGAGCCTGCTGGCGCTCGGCATGATCCTCAGCGCCGTCGTCACCAGCGTCTTCGGCGTCCTGCAGACCCTGATCTCCACGACCGTGGGCCAGCAGGTCATGCACGACCTGCGCACCGCCGTGTACGGCCGCCTCCAGCGCATGTCGCTCGCCTTCTTCACGCGCACCCGCACCGGCGAGGTCCAGTCCCGCATCGCCAACGACATCGGCGGCATGCAGGCGACGGTCACGTCCACGGCGACGTCTCTGGTGTCCAACCTGACCAGTGTCGTCGCGACCGTCGTCGCCATGCTCGCCCTCGACTGGCGCCTGACGGTCGTCTCCCTCCTGCTGCTCCCGGTGTTCGTCTGGATCAGCCGTCGCGTCGGCCGCGAGCGCAAGAAGATCGCGACCGAACGGCAGAAGCAGATGGCCGTGATGGCCGCCACGGTCACCGAGTCGCTGTCCGTCAGCGGCATCCTGCTGGGGCGCACGATGGGCCGCGCCGACTCGCTGACCCGCTCCTTCGAGGAGGAGTCCCACCGGCTCGTCGACCTCGAGGTGCGCTCGAACATGGCCGGGCGCTGGCGCATGGCCGTGATCACGATCGTGATGGCCGCCATGCCCGCCGTCATCTACTGGAGCGCGGGGCTCGCCTTCCAGTTCGGCGGCCCCACCGTCTCGATCGGCACCCTCGTCGCCTTCGTCTCGCTCCAGCAGGGCCTGTTCCGGCCGACCGTGAGCCTCCTGTCGACGGGCGTGCAGATCCAGACGTCCCTGGCGCTGTTCCAGCGCATCTTCGAGTACTTGGACCTGCCCATCGACATCACCGAGCGCGACGACCCGATCCGCCTGGAGACGGTCAAGGGCGAGGTCCGGTTCGAGAACGTCTCGTTCCGGTACGACGACCAGGGCGCCGCCCTGCTCGACGGCATCGACCTCACCGTCCCCGCGGGCGGCAGCCTCGCGGTCGTGGGGCCGACGGGATCGGGCAAGTCCACCCTGAGCCACCTGGTGCCTCGCCTGTACGACGTGACCGGCGGCCGCGTCACGCTCGACGGCGTCGACGTGCGCGACCTGGACTTCGACACGCTCGCCCGCGCGGTCGGCGTCGTCTCCCAGGAGGCGTATCTCTTCCACGCCTCGGTCGCGGAGAACCTGCGCTTCGCCAAGCCGGACGCCACCGACGAGGAACTGCACGCGGCCGCGCGGGCCGCCCAGATCCACGACCACATCGCCTCGCTGCCCGACGGGTACGACACGGTCGTCGGGGAGCGCGGCCACCGCTTCTCCGGAGGCGAGAAGCAGCGCCTGGCCATCGCCCGCACCATTCTGCGCGACCCGCCCGTCCTCATCCTCGACGAAGCCACCAGCGCCCTGGACACGCGCACGGAGCACGCCGTGCAGCAGGCCATCGACGCCCTGTCGGCCAACCGCACGACACTGACGATCGCCCACCGCCTGTCGACGGTCCGCGACGCCGACCAGATCGTGGTCCTCGACTCCGGCCGGATGGCCGAGCGCGGCACCCACGGCGAGCTGCTCGACCGGGGCGGCCGGTACGCCGCGCTGGTCCGCCGGGACGCCCAGCTGGAGCCGGTCACATGAGGCAGTGGGGCGAGCTGCGCTCAAATATGCAGCAAATGTGATGAATGTCGGGTTAGCGTTCCCGCATGCACAACACGACCCCCCGACGGGGCCTGAAGCGGGGCGCGATCCGGCTGACACGCCGGGGCCGGATCGCCGTGATCGCCATCGGCACGGCCGCTGCGGCCACCGCCGTGGCGGTGCCGCTCCTGCTGCCCGAGGAAGAAGCCCGGCCCAAGACGCTGACCATCCCCGAGGGCTGGCGCTCCGCCCAGGTGTACGAGGCCGTCGACAAGGCCCTCGACGTCCCGTCCGGCACGACGAAGCGGGCCGTGTCGAAGACCGACCTCAAGCTCCCGGGCGACGCGGGCGGCAACCCCGAGGGCTATCTCTTCCCCGCGACGTATCCCCTCAGCTCCCAGTCGACGCCCGCCTCCGTCCTGTCGTACATGGTCAACACCGCGAACAAGAAGTTCAGCGGCGGCCACGTCACCGCCGGGGCCGACCGGAACGCGGTGAACGTCTACCAGACCGTCACCATCGCGAGCATGGTCGAGGCCGAGGCGGACAACCCGGCGGACATGGGCAAGGTCGCCCGCGTGATCTACAACCGCCTCGACCGGGGCATGCCGCTGCAGATGGACTCCACCATCAACTACGCCCTGAACCGCTCCACGCTCAAGACCACCAGTCGCGACACGAAGATCGGCAGCCCCTACAACACCTACGCCCGTATGGGCCTGCCGCCCACGCCCATCGCCAACCCGGGTGAGGCCGCCATGCGCGCCGCGACCAGCCCGACGCAGGGGGACTGGCTGTACTTCGTGACCGTGAAACCGGGGGACACGCGGTTCACGGCGAACTACGAGGAGCAGCAGCGGAACGTGGCGGAGTTCAACAGGAACAGGCAGCCCGCCGCCTGAAGCCGCGACAGGCAGCCCGCCGCCCGAGGGCCGGGCCGTCGGCCGCCCGTGGAAGGGGGCGGTCGGCAGCCCGCGGGGGGCCGAGTCCCGTGCTGCCCCAAAGGCCGAGCTGAGCCTTGTGCCGTCCCCAGGCGGCGCGAGACGCTGGCGTGCGCTCCGCGCCGTACCGCAGGCACCCCCTGCGCCTCGCCGCACCCCAGGCACCGTACGCCCGGCGCGCGACACGCACCGCACCGCACACGATCCGACCCACCCACGGTCCAGGAAAGGTCCAGGTGCACCGCAGATGAGAACGCCGATACGTCTCAGAACGTCCCTACGCCGTCGCCCGGCGGCGTTGGTGCTGCCCGGCGTGCTGCTCGCCGCGGGTCTGCAACTCGGTGCCGGTCCCGCCGCCCAGGCCACGTCCCCCGCCGACGCGGCGAGCGCCGGCCGGGCGGCTCCCGAGGGGAAGTTACGGCTGGCCGGTACCGGTGAGACCGCCGTGCCGGACAGCTGGATCGTCGTCCTGAAGGGGCCCGCGGGCGCCACGTCCGCGGCCGCCTCCTCCGGCGCCACGGCCACGGCCCCCGCTTCCTCCGGCGCCGCTCCCTCCACCGCCCCGGCCGATGTCCCCGCGGTCGCACGCGACCTCGTCGCCCGGGCCGACGGAGCCCGCGTCGGGCACGTCTACCGCGCGGCGCTGCACGGCTTCTCCGCGCGCATGAGCCAGGCGCAGGCGGCCCGCACGGCCGCCGACTCCCGTGTCGCGTACGTACGCCAGGACACCCGCGTCCGGATCGCCGAAACGCCCACGCGCCCGGCGCCGAAGCCCCTCGCCGCGGCCGACGGGACGCAGCCCGACGCCCCCTGGGGGCTCGACCGCATCGACCAGCGACAACTGCCGCTGTCGACCACGTACACGTACCGCACCACCGCGCCGGACGTCAGCGTGTACGTCATCGACACCGGACTGCGCACCACGCACAGGGAGTTCGGCGGCCGGGCCTCGGTCGGGATCGACACCGTGAACGACGGGCAGAACGGCAACGACTGCCACGGCCACGGCACGCACGTCGGCGGTGTCGCCGCGGGCTCCACCTACGGTGTGGCCAAAGAGGCCGAACTGGTGGCGGTCCGGGTCCTCAACTGCCAGGGGTCCGGGACGACGTCAGGAGTCGTCGCGGGCATCGAATGGGTGACGGCCAAGGCGGCGAAGCCCGCCGTCGCGAACATGAGCCTGGGCGGCGGGGCCAGTGACGTCCTGGACCGCGCGGTGCGCAACTCCATCCGCTCGGGCGTCACCTACGCCGTCTCGGCGGGCTCTTCCGGACAGCCGGGCGGGGCCTGCTCCGCCTCGCCCGCGCGGCTGCCCGAGGCGATCACCGTCGCCGGCAGCGACCGCTCCGACCGGGTGATGTCCTCCTCCAACACCGGCAAGTGCGTGTCGCTGTACGCGCCCGGTGCGCAGATCCCCTCGGCCTGGAGAGACAGCGACACGGCCACGGCCACGCTCAGCGGGACGTCGATGGCGACGGCACACGCCTCCGGTGCGGCCGCGCTGCACCTCGGTTTCCGGCCAGGGGACACCCCGGCGCAAGTGAAGAAGGGCCTGGTCGACAACGCCACCGGCGGAGTGCTCCAGGGCCCCGTTCCGGTGGTGCCTGACAAGCTCCTCTACACCCTGTATCTGCCCTGGCCGGTGTCGGCAGAGGGGGCGCTCCTGCTGACATCTGGTCAGTAACTGACCTTGCCTCGAATCGATTTGAGTCAGCATGAGTCACTGATTGTTCCCCGATCGCCAGTTTCAGTCGCCGACGCCGCGCGAAGGTTCCATGCTGGGCTCCCGGTTCCGGCACGAGGGCGTCCGCAGGCGTCCGAGAGGCCGGTTCTGGACTCGGACACACATCTCGGACGCACATGAGGAGCCTGATGCACAGGCGAGACAGGGAAGACCCGGGCGGCGGCCACGACGAGCTGGGCCCACCACCGGCCGGCCGGGGTGAGGAGGGCACCGGGTGACCGGCAGGGCCCTGTCGCCCGAGGATCCCCCGCGCGGCAAGCGGGGACGCAAACTCGGGCCGATCACGGCCGGGACGGGGCGCGCGCACCGCGCCTGGCTGGAGCCGCTGCGCGGTTCCTACCAGGCCAGCGGCCTGACCATCGGCCAGTTGGAACACGAGACGGGCTGGTCCCGCTCGAAGATATCCGAGCTGCTGCGGGCCGCTGGGCGCTACCCGCGCTGGGAGTTCACCCGCAGCCTGCTCGCCGCGCTGCACTGGCCCGCTCCGTCGATGGCCGACATGCGTGCGCTCTGGGCGATGGCCGCCCGCGAGGCCGACAAGCGAACCATCTGGATCAACAGCTGCCTGCAGGGGGACGGCCTGTCCGCCGACGACCGCCTTCCCGTGCACTTCTCCGCGTTCCAGGACCTCTACCGCGACGCCTACATCGGCTACGCCCACACGTTCCTCCGCCGCCGTGCCGAGGCGCGCCGTGCGGTCGACGACGTGTTCATCCTGCTGCTCTTCCTCTGGGACGAGGCGCTCGCCAGCGACAACCCGGAGCGGTTCGCCTGGCAGATCCTGCGCCAGACCGTCATGGAGCGCACCCCGCACCCCGACAGCAGCCCCGCGCTCGTGGAAGCGGCCTTCGACACCCTCGCCCTGCGCACGGCCGCTGACCCCGTCGCGCAGATCGAGGAGTCGATGTTCCTCTTCGACGGGCTGCGCAGACTGCCTTCCGGGCAGCTCGACGTGATGGTGCTGCTGCATCTGCGCGGCCTGGACGAGACCGCTGTCGCCGCCGTCCTCGGCATTCCGCTCGCGGCGGTGCGCTCCACCGCCCGGCATGCCCGGCGCCACCTCGAAGGCCGCCTGCGCACCGCCACCCAGGAGGGACCCCCCGGTGACCGTAGCGATTGACGAACTGCTCGCCCGCGCCCGGCTCCTCGACGACACCGACACCCCCTACGACCACGTGCGCGCCGCCCGCCCCGGCGCCGCCCCCGTCCGCGGGCGGCTCGCTGCCGCCGGTGCCGGCCCGTGCGCCGCGACGAATCTTCCGCCGGGAGCGGTGCACGCCGTCGCGCCCGCTGTGGGCCGCGGCAGGAAGGACGGCGCGGACCGGGCCGCGGCGCGCGATCTGCGGAGTCTGTGCGAGGCCCTCGTGACCACCGCGGCGGTTGTCTCGCTGAGCGACTTCCTCACCCAGACGCTGCCGAAGCCGCCGGGCGCCCGGGTCCTCGGCTGCATCCTGCAGCTGAGCGGCGAGGAGGAATCGGCCCGCTTCTGGTGGCAGTACGCGGCGGGCGCGGGCGACACCGCCGCCTCGTACTGTCTCTATCTGCATCACCTCTCGCTCGGCGAGGCAGGCGTGGCGCAGTGGTGGCAGCAGCAGACGCCGAGCGCGGCGCTCCCGGCGCGGGGCGCCGACGAGCCGGGCGGCTGCCCGGAACCGGGCTTTCCGCGCAACCATCCGCCCGTGTGGACGGACCGGAGCGTGCCGACGACCCTGCGCGTCCTGAGCGGGCTGAAGGTCTCCGAGCGTGCCGCGGGCCTCGGGGCGATGCCCGCGGTCGTGAGCGCGGTCATGGACTATGTGGCGACCGCCGTCAGCTACGTCGACCCCGACCTCGAACTCCCGCTGCCCGACGCCGACTTCACCGAACGCATCCGTGGTCTGACGGTCGGCGCCATCGGCGCCCCCAGCGGGGCGCCGCGCCGCCGCCCGCTCGCCGTACGACCGCGGACGCGCACCGAGAGCGGGTGACCCGGACGGAGAAAAGGCACAGAGCGCGCATATGGGTGATACTTGGACGGAATTTCCCTGCCAGGCAGGCGCTCAGGCCTGACAGGTAGGTACCTCCGAGGGCCTCCGGCCCGGTGCGCTGTCACCGCGCACCGGGCCGGAGGGACGCGAAGGGATGCGATGTCCCGTGGCCCGTGACCTGAACACCTCGGGCCCCGCCGCGGACAGTCGTCCGGTGCCCGGCCGCGGCCGCTGGGCCGCGCTCGCCGTGCTGTGCTCCAGCCTGCTGCTGGTCGCCATGGACGCCACCATCCTCAATGTGGCGCTGCCCTCGCTCATCGACGACATGCGGCCCACGGCCGTCGAGCAGCTGTGGATCATCGACATCTACGGCCTGGTCCTCGGCGGACTGCTCGTCACCTCCGGCGCGGTCGGCGACCGTCTCGGCCGCAAACGCCTGTTCCTCACCGGTTTCGTGCTCTTCGGCCTCGCCTCGGTCGTGGCCGCGACCGCCACGGACCCGTGGCAGCTCATCGCCGGACGCGTCCTGCTCGGGATCGGCGGCGCGATGGTCATGCCGTCGACGCTCTCGCTGATCCGCAACGTCTTCACCGACCCGCGTGAGCGCGCCCTCGCCATCGGCATCTGGGCGGCCGTCGCGGGCGCGGGGGCCGCCGTGGGCCCGCTGGTCGGCGGACTGCTCGTCGAGAGCTCCGGCTGGTCGGCGGCGTTCTGGGTCAACGTCCCCGTCGTCGTGGTGACCGTGGTCGCCGGAGTCCGGCTGCTGCCGGAGTTCCGCAGCGGCGGCAAGGGCCCGCTGGACTGGCCGGGCGCCGCGCTCTCCGTCGTGGGCGTGATCGCCCTCGCATGGGGCATCAAGCACGTCGCCAAGGGCAGCCTCGCCGTCGGGGACCTGGCGATCCTCGCCCTCGGCCTCGTGCTCCTCGTGGTGTTCGCCCGCAGACAGCTCACGCTCGACGATCCGCTGCTCGACGTCCGGCTCTTCACGAACCGCGCGTTCACCGCGGCCGCGCTCGCCACGTTCCTCGCGATGCTCGCGATCGGTGCGGCCCTCTTCCTGATGTCGCTGTGGCTGCAGTACGTCCACGGGTACTCGCCGTTCGGCGCGGGCCTGCGGACGCTGCCCGCCGCCGGGGCGATGCTCGCCGGATCGCTGCTCTCTCCGCTGCTGATGGGGCGGTTCGGGGTCCGTGCCGTGATGGCCCTGGGGCTCAGCGGGCTGATCGCCGGGTTCCTGCTGCTCGCCCTGTCGGCGGAGCCGACCCCGTACGGTGTCGTGGCGGTCGTGTTCGTCGCGCTCGGCCTCGGCGACGGGCTCGCCATCACCGCGGCCGCGTCCGTCCTGGTGTCCACGGTGCCCGCGGCACGGGCGGGGCAGGCCGGTGCCGTGTCGGAGACCTCGTACGAACTCGGCGTCGGCCTCGGTGTCGCCCTGCTCGGCTCCATCCACGGCTCCGTGTACGCCGCCCGCATGGAAGGCCGGACGGCGCAGGCCCGGGAGTCCGTGGGCGGGGCTGTGGACGCCGCCGACCGGCTGGGCGGCGCGGCCGGTGAGCGGCTCATGGAAGCGGCCAGGGCGGCGTTCGAATCCGCCCTGACGACCACGGCGTACGTCAGCGCCGGGATCGTGACCGCCGTCGCGCTGCTGGTCGTATGGCTGGTGCCGCGCGGTCTGCGGGCGAGCGGTGGGCACTGAATCCGGGGTTCCGGGGGAGGTTGGGCCCGGTTCGCGGCGTCTGTTCGTGATCTCGTGGCTCCTGTGGCACAAGTGACGGTGTAGACGGCTGAGTTGGGGGGTAGTCCGCTTTCCGGCAAGCAGTTCGAATACTTGCCGCGCGTCACCCGGGGCCCTCGACGTGGGGGCTCCGTCATCTGTCAGGGCACCTCAACGGGAGGAATCCATGGAAGACATCACGGGTATCGACGAGCGCGACCAGGCCGTCAGCTACGAGCCGCCGGCTCTCATCGCCGTCGGCGACTTCTCCGAGGACACGCTGGGCTTCGGCTCGCGCTACACCGACGTCCTCGGCGAGCAGGGCTGGTGACACATCGACGCGGAGCCTGACACCAGATGTGTGTGGTGCGGGTCCCCTTCCCGGGGCGGGTCTCCTGCGCGAGGCGAGCCCCTGTTGAGATCGATGGTCATGAGCCCGATGAGAACTGAGGCCATGTGACATGAGTGCCGGTTTCGTCGTCCTTCCGGATACGCCGGGTACGCCGCCGCCCGACGAGGCGTACCCCTTCGCCGCGCCCCGGCTGATCCCCCATCCGTCAGGCCGTCCGTGGCTGGTGGGGAGCTGGGAGCCCGACGAGATCCGTCAGGTGACGGTGGGGCCGGTACGGGTGGTGGTGATCGGGCGCTGTCCGGTCACCACCACCCACCTGGAGGGGCTGTGCCGACGGCTGCGCACGCTCGCCGACGTCGATGCCCTGGCACGGCAGTTGCCTGGCAGCTTCCATCTGGTGGCCGCCGCCGGGAACGCCACCCGCGTGCAGGGGAGCGTCACCGGACTGCGGCAGGTGTTCCACGCGCGCCTGGACGGCGGGATCCCCGTCGCCGCCGACCGGGCCGACGCCCTCGCCGCGCTCACCGGCGCCGGGATCGACGAACACGCCCTCGCCCTGCGCGTCGTCTGCGGCGGCATGCTGCCGCCCCCGCTCTCCGACCGCAGCGCGTGGACCGGTGTGTCCACGGTGCCGCACGACCACTGTCTCGTCCTCGAACCCGACCGCGCCCGCGAACGCCGCTGGTGGTCGCCGCCCGCCCCCGAACTCGGCCTGGAGGAAGGCGCGTCGGCGGTGCGTGAGGCGCTGGTCACAGCCGTGGACGGGCTGAGCGGTGGTCTCGGCGTCGGCGGTGATGCTGGTGGCGGCGGTGGTCCCGACGGCGGCAGCGGTCCCGGCGCCGGCAGTGATCCCGAGGGCGGTCGTGGCCTCAGCGGTGATGGTCGCACCGGAGTCGGCAGTGGCCTCAGCGCCGACATGTCCGGCGGCATGGACTCCACCTCCCTCGCCTTCCTCACCGCACGGCACACCCCCGACCTGCTCACCTTCCGCTGGGCCGAGGCCGAGACGGGCAACGACGACGCACGCTTCGCCGCGCTCGCCGCGGCCGAACTGCCCGGCGCCCACCATCTCGTGGTGGCCCAGAGCGACCTGCCGTCGATCTTCACCGATCCGGCCGCGCTCGCCGACACCGAACGGCCGTACCTCTACACGCGCAGCCAGGCCCGTATGCGGCACACCGCCGCCGTCCTCGCCGCGCACGGATCCCGGCGGCACGTGGCCGGGCACGGCGCCGACGAACTCTTCGGCCGCATGCCCGGCTATCTGCACCGCCTCGCCCGCCGCCACCCCCTCACCCTCCTGCGGCACCTGCGCGGCAGCAGGGCGCTCGGCCGCTGGCCGCTGTGGGGCTGTCTGACCCAGCTCGCCCGTGCCGAGAGCATCGCCCAGTGGTGGCGTGCCCAGGCCGACGACCTCACCGCCCCGCCACCGCCCCCGCGGCTGCCGTCCATCGGCTGGGGCCTCGCACCGCTGCGCGCGCCCGCCTGGGCCACGGGCATCGCGATCGACGCCGCCCGCGCCGCCCTGCGCGCGACCGCCGAGCACGCCCGCCCCCTCGCCGATGACCGGGGCCCGCACCAGAACCTCGCCGCGCTGCGGATCACCTCACCCGCCTACCGTCAGGTGTCCCGCCTGTTCGCCGCCGAGGGCGTCCGCCTCGAACAGCCCTTCCTCGACGACCGGGTCGTCGAGGCGGTCCTGGCCGTCCGCCCGCACGAACGCACCACGCCGTGGCAGTACAAGCCCCTGCTCGCCCGGTCCATGCGCGGGCTCGTGCCGGACGCGGTCCTCGACCGGACGTCGAAGGGCGACTTCAGCGCGGACCTGCGGGCCGGCCGGCAGGCCAACCTCGCCGCCATCATCGACGTGTTCTCGTCCGGCACCGTCCTCGCCGACCTCGGACTCATCGACCCGGAGTCGGTGCGCGCCTACCTGCTCGCTCCGCAGGCCGACTCCTCCCGGGACATCGCCGTGGAGCAGCTCCTCGGCTGCGAGACCTGGGCCCGCGCCGCCCGCAGTCCGCTCCCACTGGGGAGTTCGTGACGGCCCCGACCGGGGGTTCGGCATCCCCTGGCGTCCGCGAGCCACGAACGCTGCCGACCGCCGCGAGGCCCTGACGCCCCTGACCGCCGCGAGGCACCGCCCCCCGACTGCCGCGAGGCACCCCCCGACCGACAACGCCCGACGACCGTGACCGGGAGACCCCGATGACCCTGACCCTGCACCCCGACGTCTCCCTGGCCGAGACCGACGACGGCGCCGTCCTGCTCCACCAGCGCACCGGCCGCTACTGGCAGCTGAACCCCACCGGCGTCCTGGTGCTCAGGAACCTGCTCGACGGCCGCAGCCACGACCAGGCCGCGCAGGAGCTGGCCACCCGCCACCGCGCCGCCCCCGACGCGGCCCAGCGCGACGTGACCCGTCTCGTCGAGTCGCTGCGCGAGGCCCGCCTGGTGGTGGAGTCGCGATGAGCGCCCCCGTCGCCCTGTCCGCCCGCGACCGGCTTCCCCTGCACCGCAGGGTCCTGCCGCTGCTCGCCGTCGCGGTGGCCCGGATGCTCGCGGGCGCACGCCCGGCCCGGGTGCGCGCGGTCCTGGAGTTCCTGCGCCGCGGGGCCCGGCCCGCCGACGCCGAACAGGCCGCCTCGGCGCGTCGCGACATCGTGTCCGTGAGTCTGCGCTGCGCGGGCCAGGCCTGTCTGCAACGGTCCATCGCGACGGCCTTGCTGTGCCGCGGCCGGGGGGTGTGGCCGACGTGGTGCACGGGAGTGCGGACCAGTCCGTTCCAGGCGCACGCCTGGGTGGAGGTCGCGGGGGAGCCGGTGGGGGAGCCGCATCCGGCGGGGCACTACCGGACGCTGCTCGCGGTCCCGCCGGTCGAGTCGGCGGGGAGCGAGGGCGCATGACGTCGCGGAGGCGCGCCTTCCAGCGCGTCACCACGTAAGTCGACCCGGTGCAAGGGGGCCTGACGGACTGTCAATCGGCAAGGTGAGGGAGCCCGGTCCGCCCGGAACGGGCCGTCACACCGCGACGGGCGACCCCTCAAGCAGCCGCACGATCTCCCGTACCGCCGCCCGCCCCGCCCGGTTCGCGCCGATCGTGCTGGCCGAGGGGCCGTACCCGACCAGGTGGACGCGGGGGTCGGCCGCCGCGCGCGTGCCGTCCATGCGGATCCCGCCGCCCGGCTCACGCAGGCGCAGCGGTGCCAGATGGTCGATCGCCGCGCGGAAGCCGGTCGCCCAGAGGATGACGTCGGCCTCGACGTGCCGCCCGTCGTCCCACTCGACGCCGGTCGGCGTGATCCGGTCGAACATCGGCAGGCGGTCGAGGACGCCGTCCTCGCGTGCCTTGCGCACCGCGTCGTTGACGGGGAGCCCGGTGACCGACACCACGCTCAGCGGCGGCAGTCCCTGGCGTACCCGCTCCTCCACCATCGCGACGGCGGCACGGCCCCGGTCCTCGTCGAAGGGCCCCTCGGCGAAGACGGGCGGCCGTCGCGTCACCCACCAGGTCGCGGCCGCGTACGGCGCGATCTCCATCAGGTGCTGGGTGCCGGACGCGCCACCACCCACGACGATCACCCGCCGGCCGCGGAAGGCCTCGGGGCCCGGGTAGATCGCGGTGTGCAGCTGGCGGCCCCGGAAGGTGTCCTGGCCCGGATACCGGGGCCAGAACGGCCGGTCCCAGGTGCCCGTCGCGTTGATCAGCGCCCTGGTCGACCAGACCCCCGCCGAGGTCGCGACGAGCAGCCGTCCGCCGCCGCCCTCGCTGACGCGATGGACGTCGACGGGGCGGCGTACGCGCAGGTCGAAGCGCTGCTCGTAGCGGTCGAAGTACTCCGCGATCACCTCCGAGGAGGGCCGCTCGGGGTCCGCGCCCGTCAGCTCCATGCCCGGCAGGGCGTGCATGCCGTGCACTTTGCCGTACGTCAGCGACGGCCACCGGAACTGCCATGCGCCGCCCGGCCGGGGCGCGTGGTCGAGGACGACGAAGTCCCGCTCCGGCTCGAATCCCCGGCGCCGCAGGTGATAGGCGCTGGACAGACCCGCCTGACCAGCGCCGATCACCACAACGTCCACCTCGGTGACGCCCGCGTCTCGTACCCCGATGTCGTTCACGCTTCTACTAACTGCGGCAGGAGCCGAGATCTTCCCGGGCGCGCGGGTGTGCTCGATCTTCCCGGGCGCGGGTGTGCTCAGCGCCCCCCGGCCACGAGCAGTGGCGCGCCGCCCGGAGCGGACGCGGGTCGCCCGTTCGCCGCCGGGACACCGGTCAGGGGCGAGGCCGGGATGCGGGGGAGAAGGCCGCGCGCCGCGAGGTCGGGAAGGACGCCCTCGCCGAACCAGTACGCCTCCTCCAGGTGCGGATAGCCGGACAGCACGAAGTGCTCGATGCCCAGCGCGTGGTACTCCTCGATCCGGTCGGCCACCTCGGCGTGGCTGCCCACGAGCGCGGTGCCCGCGCCGCCGCGCACCAGGCCGACGCCCGCCCACAGGTTGGGTGAGATCTCCAGGTCGTCGCGGGAGCCGCCGTGCAGCGCGAGCATCCGCTGCTGGCCCACGGACTCGCTGCGGCCGAGCGCCTCCTGGGCGGCGGCGACGGTGTCCGGGGCGAGGTCGTCGAGCAGCCGCGCCGCGGTGGCCCAGGCCTCCGCGGAGGAGTCGCGGGAGATGGTGTGCAGGCGGATCCCGAAGCGCACGGTGCGCTCCTCGGCCTCGGCGAGCCCCCGGATCCAGTCGATCTTCTGCTTCACCTGCTCGGGCGGCTCGCCCCAGGTCAGATACACATCGCTGTGCCGGGCGGCGACCGGGCCCGCGGCCGCCGACGAACCACCGAAGAAGATCTCCGGAAGCGGGTCCGGCGGCAGCGCGGTCAGGCCGCCCTCGACGCGGTAGTGCTCGCCGTCGAAGTCGTAGGGGCGGCCGCCCCACGCGCCGCGCACCACCGACAGGAACTCGTCGGTGCGGGCGTAGCGCCGGTCGTGGTCCAGGTGGTCGCCGAAGCGCCGCTGTTCGGTGGAGTCGCCGCCGCTCACGACGTTCAGGAGCAGCCTGCCGCGGGTGATGCGCTGGTACGTGGACGCCATCTGCGCCGCGAGGACCGGTGAGATCACCCCGGGCCGGAACGCCACCAGGAACTTCAGGCGTTCGGTGTGTTGGGCGAGCGCCACGGTGGTGAGCCAGGCGTCCTCGCACCAGGTGCCGGTCGGGGTGAGCACGGCCTCGAAGCCCAGCTGTTCGGCGGCCTTGGCGATCTGCGCCAGATACTCGATGTCGGGCGCCCGCACGCCGGTGACCGGGGTGACGCGGGAGCGGGTGATGCCGCCGTCGGTGTAGGCGTGCCGGTCGACGAGGGTGCGGCCGTCGCCGCCCGTCGGCAGGAACCAGTGGAGGCGCACGGTCATGCTCAGGACTCCTTGTACGTACGGGGCGCGGTGGTGGAGGGCGGCAGCGAGCCGTTGAACCGGGTGTCCGTGAAATCGCCGAAGTCGACGCGGTGCGGGATGAGCTCGAGATCGGCGAAGGCGTCGACGATCTGCTGCTCGGAGTCGACGACGTTCTTGTCGACCGCCACGAACACCCGGGTCCCGTTGGTGCGCTTGACCGCGTCGAGCGCCACCTCGTACGGCAGTCCGGTGTCCTTCGCCCACACCTTCGCCCAGGCCTCGGGGTGCTTGAAGACCCAGTCCTGGGCCCTGCGCAGCCGCTTCAGATAGTCAGCGACGGCCGCGGACTTCTTCTTGTCCTTGAGCGCGCCCGGCGCGGCGACCTGGAAGCCGAGCCCGTTCACGACGCCCTCGCCGTCGGCGAGCACCCGGGCCTTGCCGCCGCGCAGCACCTGCGAGGTGTACGGGTCCCACACCGCCCACGCGTCGACCTTGCCGCCGCTGAACGCCGCGAGCGCGTCGGCGGGCTGCAGGTACTTGACGTCGACGTCCTTGAGCGTGAGCCCCGCCTTCTTGAGGGAGGCGAGCAGTTGGTAGTGCGCCGACGAACCCTGCGCCACCGCCACGGACTTGCCCTTGAGGTCCGCCGTCTCGCGCAGCTCGGAGTCCTTCGGCACGGCGATCACCTCGCCGTGCGCGGTGCCGTGCGTCGCCGCGATGACGGAGATCTTCGAGCCCGCGGCCGCGGCGAACACCGGCGGCGTGTTGCCGACCGCGCCGAGGTCGACGGCCTTGGCGTTGACGGCCTCCAGGAGCGGCGGACCGGACGTGAACGTCGACCATTTGATCTTGTACGGGAGGTCGTCGAGCTCCCCGGCGGCGCGGAGCACGGCCTCCGAACCACCCTTCTGGTCGCCGACGTTGAGGGTGAGTGGCCCTTTGCCGTCGGTGTTGCCGCCGCCGAGTCCCCCACCGGAGGTGTTGGCGGAGGAGGCGCCGCACGCGCTGAGCGTCAGGGTCAGAGGGAGGAGCAGGAGAGGGATGAGATGTCGCGGTCGGCGTGTGTGCGGGGAGTGCGGCGGGCGCGGCATGAGGGGATCCGTTCTACGAGGCCGTCGTGGGGAGGGGGCGGGTGGCGGCGGGCGTCGGGGAGGAGGTGGCGGAGGCAGAGGAGGGGGAGGGGGTGTGGTCGAACTGGTCGGGGCGGAGACGGGCGAGGGGGCGGGGGCGGCGCTCGGGGTCTCCACGCCGAGGCGTTCCAGGAGCCCCGCGCGCAGCGCGGCGAAGCGGGGGTCGGCGATGTCGCGAGGGCGCGGCAGGTCGATCCGCTGCTCGTGCGCGATGACGCCCTCGTCCATGACCAGGACCCGGTCGGCGAGCAGCACCGCCTCCTCCACGTCATGGGTGACGAGCAGCACGGCGCAGCCCCGGCGCTGCCACAACTCGTCGACCAGCCGCTGTGCCTTGACCCGGGTCAGCGCGTCGAGGGCGCCGAACGGCTCGTCGAGGAGCAGCAGATCCGGTTCGCGCACCAGGGCGCGCGCCAGCGAGGCGCGCTGGGCCTCCCCGCCGGACAGCGTCCTGGGCCAGGCCGTCGACCGGTGGCCGAGCCCGACCTCCGCCAACGCCCGCTCCGCGACGGCCCGTTCGGGCTTGCCGGGGAGGCCGAGGAGGACGTTGCGCCACACCCGCTTCCAGGGCATGAGGCGCGGTGACTGGAACGCGACGGCCTTGCGGCGCGGCACGAGCGCGGTGCCCTCGATGTCACGGTCGAGGCCCGCGAGGATCCGCAGGAGCGTGGACTTGCCGCAGCCGCTGCGCCCGAGCAGGGCCACGAACTCCCCGGCCCGCACATCGAGGTGGAGCCTGTCGATGACGGCGCGGCCGTCGAAGGCGCGGGTGAGGCCGTCCACGTGGACGACGGTGGCGGGAGGGGGCGGGGTGCCGTCGGCTTCCCGGGCGGTGGGGTCGACGGGGGGTGAGACGTCGGTGCCGGTGTGGGGCGGGTATGAGGCGTTGGCCTTGGTGGGGGCCGGACGTGAGCGCTCGGCGGGGGCCGGGTGTGCGGGGCCGGTCACCGGCCGGTGAACGTCGGTCGCCATTGCAGCAGCAGCCTTTCGAGAGAGCGGACCACGAAGTCGGCGAGCAGGCCGAGGAAGGCGTACACGATCAGGCAGACGACGATCACGTCCGTCCGCAGGAAGTCCCGGGCCTGGACCATCAGGAAGCCGATGCCGGAGTCGGCGTTGATCTGCTCGGCGAACACGAGGGCGAGCCGGGCGATCCCGAGGGAGTAGCGCAGGCCCGTCATGGCGCCGGGCAGGGCGCCGGGGAGGATCACATGTCGGACGAGCCCCCACCGGGTGAGCCCCAACGACTCACCGGCCTCGATGAGGTGGGCGTCGACGCCGCGGATTCCCGCGTACACGTTCAGGTACAGCGGGAACGAGACGCCGAGCGTGATGATGGCGACCTTCGGTGTCTCGCCGATGCCGAACCAGATGATGAACAGCGGGATGAGCCCGACGAACGGCACGGTCCGCAGCATCTGCACGCCGGCGTCGATCAGGTCCTCGCCGATGCGGAAGAGCCCGGAGACGAGCGCGAGGCCGGTGCCCACGGCCGTGCCGAGGAGCAGACCGATCGCGACGCGCTGGAGCGACACGCCCATGGCGGAGGTCAGCGAGCCGTCCTCGATGAGGTCACCGGCGACCCGGGCGATCGTCGCGGGGGAGGCGAGCACGTCGGCGCTCAGCACCCCGGTGGCGCTGAGGGTGTGCCACAGGGTGAGCAGGAGCACGGGTCCGGTGGTGCGGCGGAGCCAGCGCGGGCCGCGGGCGGGCGTCCCTCAGGGCCGGGCGGGCTCAGAGGGGACGGCCGGGGCCGGACGGGCCCGCGGGGAGGACGGCGGGAAGGCCGCAGAGAGCGGAGGAGAAGGCGTCAGCGGCCGCGGTGACACGCGGCGGAAGCCACTCGCAGCAGGTCGATGTGACCGCGCGAAGTGAGCGGGGCTGAGCGCAACATGCGGCAGAACGTAGCGATCCGCTCCGCGAACGGTCAACGGCGTCTCGTGGAATGGACACGTCGTATCACTGAATGGGAGAACGCCCGGTGTGCGGAGTCGCCGGAGAGCCGGATTGATGGAGGATGGGAGGCATGTCCGACGCCTTCACCACCCGCATCCTGAACGTCACGACCGGCTCGGAGGAGACGGTCGTCGACCTCACCCACGAGTGCGAGAGTTTCCTGCGCGAGGCGGCCCGCGGCCGCGACGGCCTGCTCAACGTGTTCGTCCCGCACGCCACGGCCGGCATCGCGGTCCTGGAGACCGGCGCGGGCAGCGACACCGACCTCATCGCCGCCCTGCACACCCTCCTGCCGGCCGACGACCGCTGGCAGCACCGCCACGGCAGCCCCGGCCACGGCCGCGACCACGTTCTGCCCGCCCTCGTCGCCCCGCACGCGACGCTGCCCGTGATCGGCGGGGTCCTGGAACTGGGCACATGGCAGTCGGTGTGCCTGGTCGACACCAACAAGGACAACCCGAACCGCCAGGTGCGGCTGAGCTTCCTCGGCTGAGCCGGGTCGAGCCCGGTGCCCGGCTCCGGCTCTCAGCCCCACGTCCGGCTCCGGGCCGCCCGGCTCCGGCTCTCAGGACCTGTACTTGAACCCTGCTCAAAGGAAGAGCTTGCCCTCTTGGCCGTTGTCACGCCTTCCACGGCGAGCGAACACGCCACGACCCTGCGGCAAGCAGGCCTGGTGCACACGGCCCGGCACCGCAATACGGCTCTCCACACGCTCACCGCGCTCGGCACCGTTCTGCTGAACTCTCCGTGAGGGATGCGGGGCATGGCTCAGCCAGGCGTGGTCCCCGACCCGCGATGAAGCCACCCCCCGGGGCCCGGGGGGTGGCGAACCTGGTTCTGGCCCGTACGGCCCAGAACTGCTCACTACTACGATGAGGGCATGGCCCGGCCTCGCAAGTTCGACGAAGATCGTGTGATTCTCGCTGTCCGCGATGAGTTCTGGGACAAGGGCTACGCGGGGACGTCCCTGGAGGACTTGCTGCGTGTCAGCGGGCTCGGCAAGGGCAGCTTGTACGGCGCGTTCGGGGACAAGCGCAACCTGTTCCTGCGGGTGCTGCGTGACTACGACAACGCGAACCTGCTGATGCTGCGCGAGCGCTTGGGGTCCGCGGCGCGAGGGGTCGACTTGGTGCGCGAATTCGTGCTCGGCCCGGCTGCCGACCCCACCGGGGAAGTCGCGCGTCGAGGGTGCCTGCTGGCCAACAGCAACGCCGAACTCGCCTCCAGTGCTCCGGAAGTGGCCGCCGAGGCCCGCCGCACCTACGACGCGATCACCGCCATCCTCACCGAGGCGCTCGAGCGGGCCCGACGTGAAGGCGACCTCGCCCCCGATGCGGACCCCGCCGAGACCGCTCGCAGCGTTCTCGTCGCCCAGCTCGGCCTGATCGCCCTCGGGCGCACCGGTATGGACATCGACACCCTCACCGCGGCAGCGCAGTCCGCGCTGACGCGACTCCTGCCCGCTCTCACGCCGCAGTAGCAGCCACCGGCCTGCCGACCTGGAACCGCCAGAAGCCCTGCGGGCCCAAGCTCTGTCGGGTGCGCCTTCATGCTGCGCGCTACACACCACACACCGCGCTTCTCGCGCAACGAGCCTGCCGACAGTGCTCCCGTCCGCGCTGCAGCGCGGACGGCTCAGGCCGCGGAGGCGCCGCCCCGAAACCTCGTTCTTGACCGCTCGGTCCATATCGCGGATAGTTATTGACTCAGCGGTCCATAATTCTTGAGGAGGTCGACATGGCCGTCTTGGCAGGCAAAGTCGCTGTGATCACCGGAGGCAGTACCGGCATCGGTTTCGCCACGGCGCGCGCGTTTCGTGATGAAGGGGCCCAGGTGTTCATCACCGGTCGTCGCAAGGACACGCTGGACGCCGCGGCCGCCGAACTCGGCAGCGGCGTGATCGGAGTGGTGTGCGATGTCTCGGTGCCTGCGGAGCTCGACGCGTTCTACCAGGCGGTGCGCGAACAGGCCGGTGGTATCGACGTGTTGGTCGCGAACGCCGGCATCGGCATCGCAGCTCCGCTCGGCGAGGTGACGGAGGAGATGGTCGACTCCGTGTTCGCCACCAACGTCAAGGGGACGATCTTCACTTTCCAGCAGGCGCTGCCGCATCTCAATGCCGGCGCTTCGGTGATCCTGACGGGCTCGACCGCCGCCACGCGGCCCGACGCCGGGCTCGAGGTCTATGCGGCGTCGAAGGCCGCTGTGCGCAGTCTTGCCCGCGGTTGGGCCCTCAGCTCGCGCGCACACGGCTTTCGGGTCAACGTCGTGTCGCCGGGCGGTACGCGCACCCCGGGGCTGCTGGAGCTGATCCCGGCCGAGGTGCTCGAGCAGGCCGAGGAGGACGTCCCGCTGGGCCGCCTCGCCGAGCCCAAGGAGATCGCCGCGGTGACGACGTTCCTCGCCTCGGACGCGTCGAGTTACGTCAACGGTGCCGAGTTCTTCGCCGACGGTGGATACGCGCAGGCGTAAGGGCCCCCGCAGGTGCCGGGCCAGGCCCCCCGGGGCCCGGCAAAAGCCCGGGCCGGACCGTCCCCCAAAAGGCCCGTCCGGCGTTCGCGCGGCGAGGTCCACGCTGCCGTCTACTTCGGCTTCGGCGGCCCGTCTTGCCCTGGCGGGCGGCTTCTCCCGGTACGCCCTTCTCGGTAGCTCAACTTCACGAGGTCCTGTCGGCGCTGACCGAGATACCAGTTGGCGGGCTCATCGAAGTCGATCGTGGTTCTGATCACGGTGGTCTCGTCGGATTCCGCCTCTACGAGGACCTCCCCTCTCGGCGAGATGACCATGCTGGGGCAGTGCTGGCGCGGGTCCGCCACGTTGGCGGCCAGGACGAAGCGTTGGTTCTCGGCGGCGCGGCTGATGAGGTGGCTTCGCCAGACACCGGCAGGCTCCGAGGGATTGGCCGCATGGGTGAGGTAGACGAACGCCCGGGCTCCGCGGTCGGCCAGATGCTGCCATTGCTCGGGGAAGCGGATCTCCCGGCAGATCTGAACGCCGAGGCTGACGGGCCCGCCCGCCAGGCGCAACGGGAGCGTCGACAGCTCTGCCCCGGGAGCGAGTCGGCCACGCTCGCTCATTGCCAGGTTGACCTTCCGGTAGGTCCAGCGGGTGCCGTCCGGGGCGAAGTACAGGGCGGCATTGCTCCAAGTGCCGTGCTCGAAGAGCAGTGTGCCGCAGAACAGGTGGATGGCCTTGCGTTGTGCCCGTTCTGCGAGGCGGTCCATGGCGTGCGCGAGATCCGAGGGCTGAAGGTGATCGAGGGCGGAGAGGTCGGCGCCGTAGCCGGACAAGGCGCCTTCGGGCAACACGACGATCTCGTCTGGCTTGACGTCGGCCAGGAGCGAGGTGATGGCCGCGAGGTTGGCCTCGATGTCCCAGGTGAGGGGAAACTGTGCGATCGCTACAGAGGCTTTCATCAGTCCTTACCGCGGCCGTCGTGCTCCCGCTGGCCGACCGCTCACCTGGTCGCATCCGCCTTTTCGGGCAAGCTCTCAGGGGCGCGCCGCGCCGCTCCCGTTCTCCGCCCGGTGTGCGAACCGCTGGGCCGCCCGGCGCCCCCGGCGCTCCACGGGCAGACTCCCGGTGGCCGCAGCGAGGCCGAAGGGTGGCATGTCGAAGTAGATGGACTCGTACGAGCCCTCGGGGGCGATGTACGTCTCGTGCCACAGGCCGACGTGCCCGCGCAGGCTGCCCGCGCGCTGTTTGCGGTTCGCGATGGCCCAGGCCTTGTGGTGGAAGGCGTCGGGCGCGGTGGCGTACGCGTACAGCTTGTCCTTGGACTCCCAGTACTGCACCACGTAGTACGTGCGCGGCGACGCGGTGAGCAGGACGCGGCCGAGGAGGCCGCGGCTCGGATCGGCGGCGAGTTCGCGGAGCATGCGCAGCATCGCGTAGAAGACCGGTACCCACTGGTGCACCGCCCAGAAGTGGTTGACGCGCATGCCGATCAGCAGGACCACCGTGTCGCCCTTCGCGGCCGCGGTGGTGTAGCCGGTGGCTGTCTTGGTGGACATGCGGCCTCCAAGGGGGCGGGGGGCTGGCTGCGCGGGTCGGAGGAGCGAGCCGCGTGAGCGCTGATTACATGCGGTGTGAGCGGTGATTACACCAGGGGGTGAGGGGGCGGTCAAGGGGTGAGGGGGTGTGGGTGCGAGGAGCGAGAGGGTGTGGGTGCGAGGAGCAACAGGGCCTGTGTGCGGCGGAGTTGGGGTTAAGTGGTCGGGATGTTGGCGATGCCGATGCCGAAGAGGTCGAGCACCTGACCGGCCAGGTGCTCCGCCTCGGCCTGGGGCAGAAAGCCGTCGACGATCATCTGGGAGAGGCCGTAGACCAGGGCCTGCCCGGCGAGCGCCACCAGGGCGGGGTCGCCCGGGCGCAGCGTGCCGGAGTTCTGGTCGGCGACGATGAGGTCGGTGAAGGCCCGTTCGATGCCGGAGACACGGGCTTGCAGCCCCGCGGGCTGCCCGGGCCGGAACACACTGGACTTGACCAGCTCGAACCGGTGCGGATGACGGATCGCGTAGCGCACGAAGCCCAGGCCGATCGCGCGCATCGCGGAGCCGTCGGCGGCGGCCACCTGGTCGCGCTGCCACTGCTCCAGGTCCGCGAGGATCAGGTCCGCCACCGTTGTGAGCAGCGCCTGCCGGTCCGCGAAGTGCCGGAACGGCGCGCCCGCCGACACCCCGGCGCGCCGCGCCACCTCACGCACCGTCACCTTCTCTAGCCCCTGCTCGTCGAGGAGTTCGAGCGCCGCCGCGGTGAGCGCCGCGGGCAGGGAGCCGTGGTGGTAGCCGGTGCGTACGGCGGGGTTGTCCTTCATGGCAGCAGTGCTACCACAGGGGTCTGGCCCTGCGGGCCGCCAGCAGGACCGCGCGGGCCATCTCGTCGTTGCGGCGGAAGAACCCAGCGTCGGTGCCCGCGTGCGGGAACTGCTCGGGTCCTGCGACGAACCAGGTGGCGTGCGCGCGGCCCGTCGAGTCGAGCGGGTGGCCGTCGCGGACCCGCAGGGCGCCGGTGGGGCGGGGGTCGCCGGAGGCGTCCGGCGCGGTCTCCTCGCTGATGTGGCCCGCCGCGAGGAGACGCTGCAGGAGCGGGTCGGCGGTACGGGCGAGGTCGGGCTCGGGCAGATGGGCGTCCAGGAGGATCCGGGCGGTGTACGTCGCCCGGACGTGCGGGCTCGCGGCGCGGAAGGCGGGGGCCTCCTCGTCGGTGGTCACCGTCGTGTCGGGGCCCGTGAAGGTGACGACGCCCGCCTCGCTCAGCGCGATCAACTGCTCCATGCGCAGCGGCGGCGGCCCGCTGCTGAGGAAGGCGCCGACGGAGAAGCGACGCAGCGCCACCGCGGCGGCCGCGGGAGGGAGTTCCCCCGCGTTGTACAGGTCCCCGAGGACGCCGCCGACCGCGCCGAGCGCGCGGATCACCGCCACGTGCGCGCTGTGCCGCGGCTCCCTCCGACGGCGCACACTGTCCCGCAGGTGCGCGCGGACGCGGCGCTGGAGCGCACGCGGATCGGGGGAGAGGTGCCCGGCCAGCGGGGCCGTGAGCCGAGCGGGGTCGAAGCGGTCGTCGGGGTCAGGGACGGCGGCCCCGACGAGCTTGGCGGCACGGTCGTCGTTGCCCGCGAAGCGCTCGAACTGCGCGGCGAACGACGCCCAGTCCATGCGGGTGCGGTCCGGGTGGGCCGTGAACAGCTCGTGGTAGTACGCCCAGCACAGCTCCAGGAGCGCCGGCGCCCACAGGTCACGGTCGAAGTCGAAGTCCGGGCGGCGCAGCCGGGCGCGGCACAGCTCCGGGGTGAGGTGACGCGGCGGCGGTGCGGGCGAGTTCAGGGTGTACGCGGGTTTGGGGTACGGGGGGACTCCGCGCCGGGAGCCCGCGTACAGCAGGGGCTCGCGGCCACAGGGGCGGTAGCGGAGGCGGCCGTCGGGGCGCGAGCGCGTGAAGCGGCCGCCGCGGCCCTCGGTGAGCAGCAGCAGGCAGTCGATGAAGACGAGCCCGAGGCCGCGCACGACCACCGGGGCGCCCGTGGGTATCCGGTCGAGCCTGTCCTCGTCGGCGCGCCCGGGGCCGATGCGGGTGAGGCCACGAGGGCAGTCGGTGACGACGTCCGTGTGTCCCTGGGCGAGGACGAGTTGGGCCGCGGGCACCGTTCCGCGGCCGTCGTCGAGGACCACGCGCTGGCGGTCCGTACCGGCGTCGCGGACGTCCACGGCGGTCGCGCGGTGGAGGTGCAGACGCAGGTTCGCCGGCATCCGGGCGCGTACGCCGTGGAAGAACTCCTGCAAATAGCGCCCCTGTGCCGGGCGGGACGCGTAGTGGCCGTCGTGGAGCGGGCCGCGGCCGGTCTCCGCCAGCCACCGGCCCGTCGTCGGCCCGGGACGGGCGGGCCCCGCGCACCGCACCGAGCTGTCCGGGAACATCGTCACCTGCTCGGCCGCCGAGTTCATCCACAGCAGTTCGCTCTGCGACGTCCGCCAGGTGCGGCCGGAACCCGGCGGAAAGGGGTCGACCAGATGGATCGCGAATTCCCGGTCGCCAAGGAGCTCCGGCGCGTTGGCCGCGATGCGTTCCACGATCGACGTTCCGCGCGGCCCCGCGCCGACGACGCACACGGACGCTGACGGATCACCGCGATCCTGCTTCATGGTCCTCTTTCCGGCAGGGGCACGAGACGGGTGGGGCGGGACGGAACGGACGGGGTGATCGCGTGTGCGGCCCTGACGAGGCTGGCCGCGACGGCCGAGAACGGCGCACTCCCCTTGTGCCCGGCCGGACCCCTCATTACTGTTTCTTTACTGACCGCTCGAATCGCTTCATGATGAGCCGTCACCGGGGGAGACAGCGCCATGCCGAATCTACGACATCCCACACCGAACATGAGCGGCCCGCAGGAGAAGCTAACCGTGGACGACCGGGCGCGCACGCGACGGTCCTCGCTCTCCTTGCCCGATTATCTGCCACTGGAGCACTGGAAAACCATCGGAGAGCAGATATTTGCCATTGTCGATTCATCCGCGTGGTGGCTGGGAGACTGGCTGGTATTCGGCCAGCAGACCTATCCGCGCCGCTATCGCGATGCGATCGAGCAAACGTCGCTCGATTACCAGACGCTGCGCAACTACGCCTGGATCGCCCGCAAGTTCCCTCCGTCCCGCCGGCGGGACGGACTGAGCCTGCAGCACCACGCCGAGGTCGCGGCGCTGCCCGCATCGGCGCAGGACCACTGGCTGACCCAGGCGGAGGAGCACGGCTGGTCCCGCAACGAGCTGCGCCGGCACCTGCGGGCCGCGCGCGCCGCGCCGCAGGATGCGGGGCCGACGGAGGATGTGCAGGTGACCGCGTCGGCCGAGCAGTGCGACCGGTGGGAGAAGGCCGCCCAGCACATGGAGAGCGACCTCAACGACTGGATGATCCGAAAAGTCGACGAGGCCGCGGCCACCGCGCTCGGCCCGGAAATCGCGGACGACGCGTCCCGTTCCCCTCGCCCCGACTCGTCCGTAGCCTCTGAGTAATTCCCCGATCCGGTGGCCGCGATATCCGCGGTCGCCGTATCGCGGCGTCCCGTCGCGGCCGGGGAGCGATCCGCTCACGGAGGAGAGGCAATATGCCGGAGTCTGCCGCGTGCCGCGTCTGCGGCGGTGAGGTCGTCGCATTCATGGACTTCGGGAAACAGCCGATATCGGACTGCTTCCTGCCGCCCGATTCAACGGCTCCTGAACACTTCTTCCAACTGGTCGTCGGAGCCTGTGACGCATGCACGATGGTGCAGCTGCTCCACGAAGTGCCGCGCGAGCGCATGTTCCACGATCATTACCCTTACCATTCCTCCGGTTCCGCCCGAATGCGGGAACACTTCCGGGGCGTCGCCGAGCGTTTCGTCGGCACCGAACTGACCGGCGACGACGCGTTCATCGTCGAACTCGGCTGCAACGACGGCGTGATGCTCGCGACGGTCGCCGAGGCGGGCATCCGGCATCTGGGCGTGGAGCCCTCCGGCTCGGTCGCCGACGTCACCGCCGCCCGCGGCATCCGGGTGCGCAAGGACTTCTTCGAGGAGGAGACCGCCCGCGCCATCCGCGCCGCCGACGGCCGGGCCGCGGTCATCTACGCCGCCAACACCCTGTGCCACATCCCGTACATGGGCTCGGTGCTGCGCGGGGTGCGCGAACTCCTCGCACCCGACGGCGTGTTCGTCTTCGAGGACCCCTACTTCGCCGACATCGTGCGGCAGACGTCCTTCGACCAGATGTACGACGAGCACTTCTACTACTTCACGGCCAGGTCGGTGGCGGAGATGGCGCGCCTGCACGGCCTGGACCTTGTGGACGTGGAGCGCCTGACCGTGCACGGCGGCGAGGTGCGCTACACCCTGGCCCACGACGGCGCACGCGAGCGCAGCGCGGCCGTGGGCGAGCTGCTCGCCGAGGAGGCGGCCGCGGAGCTGACCGCGCGCCACACCCTGGAGGGCTTCCGCGACCGGGTCCTGAAGGCCCGCGACGACCTCACCTCGCTCCTGCGCGAGCTGCGCTCCCAAGGCAAGGGCGTCGTCGGCTACGGCGCCACGGCCAAGAGCGCCACGGTGCTCAACTACTGCGGCATCGGTCCCGAGCTGATCGCGTACGTCACGGACACGACGCCCGCCAAACAGGGACGGCTGACCCCCGGATCCCACATCCCGGTGGTGCCCCACCAGCGCTTCGCCGAGGACCGCCCGCCGTACGCGGTGCTGTTCGCGTGGAACCACGCGGAGGAGATCATGGCGAAGGAGCAGGAGTTCCGGGACGGTGGCGGACGGTGGATCCGGTACGTGCCCGGGGTCCGGGTGGACTGAGGGGCGTGCGGCTCCCGGAGGACCCGACGGCGGAGGCGGGCCGCGGGCGCGGTCAGTCCCGCCAACGGGTCCGCCACGCCAACGGGTCCGCCAGTCCCGCGAACGGGTCCGCCAGTCCCGTCAGCAGGCCCGTCAGTCCCGCAGACGGGCCCTCAGTCCCGCCAACGCCGCAGTACGAGAACGGCGTTGTGGCCGCCGAAGCCGAAGGAGTGGCTGACGCCGACCTCCACGTGGTGCTCCTGGGCCTGGTGTGCGACGAAGTTCATCGCCGGGTCCTCGGGGGAGTCGCAGTTGAGGGTGGGCGGCACGACGCCCGTGCGGATGGCCTCGGTGACGACAGCGGCCTCCACGGCGCCGCCCGCGGCGAGCATGTGGCCCGTCATGCTCTTGGTCGAGCTGACGGGGACGCGGGGCGCGTGGTCGCCGTACACCCGGCGGATCGCGGTGAGTTCGGTGGCGTCGTTGAGGCGGGTGCCGGTGCCGTGGGCGTTGATGTAGCCGACGTCGGCGGGGGTGGCGCGGGCGGACTCCAGGGCGGTGCGCATCGCGCGTTCGGCCTGGGCGCCGTCGGGGGAGGGGGCCGTCAGGTGGTGGGCGTCCGTGGTGGTCGCGTAGCCCGCGAGTTCGGCGTGGACCACGGCTCCGCGGCGGCGGGCGTGGTCGGCGCTCTCCAGGACCAGGACGCCCGCGCCCGCCCCCATCACGAAGCCGTCCCTGTCCTTGTCGAAGGGGCGGCTCGCGGTCGTCGGGTCGCCCGTCCTGCGCGAGAGCACCCGGGCCCGCGCCGCCGCCGCGAGCTCGAGGCGGTCGAAGGCGTCCATGCCCCCGGCCACGACGACGTCGGCCCGCCCCTCGCGGATCCAACGGGCCGCCTCACCGACGCACACCGTGCCGGTGGCGCAGGCGGCGACCATCTCCGCGGACGGGCCCCGCGCGCCCAGCTCCAGGCACACCTCGGCGGCCGAGCTGATGCCCATCGTGGGGAACACCTGCGGGCTGACCGCGGCATAGCCCTCGTCGCGCATGGCCATGGCGTTGCGGGAGGCGACCCGGGTGGAGCCGATGATGGAGCCGACGGCGACCCCGACCCGGGGCGCGAGCCCTTCGCCGAGCTCGATCCCGGCCTCCTGGAGCGCCATGCGGGCCGCCGCGACGACCACCTGGATGGTCCAGTCGGTGCGCCGGACGACGTGCCGCGGCAGGTGGCGCTCGGGCTCGAAGCCGGGTACCTCGCCGCCGATGCGGACCGGCAGGTCGCCCACCTCGAACCCGGTGATGTCGCGGATGCCGCTCTTCCCGGCGACGAGGGCGGCCCAGGTGTCGGGCCAGTCCGGGGCGAGCGGGGAGACGACGCCGCGGCCGGTGACGACGACGCGGGGCGGCGCCGTGGGGGCCGCCGCCCGCCCCGGTGTCGTAGCGGGGGCCGCCCGCTGCGGTGTCGTGGCCGGGGTCCCGTCACCCGGTGTCGTGGTCGGGTCGTCGTGTGCCGACGTGCTGGTCATGTCGTCGCCTGCCTTCAGTTGCTCTTCGGCTGAGGGTGGTGCGCGGCTGCCAGGGGTGGGCGGCGGTGCCGTTCGGCGAGGCGGAGCAGGTGGGGAACGGCTTCGGCGGGGCTCGGCATGGCCCTCATGTCGGCGCGCAGCCGCCGTGCCCCTTCGGTGAAGGAGGATTCCGTGAGCAGCCGCCGTACTTCGTGCGCGACGCGTTCGCCGGTCGCCTCGGCCACGGGGAGGTCGGTCCCGGCGCCGTAGGAGGTGACGCCGCGGGCGAGCCAGATCGCGTCGAGCTGTTCGGCGAGGGCGAGTTGGGGGACGGCGTGCAGGGAGGTCGTACCGATCGTGCCGAACCCACCGTGATGAACCATCACCGCACACGTCGGAGCCAGCGCCGCCAACGGCACGAACTCCTCCACCCGCACCCGCTCCCCCACCACCCCACCCAACTCCTCCCGGATCTCCCCGGCACCCGGCAACGCCGCCACCACCTCCACATCGAGCGCCGCCAGGGCCCTGAGGATCTCCACCACCGACACCGAATACCCGGCAAGCCGCTCCACCGCACTCAACCCCAACGTGAACCCCACCCGAGGCCGCACCGGCACCTCCCACAACCACCGCGGCACCACCGACACCCCGTTGTAGGTCCCGTAGCGGACCGGGACGTAGTCGATCGCCGTGTCGAGCCGGAAGGGGGCGGGAAGCAGGTCGGCGGTGAACTGGCCCGTCGTCAGCTCCTCGTCGAATCCGACGCCGTACCGCTCGGCGCAGGCCCCGAGCCACTCACCCAGCGGATCCCCGCCCGTGCCGACGGCGGCGGCTTCCTCCTCCGCGAGGCGGACGAACTGCTCCCGCACCCGACCGAAGAAATCCACCCCCCACGTCAACCGCCCATGCGCCGCACCACACACCCGCGCCGCCACCCCACCCGCGAACGTCCCCGGCTCCCACACCACCAGATCCGGCTCCCACCACCGGCAAAAACCCACCAACTCATCCACCAACGGCTCATTCACCAACCGGAACCACCACGGCACCACATCCGCATAACCCGCCCGCAGATACTCCAACGACAACAACTCACCCGGCACATTCGCCACATCGAACGGCGGCAGGTCGCTGCCCCCGAAGCGGCTTCTGAACTCGGGGCGGAGGGCGAGGAGCCGTCCCATGCCGTGGTCGCGGCCGACGGGCACGGCCGTCAGACCGGCCCGGGTGATCTCCGGAACAAGCTCCGGCTGACTCGCCACCCGCACCTCATGACCGGCCGCCGCGAAGGCCCGTGCCAGCGGCACCTGGATGAACAGGTGGGTCTTTTCCGCGTAGAGGACGAACAGGACCCGGGTCACGCCGCATCGTTCTCCTGGCCGGCGGCCGCCACGAACGCGGCGAAGGCGTCGAAGTCGCCGCCGCCGAATCCGTGCAGTTCCTCCAGGATGACGATGTTGAACTTGTCCTCCAGATAAAGGACGAGCTGCACCATGGTGAAGGAGTCGATGTCGTACATCTCGGCGGCTTCCCCCACGCCGTCCTCGCGTGCGTAGTACTGATCCATGAAGTTCTGGATCTCTTTCCTGACGCCTGCCCGGTCCATCTCCGTGAGCCTTTCTGTGTGTCGCGTCCTGGTCGTTTCCTGCTCGTATCCTGGTCGGCCGCTTTCCGGAATGCCGGCTGTCGCCGGGTGAGGGCGAAGCGGCTGTCAGTGAGGTTCCGCCATGGCGGCCAGAGGGAGCTCGCCGGGGCGTTTCAGCGGCTCCCACCAGTTCCGGTTGTCCGCGTACCAGCGCACGGTGTCGAGAAGTCCCTCGCGGAAGGCGACGAGCGGACGGTGGCCGAGTTCTTCGCGGATCTTCCGGCAGTCGATCGAATAGCGTCGGTCGTGCCCTTTCCTGTCCTCGGTGAAACGCACCCGCGACCAGTCGGCGTCCAGGAACTCCAGGAGCATCTTGGTGAGTTCGGCATTGGATATCTCCGTGCCGCCGCCGATGTTGTACGTCTCTCCCGGGCGCCCGGCGCCCGCGATGAGGGCGAGGCCCCGGCAGTGGTCGTCGACGTGAATCCACTCGCGCACCTGTGAGCCGTCGCCGTACAGCGGGACCGTCAGGCCGTCCAGGAGTCGGGTGACGAACAGCGGGATGAGCTTTTCCGGGAACTGGTAGGGCCCATAGGTATTGGAGGCCCGAGCGGTGCAGACCGGGAGTCCGTATGTGTGGTGGAAGGACCGGGCGAGCAGTTCCGCCGACGCCTTCGACGCCGAATAGGGGGAGTTGGGGCGCAGCGGGAAGTCCTCGGTCCAGGAGACCGTCTCCGTCTCGCCGTACACCTCGTCGGTGGAGACCAGGACGAACCGGTCGACCTCGGTGCGCAGCGCGGCGCGCAGCAGTTCGTAGCTGCCGACGATGTTGCTGGCGACGAACGCGTCGCCGTCGAGCAGCGACCGGTCGACGTGCGACTCCGCCGCGAAGTGCACCACCGTCCGGACCCCCGTGATCGCGCTCCGGACGGCGTCCCTGTCGCAGATGTCGGCCTGGACGAACCGCAGCCGCGGGTCGTCCAGGGCCTCGGCGAGATTGCTCGGATTCCCGGCGTAGGTCAGCTTGTCGAGGACCACGACCTCGGCGTCCTCGAACCCCGCGTACGCCCCCGCGAGCATGCGCCGCACGAAGTTCGAGCCGATGAACCCGGCACCGCCGGTCACCAGGACACGCATGTCCACCACCCCCTCACCTCCGGTGCCGCCATCACGCGAGGGCCTCCGCGACCTCGCGGACGTACCGTCCGTAGCCCGAGTTGCCCATGGCCAGGCCCAGTTCGCGGCACTGCTCGGCGTCGATGAAGCCCATCCGCAGCGCGATCTCCTCCACGCACGCCACCCGCACGCCCTGGCGGTCCATCAGGACCTGGACGTACTGGCTGGCGTCGAGCAGGGACCGGAACGTGCCCGCGTCGAGCCAGGTGAAGCCGCGGCCCAACTGCACGAGGCGGGCGCCGTGGGCTTCGAGGTAGAGCTTGTTGACATCGGTGATCTCCAGTTCGCCGCGGTGCGACGGGCGCAGTCCGCGCGCCATCTCCACCACGTCGCTGTCGTAGAAATAGAGCCCCGTGATGGCGTTCTTGGATGCCGGGCGGGCCGGCTTCTCCTCGATGCCGATCAGGTTTCCGTGCGCGTCGGTCTCGGCCACCGCATAACGCTCGGGATCCGCCACCGGATAGCCGAAGAGCGTGCAGCCGTCCGACTTCTCCCGGGCCTCGCGCAGCAAGTCCTGGAATCCTGCCCCGTGGAACAGGTTGTCGCCGAGTATAAGCGCGGAACGGTCGTTGCCGACATGGTCGGCGCCGATGATGTAGGCATCCGCGATACCGCGCGGCTCAGTCTGCTCCGCGTACGTGAGATTCATTCCGAGATGCCCGCCGTCGCCGAGCAGTCCGCGCATCGAGGGCATGGATTCCGGCGCCGCGATGATCAGGACGTCCCGGATTCCGGCCAACATCAGAACCGAGAGCGGGTAGAAGATCATCGGCTTGTCGTAGATCGGCAGAAGCTGTTTCGACGTGCCTGCCGTAATCGGCATGAGACGGCTGCCCGTGCCGCCCGCGAGAACTATCCCTTTCACCTTTCCTCCCGTTGGGTCATGCTGTGCATCGGTTCCTGTCGGCCGCCATGAACGCCCGCGGCGTAACTGCGAGACATTCGGGGGACATGACCATGCGGATTCTCTTCACCGCCTATGCCGTGCGCACCCATTTCTTCAGCATGGTGTCCTTGGCGCACGCCCTGGACACGGCCGGTCATGAGGTGCGGGTGGCGAGTCAGCCGGAGCTGGTTCCGGAGATCACCCGGGCCGGTCTGACGGCCGTGCCCGTCGGCCGCGACCACCAGCTGTGGCGCGTCCTGAAGGCCCGGCACGGCGACGAACGCTGGTCGGCGTTGCCGCCGTTCGATGTGGCGGATGTGCCGGGTGAGTTGTTGTCGTTGGAGTATCTGCGGGCGGGTTATGCGGATGTGGTGCCGTGGTGGTTCCGGTTGGTGAATGAGCCGTTGGTGGATGAGTTGGTGGGTTTTTGCCGGTGGTGGGAGCCGGATCTGGTGGTGTGGGAGCCGGGGACGTTCGCGGGTGGGGTGGCGGCGCGGGTGTGTGGTGCGGCGCATGGGCGGTTGACGTGGGGGGTGGATTTCTTCGGTCGGGTGCGGGAGCAGTTCGTCCGCCTCGCGGGAGAGGCGGGGGAGCCTGCGGGGGGTGCGGGGGACGCGCTCGGCGCGTGGCTCGGCGAGCTCGGCCGACGCCATGGAGTCGGGTACGACGAAGAGTTGACGACAGGTCAGTTCACGGTGGACCAGCTGCCAGAGGCGTTCCGCCTGGACACCGCGGGCATCCGGTATCTGCCGATGCGGTTCGGCGTCTACAACGGGGTGTCGGTGGTGCCGCGGTGGTTGTGGGAGGTGCCGGTGCGGCCTCGGGTGGGGTTCACGTTGGGGTTGAGTGCGGTGGAGCGGCTTGCCGGGTATTCGGTGTCGGTGGTGGAGATCCTCAGGGCCCTGGCGGCGCTCGATGTGGAGGTGGTGGCGGCGTTGCCGGGTGCCGGGGAGATCCGGGAGGAGTTGGGTGGGGTGGTGGGGGAGCGGGTGCGGGTGGAGGAGTTCGTGCCGTTGGCGGCGCTGGCTCCGACGTGTGCGGTGATGGTTCATCACGGTGGGTTCGGCACGATCGGTACGACCTCCCTGCACGCCGTCCCCCAACTCGCCGTGGCCGAGGAGATCGACGCTCCGATCCTCGCCAGGGGCCTGGCCGCGTACGGCGCCGGGATCGACCTCCCCGTGGCCGAGGCGACCGGCGAACGTGTCGCGCACGAAGTACGGCGGCTGCTCACGGAATCCTCCTTCACCGAAGGGGCACGGCGGCTGCGCGCCGACATGAGGGCCATGCCGAGCGCCGCCGACGTCGTCCCCGACCTGGTCCGGATCGCCGAACGGCACCGGGGCCGCTGAGCGCCGGACACGCGGGACGACGTCAGGGCCCCGCGTACGGACGCCAAGGGAACGGGACGCGGGAGACGCAGAGAGTGAGTGGGGGGTCCCTGAGCTCAGGGACCCCCACCGCCGGCTCAGTCGGCCCGGCTGGCGGCCGCGGTGGACTGCCGCTGCGGCCCTCTCGCTCTCCTCGCGTCGTCAGCGGGTCAGCAGTTCACGCTGCCCGTGCTGCCGAGCAGCTCGTCGTCGAGGGTCGACGTCTCCAGCTCCTGAAGCTCCAGAACGTTCATGCGGTGTCACCTCCTCCCAAGAGGTCGTCGTGGTCGCGGCGGCGGTCGGCCGCCGAAGTCGTGGTGCGACGCGGTCGGCGGCCGCTGTGGACCGCCGCGGCGGTTCTCCTGTGGTGCGCCGGCAGCGGGTCAGCAGCCCACGCTGCCGGTGCTGCCGAGCAGCTCGTCGTCGAGGGTCGACGTCTCCAGCTCCTGAAGCTCCAGAACGTTCATGCGGTGTCACCTCCAACCGGCTGTTCGCAGGGGATCCGGCGGGGGTCGTCCGCCGGGAGTCCGTGGTGCGCCGCGGCCGCCGGGTGCCCGGCGCGGCGCAGGAACGGCAGCGGGGGCGGCCCGCCGTCCGTGACGTACGACAGGGCCGCGAGGACGCCCGCGTTGCCTGTCGCCAGGTCCATGGAGAGGCGCAGGCCGCTGTGGCCGGGGAACGCCACCTCGCCGCGGTGGGCGAGGGCGTGCCAGTGCAGGCTGCCCAAGTGCTCGGCCACCGGGTCCACGCCCCCGGCCGCCGCGGCCGGCAGGTGCCGCCGCAGCGCGTGCGCCGCCGCGAGGAGTCCGGCCCGCCCGTTGAACAGCTGGCTCTCGACCGTGAGCGGCGAGCGCGCGGCGAGCGCGAGAGCCGGCAGGGCGTCGGCGATGCGCCGGTCGTCCGTGTGGTCGGTCAGGAGGTCGGCGACGAGGCCGATGCCGACCGACCCGGTCTCCAGGTACGGCAGGGAGCGGAAGCCGCCGTCGACGTGCAGCACGCCCTCCTCGCGCGGCACGCACAGGTCGAGGTCCCGGTGCACGGCGCGCACCGCGTGCCGCAGGTAGGCGTCCTCACCCGTGGCCTCGTACATCCGCAGCAGGAACAGTCCGACCCCGGACCAGCCGCGCAGCAGCCCGCCGTGGGTGCCGGGCTCGCCGCGGGCGCGGTCGATGCCGTGCGGCAGGCCGTCGTCCAGGGCGCCGACAGCACGCGCGGCCAGCTCCCGTGCCTCCTTGAGGCGGGCGTGCCCCGGGTCGTCCCCGGCGAGGTGCAGCAGGTTCAGGCCGACGCCCGCGAGGCCGCCGTACAGACTGACGTCGGTCATGTCCTCGACGCCGGTGCGGGCCCGGTCGACCAGATCCCTGGCGGCGGCGTGGTGGCCCAGGTGGTCCAGGACGTGGGCGACGCCGTGCGCGCCGTCGCAGAAGCCGGGCCGGACGTGGTCGGCGCGTGCCGCCCGCAGCAGCCAGTGCTCGTACGCGGGCTCACGCTCCCCGCCCGCCACGGACAGCGCCCACAGGACGCCCGCGGCGCCGTGCGCGAAGCCGCCGGGTGCCTCGTTGAACTGCCGGGGGTCGCCGGGGAAGAGGCGGTCGTCGCGGTCCGGCGTCGCGGACGCGTGCAGGGCGCGGGCCATGGAGGCGCGTACGGCGGCCCAGTCGACGGGGGAGGTGTCGAGGCGTACGACGGCGACGGCTCCCGCCCGGGGCGGGGTGCCGGGCTGTTCGGACGGCGTCGTGGCGGCAGCTGTCCGACCGGCGGGCTGCCGCGCCTGTCCGCCGGGCGTCTCCGCCAGCCCCGCTGTGATCGTCGCGGCGAAGTCCGCCGGCAGGCCGAAGCGCTCCGCCGCCGCGGCCGCGAGGCGCGCCCCCATGTCCGGGCAGATGCCGAGTGACGTCACGAGCGGGAGGTACAACCACAGCCGCAGCACCGTCAGGGCGTGTTCGTCGACCGCCGTGCCGGTCTTGCCACGGGCGGCGAAGCCGGGGTAGCCGAGGGTCGGGCGGGTGTCCTCGGAAGCGGGGAAGGCCATCTCGAAGTCGACGAGGCGCACCTGGGGCGCGGCGTCGCGCGGTACGGCCGCCGCGTCCTCACCGGGGCCGAACGCGTCCTCCGCCACCAGCACGTTCCCGGGATGCAGGTCCCCGAAGACGATTCCCTCGGCGTGCACCCGCCGGACCAGCGCGGTCACCTCGGCATGCAGGGCCTCCGCGCGCCGGGCGTAGTCGCGCAGGCCCTCGGGCGAGCACGCGCTCCAGTTCACCAGTGGGTGGTTCCGCACCATCCAGCGCTGCAGCGGCACGCCGTCCAGGTGCTCCATCGCGAGCATGGAGTGGCCGCCGAAGTCGAAGAGCTCGTGGGCCCGGGGCACGCCGGGGACGTCGGCGAGGCGGTCGAGGATTCGCTTCTCGTGGGCGAGGCGCGCCGTCGCGTCGAGGCCCGCGCCGTCCCTGCCGGTGTGCGGCCGGGCCTCCTTGAGGACCACGGGGCTGCCGTCGTCCTTGCGCGTCGCGGCGTACACCCCACCGGCGTTGGAGAAGTGCAGGGCCTGCGTGACCCGGAAGCCGAACGCGCCGCTCGCGGCCGTGCGCCGCTCGATGTGGGGGCGCAGGACGTCCGGGACCGGTACGCCGTCGGGCAGCGCGAAGGCGGGCCGCCTGCGGTCGGGCACGAGGCGTCCGTCGGCGCCGGTGAGGGCGAGCACGAGCCCGCCGTCGTCCGTCCAGCACCAGCGCTCGCGGAAGGCGCCGTAGCGGAAGTGGACGGGTCCTTCGCCCCAGCGGCAGTCGGTCAGGATGTAGGGCCCCGCGCTGCCCGCGAGGCGTTCGTCCAGCTCGCGTGCGCAGTCGGTGAACTCAGCCTCGTCGCGCGGGTAGACCGCGATGAACTTGCCGCCGGCGGGGCGGGGCGCGTACTTGGAGTTCATGGCGTCCAGCAGGGCCCGGCTGCGCAGGTGCTTGAAGGACACGCGGGCCCGCAGGCAGTGGTCGGCGACGATCTCCAGGACGCGCTCGGCGTTGTCGTGGGTCGCGGAGACGTGGATCTTCCAGCCCTGGTCCACGGCGCCGGGCCGGTCCGGCTGGTACATGTCCCAGACGCGGGCGGCCCGGTGCCGCCAGCCGTCGGGCAGCGGGGTGAACCGCGGCGGCACCAGGTGCGCTTCGGTGGCGGACCGCGCCGGGGTCTCGAAGAACACCGGGTCCACCAGGGTGTAGATCGACCAGTCCACGGACACGAGGCACCTCCAGCGGAATTCCTGGAACGGGTCGGCCGTGCTTTTCGACGGCCGTCGCGGTGATCGCCTCGTGGAGGTTTCGATCGATAGGAGAATCGGGGAGGGGAGTGCGGGTACTGCGGTATTCGGGTGTGCGGGCGGTGGTCGGTACGTGCGAGTCGAAGGCTATTGCGTGAAGGGGGTCAGCGCGGTGGCCGGACCTCGGCCGAGATATTCCGAGAGCGTCCTGCGGGCAGCGGCCTTCGGCTCGCTCGCAGTGCCGAACCAGACATCCTGGCCGGGCTTCTGCTCCCACTCCCCTCGGACGAACAGCGCTTCGTATTCATGGCGCAGCATGGACCACATGGCCACGTCGTGATATTCGCCCTTGAAGAACTTCCGTTCCCTGAGGACCCCTTCGAGGACGAAGAACCGGGTGCGCATCACCATCTGGAGCATCGGTTCGTTGAACAGGCCCACCCAGAACTGGAGCCGGTGCGCGCCGAGGTCCTCGAAGAGGTGCTCCACGACGAGGCCGAAGCCCTCGGCGCCGTAGCCCCGCGACCACAGGTCGCTGCTCCCGATGGCGCCGCTGATCTCGAAGGTCGTGTCCCGTTCGCCGCCGACGCGGTGGAACTTCACCATGCCCACGCGCTCCCCGTGCGGGGACCGCAGGGTGCAGAAGCGCGAGCCCGACGCGGCGTCGGCCCGCAGCGCGTCCACCGTGACCCGCTCGGACACATCGCCGGTCAGGGCGGCGACGTCCCCGTCGGGGCTGAGCCATTTCGCGAATTGCTCGTAGTCGGCGGCGGTCGCATATCCGAGCTCGACGCGGCGTCCGACGCGAATGGCTTCGCTGGTCTTCGGCGTCTCGATGGTCATGAACTCCTGCTTTCCCAGTGAGTGCGGCCATGGTTGTCCGGGTTCCGACGAGCGTCAACCATGCGCACGGATTCCGCTTCCTTCGATGTGCGGGTGCGTCAATCTCCGTGCGTGCAGGCGCAGTTCATGCGCGGTGTATCCGCATTCCGTCTCGCCGGCGGGACACACCGGTGTCACACTGCAGTCGATTCTCAGTCCGGGAGCGACAAGGGGGACGCCTGTGCTCACACATTCCCGAGACCTGTATCTGGACCTGATGAAGAAGGTCGTCACCAACACCATCTATCAGGACAACGCGCACGGCTGGGTGCGGGACAAGGATTTCGACGCCGGGTTGCCGAGCATCGAATACGACGACGGACTCCGCGCCGGCGGCCGGGACATCCCGCGCGTCGCGCACACGATGATCGGAGGCAAGCGCCTCGACAATCTGCACGCGTGCGTCGAGCAGGTGCTCCTCGACGACATTCCCGGCGACCTCATCGAGACGGGCGTCTGGCGGGGCGGCGCCACGATCTTCATGCGCGCGGTGCTGAAGGCGTACGACATCAAGGACCGCACGGTGTGGGTCGCCGACTCCTTCGAGGGCATCCCCAAGGGCGACCCCGTGCGGTACCCGGGCGACGACCTGGCGCCGCTGTACCGCTTCAACGACGTCTTCGGCGTCTCGCAGCCCGTCGTGGAGGAGAACTTCCGCCGCTACGGGCTCCTCGACGACCAAGTGCGTTTCCTGCCCGGGTACTTCCGCGACACGCTGCCCGACGCCCCGGTGGAGAGCCTGGCCGTGCTGCGCATGGACGGCGACCTGTTCGAGTCCACCATGGACGCGCTGGTGCACCTCTACCCGAAGCTGTCCGTCGGCGGCTATGTGATCGTCGACGACTACCGCGCCCTGCCCCCGTGCCGGGTCGCCGTCTACCAGTACCGCAGGGAGCACGGCATCACCGACCCCATCGAGGAGATCGACGGGGTCGGCGTGTTCTGGCGGCGTACGCGATGACGAGCGGGCGGCCCGCGCCCCGCCCTGGCGTCCGGGCCGCCCGTGCCCGACGGACCGACCGCCCGTCAGGCCGGGTCGGTCCGGGTCGGGTAAGCCCCCGCCGCGTACCGCTGACGGCACAGACCGCGCTGGATCTTGCCGCTGGTGGTGCGCGGCAGCGTGCCCTTGCGGACCACCACCGTGGCGTGGACGGCGAGTCCGTGCTGGCGGCTCACCGTCTGCCGGATCCGTTCCGTCAGGGCGTCGCGGTCGGGGGCGGGCAGGGCCGTCATCGCCGCGTCGGCCTCCATGAGGACGATCAGCCGCTCCGTCGGGTCGCCCTCGACGCCGATCGCCGTCGCCGCCACCGGCGCCACCGACTCGACGGTGGCCTCGATGTCCTCCGGGTAGTGGTTGCGGCCCCGCACGATGATGACGTCGTCCATGCGGCCGACCACATAGAGCCCGCCCTCGTGCCGGAAGCCCCAGTCGCCCGTGCGCAGCCACCCGTCGGCGTACACGCGCGCCGTGCGTTCCGGCGCCCGCCAGTACCCGTCGGTGCGGTTGGGGCCGCTCACCCAGATCTCGCCGACCCGGCCCGCGGTCTCCTCGCCGGTCTCCGGGTCCGCGATCCGCACCCGCACCCCGGGCACCGGCGTGCCGTTGCTCACCAGCCGCACCGCTCCGGGCCCGTCGGGTACCGGCCGCACCTCGCCCGCGCTGAGGGCGGCACGGTCGAAGTGGCCGCCGGTCGCGCCGGTGCCGTTGGGCGTCATCGTCACGGACAGCGTCGCCTCCGCGAGGCCGTAGCACGGCACCGGCGCCCGCGGGTCGAGGCCCGCGTCGGCGAAGGCCGCGACGAACGCCGCCACCGACCGCGCGTGCACGGGCTCCCCGCCGATGGCAAGGGCGCGCAGACCGCTGAGGTCGAGCGTCGCCACCTCCTCGGCGGTGACCCGGCGCACGCAGTGGGTGAGGCCGAAGTTGGGGGTGACCGTCCAGTCGGCGCGGTAGTCCGACAGGGCGCGCAGCCAGCGGTAGGGGCGGTGCAGGAAGCCCATGGGGCTGAGGTGCACCATGTGCATCCCGGCGCTGAGGGGGCTCGCGATGGCGCAGACGAGCCCCATGTCGTGGAAGAGCGGCACCCAGGACACGGCCGTCCTCGCCGGCATGAAGCGCGAACGCATCTGGTACGCCGCCGCGGACAGGTTCGCGTGCGTGACCCGCACCCCCGCGGGCGCCCCGGTGGAGCCCGACGTGTACTGCAGGTACGCGACGTCGTCGGGCTCCGCGGGCGGGCGCCGCCACTTCGCCGCCCGGTGCGGCGGCACCTCGTCGACGTGCAGCACGGGACCCTGCTGCCACCCCGTGCTGCTCAGCGCGTTGCGCACCGCCGGGCGCACCCGCGACGTCGTCAGGACACAGCCCGGCGTGCTGTCCCGAAGCACCGAACGCAGCCGCGTCTGACTGCGGAACAGCTCCGGCGCGTACAGGGGCACCGCGATCACCCCCGCGTACAGACACGCGAGGAAGGCGACCACATAGTGCTCGTCGTGCGGGCACAGGACCGCGACGCGGGCCCGGGGCGGACACGCCGCCTGGACCTCGGCGGCGACGGCACGGGCCCGCTCGTCGAGTTCCCGGTACGTCAGCGTGACGACGGTGTCCGCGCGCCGGGCCCCGCCCCGCCCCCGGCGGTCGCCGAGCACGGTCAGGGCGGGTGCCTCGCCGCGCTCGGCCGCGAAGCGGCGCACCGTGTCCGCCAGATACTCCAGGGCGACCGGCTCGGGCCCGAGTGTCGACAGCGTGAAGCCCGTGCTCGGCGTGTGCGCGGTACGGGGTGCCTCGATGCTCATGGGCGCTCTCCCAGGGTGTCGCCGATGCGGGCGGCGGACGCTTCGAGCTCGCTGACGGGCAGCAGCATCTGCGTGGCGGCGAGCTCGCGGTACAGCGCGTCCTCGCTCAGGAGTTCCTCGTGGGTGCCGATGGCGCGGATGCGGCCGCCGTCCATCACGACGATCCGGTCGGCCATGCTCACGGTGGACAGGCGGTGCGCGACCACCACGACGGTGGTCTCGGCCGTGATGCCGGTGATGACCTCCCGCAGGGCGTTCTCGTTGCGGGCGTCGAGCTGCGAGGTGACCTCGTCGAGCAGCAGCAGTCGCGGCCGGCGCAGCAGCGCGCGGGCCACGGCGACCCGCTGGCGCTCACCGCCGGACAGCTTGGTGCCGCGGTGGCCGACCTCGGTGTCGACGCCGTGCGGGAGGCGTGCCACGAGCTCGCCGAGGCGTGCCTGCTCGACGACACGGCGCACCTCGTCATCCTCGACGTGGGGCATCCCGATGCACAGGTTGTCGCGGATCGTCCCGGCGAGCACGGGGGCGTCCTGCTCGACGTAGCCGATGGCGGCGCGCAGTTCGCCGAGGTCGAGTTCGTGGATGTCCCTGCCGTCCATCCGGACCGTGCCGCTCTGCGGCTCGTAGAACCGCTCGATCAGGGAGAACACCGTGGACTTGCCCGCGCCGGAGGGGCCCACGAACGCGGTCATCCCGGCCGCGGGGATCTCGAAGCTGATGCCGTGGTGCACCACCGGCCCGTCGCCGGGGTAGCGGAAGACGACGTCGTGGAACGAGAGCGACGCGGGTGCGGGCGCGTGGTCCGCGCGCACCCTGGCCGGGCGCTGCGGGCTCTCCGGCTCGGTGCGCAGGCGCAGCAGCTCGCTGACGCGGGACATCGCCGCGGCCACCACGTTGAACCGGATCATCGCCGTGACCAGGGCGCCCAGCGGCGGCACCAGGTAGAAGAGATAGAGCAGGAAGGCGATCAGACTGCCCAGGCTCATCGCGCCGGACGCCACCCGGGCGCCGCCGACGCCGAGGACGGCGAGGAACGCCACCTGGATCGTCACGGTGATGAAGGCACCGACGAGGGAGTCGAGCCGCGCCACCTTCAGGCTGTGCCGCCAGGCCCGGCGCGCGCCGCGCTCGGCGATCTCGGCCTCGCTGTTCTCCGCGCCGGACGCCTTGATGGTGCGGAAGGTGCCGAGCGCCCGCTCCAGGGCCGTGCTCAGCTCGGCCACGCCCTCCTGGGCGCGGCGCGCGGCGCTCTCCAGCTGCGGCAGGCCCGTGGCGACGAGGATGCCGCCGAGCAGCACCACGGCCAGCGTGGTGAGCAGCAGCACCCAGTCCATCAGGCCCATCAGGACGAGGATCGCGACGAGCATCACCGAGCCGTTGACGGTCTCCACGATCGCGGTGGTGACGGCGCTGCGCATCAGCGTGGTGTCGGCGGTGGCCCGCGACATCAGGTCGCCCGGTGGGATCTTGTCCGTCTCGGAGATCCGCAGCCACAGCACCCGCCGGATCACCTCGCGACGGGTGCTGAGGACGACCGACTCGGAGACCCGCATCAGGATGAACGTGCCGATCGCACCGACCACAGCCGACACGAGCACGAGGGCCGTCAGCGCGATCAGCGCGCCCATGACCGGGGCGCTCGACTCCAGGTTCTCCACGACGGACTTGGCGATGACGGGCTGGATCAGGCCCGAGAAGCCGCCGAGCAGCGACAGACCGCCGCCGAGCAGGATGCGCCGGCGCTGCGGCCGCAGATAGCGGAGCATGTCCCGCCACGCGTCGGGGCGCAGAATCGCCGGACGGCCGGACTCGGCCCGCTCCTCGGGCTCCCGCTCGTCCGGCGGGTCGGTGTTTCGCGCGGTGTCAGGCGCCGTACCCAGCATCTGCGCTCTCCTCCTCGCGTTCGATGAGCTCCGTGGCGAGGCGCGCGAGGATGTCGCGGGCGTCGCGCACCTCGGGCGCCAGCGGCCGGTCGGCCGCCAACGCGGGTGAGACACGGGCCAGTTCGGCCCAGACGCCCGGGGAGTCGTCGCTCCGCCCGGTCAGCGCCGCGTACTGCGTCACCGCGACCGCGAGCGAGCCCACGACCAGCCACGCCTGTTCGACGGCGTCGCTCACGGCGTTCGCGCCGTTGAGAGCCATCGGCACATGGTCCTGGTTGAGGCCGTTGCTGGGCAGCGCCGTCAGGCCGGCGGGGTAGACCAGCTGGCGGATGCGGGCGACGAACGAGGTCGCGCTCAGCTGCACCCCGGCGAGACCGCTGCCCCGTCCCGGCACCGGCGTGAGCATGGGCGGCTTGCCGCCGTTGGTCTCCGGCAGGCACAGCAGGGCCAGTTGGCGCTCGGCGAGGAACGCGATCTGCTGCAGGCACAGGCCGATCTGGTCGGACGCGAGGCCCACCGGCATCGCGTGGAAGTTGCCCGCGTGCAGGAACTCGCCCTCGTAGTAGACCGGGTTGTCCGTACAGCCCACCGCCTCGCGGACCAGGATGTCCTCGAGGACGGACAGCTGGTCGACGACCGCGCCGATCACCTGCGGCGCGCAGCGCAGGCTGTACGGCTCCTGCAGCGGGCGCGCCGGATCGCGGCGGTGGTCCGGCGGCAGGTCCTCCCTGATCCACCGGGCGGCCACCAACTGCCCCGCCTGACCGCGCGCATGGCCGACTCCGGGGTGGTAGGCCTGCGGGCTCGCGCCGAGCAGCGTCACCGCACGCGCGGTGAGCGCGGCGACCGCGCGGGCCAGCCGCAGCACCTCCCGGTGGTTGAGCAGCGTGACGGCGAGGCTCACGCTGGTGCCGTTGACGAACGACAGGGCCTGCCGGGCCCGCCAGGTCACCGGGCGCGCCCCGAGCGCGGCCAGGGCTTCCGCCGACGGCCGCACCCGCCAGTCCCCGGAGCCGTCCCGCAGCCACGCCTCGCCCTCGCCGGCCAGGGCCAGCGCCGCGTGCGCGAGGGGCTGCAGGTCGCCGCTCGCACTGACCGTGCCGTCGCGCGGGATCACCGGCGTGAAGCCCTGGTTCCACAACTCGGCCACCTGGTCCCAGAATTCGGGCGAGACGGCCGAGTGGCCGAGCCGCATGCTGTTGAGCCGGATCCACAGCACCAGACGGCAGACCTCCGGGGACAGCGGCCGCCCCTGCCCGCTGCCGAGGTGGGCGATGAGTCCGCTGCCCTGGTCGGTGTCGGACGCGGCGGCCGCGTACTCGACCAGCGGCCCGAAGCCCCGCGTGACCCCGTACACCTGCTCCTGGTCGGCGAGGGCCCGGGCGAGCCGGTCGACGCCGGCCCGCATGCGCTCCGCCTCCAGCGGGCTGCACGGGCGCACCCGGGCGTCGGGGCGGGCCTGGCGCACGATGTCCGCGAGGCGTTCCTTGGGCGACTCGGCTACGTCTGTGATCATGTCGCGGCTCCTGCGTCAGCGGGGCGGGTGGGGTGGATCCGGCGCGGCAGGCCGGTCGGGGAGCGGTCGATGCGGTCGACGACGTGCACTTGGCGCGGCTGGACGGTCAGGTCGTGGCTCGCGACGAGCGCGCGCACCCGGGCCCGGTCCAGGCGACCGCCCGGCGGCGGTACGACGTACAGCTCCAGGTGCTCGCCGCTGAGTTCGTCGGCGACGGGCAGACAGGCCAGATCCGCGCAGTCGACGACGGCGCGCAGCGCGTGCTCGAGGGCGCCGAGGTCCACCCGGCGGCCGTTGATCTTCACGAGGCCGCCGCGCCGCCCACTGAAGCGGAACCGGCGTGTCCCGCAGGGCCGTACGAGATCGTCGGTGCGCCAGACGGGGAGGGGAGCGAGGCCCGGCCGGGCGGCGAGGCGGGGGCTGCGGACGGTCAGGGGGACGTCGGGGTCGGCTTCGGCATCGGGGTGGTGGGCGGTCGGGGCGGTCCGGGGGCCGGAGGCGTCGTGGAGGTCGAGGCCTCCAGGGTGGTCGGGGCGGTCGTGGTCGGGGCCGTCGTGGCCGGGGACGAACTCCACGTCGTCGAACAGGTCCCACGGCGGGTCGTCGGGGCCCCACTCCCGCCAGGCGATGCCGCCCGTCTCCGTGGACCCGAACACCTCCCGCACCGACACCCGCCCGGGGCCCGCCTCCTGGACGAAGTCATGGGCGGCCGACGGCAGCATCGCGGTGCTGTGGAGCACGGCGACGTGCTCGCGGGCCTCGATCCACGCGAGCTTGCGGCGCAGTGCCGAGAACGACCAGGGCACCGCGATCACCGCCCACCGGCCCTCGGGCGCCTGCGCGGGCAGGGCGCCGAAGAAGTGGGGTCGGTACCAGACCGGAAGCCCGAGCCTGGCCGGGACGAGCAGGGTCGCGAGTGCTCCGTACACATGGCGGGGCGGCGCGAACGACAGGACGGCGCCGGGGCGTTCGGGCCGCAGGAGCGCGGCCAGCATGCCCGCCTCCTGCCACAGCTGGTCGAGGGTGCGCCGCCAGCACTCGCTGGGGCCGGTCGTGCCGGACGTGTGGAAGTCCAGGGCCGGGGGCAGCGTCCGGCGCACCAGGTCCCCGGCGTCCTCGCCGAGCAGGTCCCAACGGACCAGCCAGGGGCGCTCGTTGACGCCGGGAGCGGCGGGGCCCGCGGCCAGGACTTCCTGCGGGGTCAGCTCGGGATGGCTCACCAGGTCACCTCGTGTCGTCACTGACTGTGTTCAACCCGTTCCCGTACCAGGTCGACGAGATCCTGCACCGTGGTGATCGTGGCCAGCTCCTCGTCGGGTATCTCATCACCCGCCTGCCGCTGGAGCGTGAAAGCGATCTCCACCATGGAGAGGGAATCGATCCCGAGGTCGTCCACCAAGGACTTATCGGGCTCCACTTCTTCGGCCGGAATTCCGGCAACTTCTTCCACCGCTTCGGCGACGAATCGAAGTGCGGCGCTCTGGTTCATGAGTGCGTCCATGGCTATCTCCTATTTCATCGATGCGCGCACGGTCAATCCATCGCTGTCCGGATCCCATTGGGAAATGCCGGAAAACGGCTCGTCGTGCCCGGTCAGAAGTGCCGGGGAGGAAATAGCGGCGGGTTGTTGTCCACTTGTGGTCCGGGGCGTGCGCCGGTAAGGACACGGGAGTTGTGGGGGCATGACGGCGGCATCGGAACGGGTCCGCGCCGTGCCCGCCGCCGACCGTCCCGCCGGCGGGACGCCGTGCCGCGTCCCGGACCGACCCTGCCCACCGCGTTCCGGAACCGGCCCCTTGCCCGGCCCCGCGCATCCGGAACGGCCTGCCGGCGCCGCCCGCCCGCCTCCGGGCCGACCACCCGCGTTGCGAAAAGCGCAGGCGCGCCCCGACCCGCCGCACGACACGGGGACGCGTCGAAACCGCGGGAATCAGACCGCGCCGGAAGTCGATCAACCGCATACTCCGGTCCGGCTTCGCCGTCGGCCCATCCGGAACAACCGGCCATTCATTCCCCTGGACACCGCGCCGTGACCTGCCGCAGACTGCCGGAGTCTCGGGACGACTCGGGGCAGGTGAGAGTACAGCACGCTCACACGGAGGATGTCTTGCCAAGCAAGAGGCACGGGGGAATACCTCCCGGCGTGAGGCCGCTACCGCACTCGATTCCCACAGCGATTCCCAACCAGATTTCCAACCCGATTCCCAGAACCATTGCAGGAGGCCGCCCGAGAGATCACAATCCATCGAATGCGCAGGACCGGAAATACGGATCGCAGCTGCATGTGAACGCGTCCGTGGTGGCCCGGCGCACCTCGCTCGACCTGCCGGTCGACCTCCCGCTGGACCGCTGGCGCAGCCTCGGCACCCACATCGCCGTCATCGCCGACTCGTCCAGCTGGTGGCTCGGGGACTGGCTCATCTACGGCCAGGCCCACTACCCCGACCGCTACAAGATCGCTCTCGCCGACACCTCCCTGAGCTACCAGACCCTGCGCAACTACGCCTGGGTCGCGGGCCGGTTCGGCGTGGCACGACGGCGCGACCGGCTCAGCTTCCAGCACCACGCCGAGGTGGCGGGCCTGGAGGAGCGGGCCCAGGACCACTGGCTGGAACAGGCGGAACGGCACGGGTGGTCCCGCAACGAACTGCGCCGCCACATCAGGGAGAGCCTGCGCGCGCCCGAACGCAGACCGCAGGACCAGGCGGCGACGCGAGCGGGGCCGGGCGAGGAGCAGGCAGCCATCCGCTTCAAGATCACGACAGAGCGGCGCATCCGCTGGCAGAAGGCCGCGGCCCACCAGGGCCAGGCGCTCGCCGAGTGGATCGTCTCCGTACTCGACCGCTGCGCGCCCGCGACGGTGCGCCCCGCCGACGGCGTCACCGCCGAACTCCCGCACCACCCGGTCCTCGCCGGGCGCGCGCTGGAGGAGTGCGGCGCCGCCCACGCGCGGTGCGGGCCCCTGGAGCCCGCGGCGCCGCAGCCGTAGCGCGACCAGCCGACCCCGAGCGAACCGAGGACCAGTGACCATGGGCATCAAGGTCTGGAACTACCTTGCGGAGTACGAAGCCGAGCGCGCCGACATCCTCGACGCCGTCGACACCGTCTTCCGCTCCGGACAGCTGATCCTCGGCCGGCGCGTCGAGGACTTCGAGCGGGCGTTCGCGGACTACCACGGGGTACCGCACTGCGCCGGTGTCGACAACGGCACCAACGCTCTCGTCCTGGGTCTGCGCGCGCTCGGTGTCGGCCGCGGCGACGAGGTGATCACCGTCGCCAACACGGCGGCGCCCACCGTCGTCGCCATCGACGCCGTGGGCGCGACACCCGTGTTCGTCGACGTGCACCCCGAGACGTATCTGATGGACGTGGACCGGGTGCCGGACGCCATCACCGAACGCACCAAGTGCGTCCTTCCGGTGCACCTCTACGGCCAGTGCGTCGACCTGACGGCGCTGACCGAGCACGCGGCCGCGCACGGGCTCGCCGTCCTGGAGGACTGCGCGCAGGCCCACGGTGCGCGGCAGCGCGGCAGGCTCGCCGGGACGACCGGGGACGCCGCCGCGTTCTCCTTCTACCCGACCAAGGTCCTCGGCGCGTACGGCGACGCCGGGGCCGTCATCACCTCCGCGCCGGCCGTCGACGCCGCCCTGCGCAGGCTGCGCTACTACGGCATGGAGGACCGCTACTACGTCGAGGCGACCCCCGGCCACAACAGCCGCCTCGACGAGGTGCACGCCGAGATCCTGCGCCGCAAGCTGGCCCGGCTCGACGACTACCTGGCCGCGCGCCGGGCGATCGCCGCCCGCTACGCGGAAGGGCTCGCCGGCAGCGGCCTCGTGCTGCCCGCGTCGGCGGACGGCAACGAACACGTCTACTACCTGTACGTCGTCCGCCACCCCGAGCGCGACCGGATCATCGCCGGGATGGCCGCCCGGGACATCACCCTCAACGTCAGCTACCGCTGGCCCGTCCACACGATGAAGGGCTTCGCCCACCTCGGCCTTCGCCGGGGCGACCTGCCCGTCACCGAGCGGGCCGCCGACGAGATCTTCTCGCTGCCCATGTACCCGACGCTGACCAAGGCCGAGCAGGACCTGGTCGTGGAGGCGCTGCGGGACGTACTCGCCGCGCTCTAGCCCCCATTATTTCGACCGGGTACGGCCCGGGACCAACGGCGTTCCGCGGGAGGTGCCGTCATCGTCACGTCACGTCGAGGCGCCGCGGTCGCGGCGGCGCCGGATCCGGGCTCCGCCGCGACCGCGGCTTCGGCTCCGACTTCCGCTTCCGCTTCGGCTTCCGCTTCGGCTTCGGGCAAGCCGGACCCGGCCGTAGAACTGTCGGACCTGGACGCCGCGTTCGCCGCCTGGTGGGCCGAACGGCGCGGCGCGGCCCGGCTGTCGGTCACCCCCGTCCCCTTTCGGGACCTGCCGCACTGGTCGTTCACACGAGGCGGCGACCTCGTGCACGACAGCGGCCGCTTCTTCACGGTCTCCGGGATGCGGGTGCGCGGCCCCGAGGGCTCCGGGCGCGACCAGCCGGTGATCGTGCAACCGGAGATCGGCGTGCTCGGCCTGCTCGTCAAGCACCTGGACGGCGAACCGCACGTGCTCCTCCAGGCCAAGGCGGAACCCGGCAACATCGACGGCATCCAGCTCTCGCCCACCGTCCAGGCGACCCGCAGCAACTACACCCGGGTGCACCGGGGCGGTGCGACCCGCCACCTGGAGCACTTCACGGGCCCCGGCCGCGGCCGGGTGCTCGTCGACTCCCTCCAGTCCGAACAGGGCGCGTGGTTCTGGCGCAAACACAACCGGAACATGGTCGTCGAGCCGGTCGGGGAGGTCGCCGAGCACCCCGACTTCCGCTGGATCGCGCTGCGTACGGTGCGCCGGCTCCTGAGCGTCGACCATCTGGTGAACATGGACACGCGGTCCGTCCTGGGATGCCTGCCCGCAGGACCCGTGGTCGAGGGAGCCATGGCGGCCGGACCCGTGCCGCCCTCGGCCCCGGTGCCTGCCGCGTCCGAGCTGACCAGCTGGCTCCTTGACGCCAAGCAGCACTGCCCCTGGGACGCGCGACCGGTCCCGCTCGCGGACGTCGGCGGCTGGACCCGTACGGAGACGGAGATCGCCGACGACGCGGCGCGGTCGTTCCGCATCATCGCGGTCCGGGTGGAGGCGGGCACCCGCGAGGTACGGCAGTGGGCCCAGCCGCTCCTCGCGCCCCGGCGCCCCGGCCTCGCCGTGTTCCTGTGCCGCACCACCGGGGGAGCACCGCGGGTCCTGGTCCGGGCGCGGACCGAGCCGGGCCTCGGCGACCTCGTCGAGCTCGGACCCACCGTCCAGTGGTCCGACGACACCGGGCCCGCCGTGCCGGAGGAGGCCGGTCCGTTCGACGGCTCGGCGCTGACCGACGATCCGGCGCGCGTACGGTTCGACGCGGAGCTGTCAGAGGAGGGCGGCCGCTTCCACCGGGCGGCGACCCGCTACCGCATCGTCGAGGCGGACACCGACGTCCCGACCTCGGACACTCAACTCCCGGACGATTACCGCTGGCTGACTACCCATCAACTCCATGTGCTGGTCGCCCTCGGCCACCACGTCAACGTCCAGGCCCGCAGTCTCCTCGCCTGCCTGGCGTCTCTCCCGTGAACCACCGGGACCCTCATCCCCGCGGAACCTCGCGAACCCTTCGGAAAGGAAAGGTGCCGTGCGGACCAGCGAGTTGGGCGTACGCGGCGCGTACGCGTTCACTCCCACCGTCTTCCCCGACGAACGCGGCCTGTTCGTCGCCCCCTACCAGCGCCCCGCGTACACCCGCGCCGTCGGCGGTCCGCTGTTCCCCGTGGCGCAGACCGGACACAGCCGGTCCCGGCGCGGGGTCGTCCGCGGCGTCCACTTCACCCGCACCCCGCCCGGCATGGCCACCTACGTGCACTGCGCCCGCGGCAGCGCGCTCGACCTCGTCGTCGACCTGCGGGTCGGCTCGCCCACGTTCGGCCGCTGGGACTGCCTGGTCCTGGACGCGGAGACGTTCCGGGCCGTGCACCTGCCGGTCGGCGTGGGCCATGCCTTCCAGGCACTGGAGGACGACACGGTGATGGAGTACCTGCTCTCCGGCGGCTACGCGGCCGACGACGAGAAGGCGGTCTCGGTGACCGACCCCGCCCTCGCCCTGCCCCTGCGCGACGACCTGCCACGCCTGTTGTCCCCCCGCGACCAGAGCGCACCCACCCTCGCGACGGCCCGGCGCGCGGGCCTGCTGCCGGAGTACGAGACGTGTCTGCGCCTCGACGCACGCCTGCGGGACGCGGCGCTCGCGGGAGCGGGGGCGCTTGAGGGGGAGCGGCATGGGTGAGGTGGGGGCGGGGGGCGGATGCGCGGGGGCCGGTGAGGGCGGCGGCTCGCCCCGTTCCGAGGGCACGGGCCGCACGGACGCCTCCGGCATGCCTGCCCGCACCGGCCGCGTGGGGACGTCCGGCGGGTCCGCCCGCAGCGGCCGCGCGGGCACCTCCGGCGGGCCCGGCCACACTCGCCCGTCTGTCGGCGCCGACCTGCCGGGCCCGTCCGTCGGCGCCGCCCCTTCGGGCTCCGCCGTCGGCCTGGACCCGGCCCGCCGGCTCGTCGGCCTCGGCTCTCCCCGCCTCTCCGTGGGCGCCGACCCGCCGTGCGTCGCCGTGCTCGGTGCCTCCGGATTCCTCGGCTCCGCCGTCGCCGCGATGCTCGCCCGGCGGCACCTGCGCCTGCGCCTGGTGGCCCGGCGCCCCAGCGCGGTCCCCGCGGACGCGGTGGCCGATGTCGAAGTGCGCGCCGTCGACCTCACCGACACCGCGAGCCTGGCCGACGCCGTCGGCGACGTCGACGCGATCCTCCACCTGGTGTGCCACCGGTCCGGCGCGCGCGCCTGGCGCACCGACGACGATCCGCTGGGGGAGTGGGTCAACGTCGGCATGGTGCACGCGCTCGTCGACATCCTGCGCGCGGCGCCGGAAGCGCGGCGGCCCGCGTGCGTCTTCGCCGGGTCGGCCAGCCAGGCGGGTCTGACCGCGCGCGACCGCGTCGACGGCACCGAGGAGGACCACCCCGCCAGCGGCTACGACCGCCACAAGACCCTGGCCGAACGGGCGCTCCTGGACGCCACCCGCGAAGGCGTCCTGCGCGCGGTGTCCGTGAGACTTCCGACCGTGTACGGCGAGAGCCGCACCCCGACCGCCGTCGACGGCGGGGTGGTGACGGCCATGGCCCGGCGGGCCCTGGCCGACGAGCCCCTGACGGTGTGGCGGGACGGCACCATCGGCCGGGACCTGCTGCACGTCGACGACGCGGCCCGCGCCCTCGTCACCGCCCTCGACCGCGTCGGCGAACTCGCCGGACGCCACTGGGTGGTGGGCACCGGCCGCACGACCACGCTCGGCGACCTCTTCCGCGCCGTCGCCCGACTCACCGCCGATGCCACCGGCCGCCCTCCGGTCCCGGTCGTCACCGTCGAGCCCCCGGACCACGCGACCCCCGTCGACTTCCACAGCTTCACGGTCGACGCGACCGCCTTCCACCGCGCCACCGGCTGGACACCGCGGGTGCCGCTGCAGGTGGGGTTGTCCCGCACGGTCGCCGCGTTGGCGCGGCAGGGCGGGGCGGGGGAGGAGGACGGGGCGGGCTGCCCGAGCGGGGCCGACGGCACCGAGAGCCCGGACGGGTCGGACAGGGCGGCGGACAGGTCGGGCTAGGCGCGGTCCGACGGGGCGTACGACCAGGCCGACGACTGGAGTGCCGGGGGCGGCCCCTTCGGTCGCGCCGCCTGCCGCTCCGGGCCGGCCGACGTCCGGTCAGCCGCGGGGCATTACATCGGCCTACCAGGACTTCCTCCCCCGCCCCGGGCAACGAGGGCTCGGACGGCTCCGGCGGGCAGTGGGGGCTGCCCGATGGGCTGGACCGTCGGGGCGATCCGACGGGCGGGCCCTCAGTGCCCCATCCCCAACCCCCCGTCCACCGGCACCACGGCCCCCGTGATGTACCCGGCGTCCGGCCCCGCGAGGAACGCGACCACCGACGCCACCTCCGCCGTCGTGCCCACGCGGCCCAGCGGCACGCTCTGCGTCATGGCGGCGAGCCGGGCCTGCGGCAGGGACGCCGTCATGTCCGTGTCGACGAGGCCGGCCGCGACGACGTTCACCGTGATGTTCCGGGGCGCCAGCTCCCGGGCCAGGGAGCGGCCGAAGCCGATGAGGCCGGCCTTGGAAGCGGCGTAGTTGGTCTGGCCCGCCGTGCCGAGCAGCGCGGAGACCGACGAGATCAGCACGACGCGGCCCCGGCGCGCCCGCATCATGGGCCGCACGGCGCGCTTGGCGACGCGGTAGGCCCCGCCCAGGTTCGTGTCGAGCACGGCGGCGAAGTCGTCCTCGGCCATCACTGCGAGCAGCCGGTCACGGGTGATGCCCGCGTTCGCCACGAGGACCTCCACCGCGCCCTGCTCCGCCTCGACCTCCTTGAACGCGCGATCCACCTGCTCCGGGTCCGTCACGTCGCAGCGCACCCCGAACAGGCCCGCGGGCGGCGAGCCCGAACGGAACGTGACCGCCACCCGGTCGCCGCCCTCGGCCAGGCGGCGGGCGACCGCGAGTCCGATCCCCCGGTTGCCGCCCGTGACCAGAACCGAACGTGCCATCGCTTCCTCCCCGTGTCGCGCGGACCTGCCCCGTCCCGACCGCCGCGGCCTACGCCGAGCGGCGGAGCACCAACTGCTCGATCCCGTCCAGGAGCCGCTCGAGGCCGAACTCGAACGGCGCCCCGGAATACGGCGTGCCGCCCGCCGCCAGCGCCCGGCTCAGAGCCGGGTATCGGCCGAAGTCCACGAGCCGCCCCAGGACTTCGTCGCGCTCCTTGGTGTCCTCCGCGGTGCCCTCGGCCCCGTCCCCGGAGGCGGCGCCCGGCCCGGCGCCGGACTCGACGCGCTCGCCACCCTGTCCGCGCAGCCGCCCGAGCCCCCGCACGTACGCGTCCACCGTCTCGATGGCCGACAGCTTCTCCGTCTCACTGAGCCCCGTGCCGTCGAAGATCCGCAGCGCCGAGTCGAGCCAGCGCAGCATGTTCGGACCCGGCACCTGTTCGGCCGCGCCCAGCTCCAGGACCCAGGGGTGGCGTCGGATCTCCCGCCAGTCGTCGTGCGCGAGAGCTGTGAGCTTGGCCCGCCAGTCGCCGGGCCACTCGTGCGGCAGGGTCCGGCCGATCGCCACGGCGTCGAGCATCAGCGCCTCCAGCTCGGCCCGCCCCGGGACGTATGTGTACAGCGAGGCGACGCCGACGCCGAGCCGCGCGGCGACGCGGCGCAGGGACATGGCGGCCGGGCCCTCCCGCTCGGCCACCTCGATCGCGGCCTCGACGATCCGGTCCAGGGTCAGCCCGCGCGCCGGTCCGCGGGAGCCGCGCGTGTCGCGCCCCCAGAGCAGCACGAGCGCGCGCTCCAGCGGGGTCGATGCGGTCAGCGGATCCGTCACCGTGCGGCACCCTCCGGCTTGTCGTACGCCGTCGTGAGCGGCGCACCTTTTGCGATCACCACGAAACTCAGTATACCGTTCGGAGTTAACCGAACAGTGCTCGGAGATTGGGCCGGATTCATGATCGGAGACATGCCCGCGGCACCCACGAAGAGCCCGCGGGCGCCCCGGCGGCGCGAGGAGCGGACGCTGCACGCCGCCGCGCTCACCAACGGCCCGAACGAGCTCTTCGACTTCATCCTGCCCCTCTGGGCGGGCGCGGCCCTCGGCCTGAGCGCCACCGAGGTCGGCATCCTGATGGCCGTCGAGATGGCCCTCTCCGTGATCGCCCGGCCCATCGCCGGCGTGCTGTCCGACCTCTTCGAGCGCCGCTACGTCGCCGCGACGGGCGCGGTCCTGTACGCGGCCTCCGCCGCCGGATACGCCCTCGCGCAGAACGCGGCCTCCGCCTACGCCGCCGCGGCGGTCGGCGGTGTGGGCGGCGCCCTGCTGTGGGTCGCCGTCCGCGCGATCGTCAGCGAACGCCTCGCGGAGGACTCCGCGGTCTTCCCGCGGCTCCTCGCCTCCCAGGAGACCGGCTCCTGGGTGGCCTTCGTCGCGGGCATGGTGCTGATCGGCGAGATCGGCTTCGACGGGGTCTTCTGGGCCTGCGCCGGGGCTTGCCTGCTCGCCGCGGCACTGCTGCTGTCCGCGCCCCGCAGGCAGGTTCCGGGGAGCCCGCGGGGCGGGGGAGCGGGTGGTGCGCCCGGCGCGACCGGGCCGGGCGGCGCTCCGGGCGTGAGCGGGCCGGAGGGCGCCGCGGCTCAGGAGGCGAAGAGCACGGCGGGCGCGGCCATCGCCGGGCTCGGCGCCGTCGGGCGCAGGCTCCGCCCCATGCTGCTCGCCGTGGTCGTGACGATGACGGCCGAGGCCGCGATCTCACTGCTGCTCCTGATGCACCTCCAGCGCGAGTTCGACCTGGAGGTCGTCCAGGTCGCGTACGTCTTCCTGCCCGGCGCCATCGTCATGAGCGTCGCCGCCGAGCGCCTGCACGGCTACGTGGTCCGCTTCGGCCGCACCCGCATCCTGATGTGCGCCTCGTTCGCCAGCGCGGCCTTCGCGGCCGGACTCGCCTGGGCGCCGAACCCCGTCGTCATCGCCGCGCTGTGGATCCTCAGCGGGCTCGCCTGGGCCGCGGTCATCCCCATCCAGCAGGCCGTCATCGCCGAGGCGTCGGGCGAGCACACGGGTCGGGGGATGGGCGTGTACGAGTCCGCCAATCTGCTCGGCGCACTGATCGGCGCCCTCACCGCGGGCATGCTGTACGACGGCGCCGACTGGACCGTCGCCTGCCTCAGCGCGGCCGCCCTGATCCTGGCCGGTGCCGTCGTCGTGCCCCGTGCCGTACGGAGCCTGGGCGTCGCCGACGTACCCCCGCCGCCGCCCGCACCGGAGGCCGAGCGCGAAGCCGAAGCGGATTCCGCATCCGTGCCGGAGCCGACAGGAGCGACCGGGACGGGCCCGGCGAGCCCGGCCGCCGACGGCGCGCCTTCGCGGGTGAAGGGCTCCCTCGTGAAGAGCGCGGCTGCACAGGCCGCGCCCGCGAAGGGGGCCGCGTCCGCGAAGGAAGCCGCACCCGCGAAGGAGGAGCCGCCGCGAACTCGGGAGCAACTGCTGCGCGAACTCGGGCGGCACGCGGCCGTGTTCGCCGTCGTGCAGGTGCTCCTGATGCTGGTGGGGCTCTCGTGGCTGCGCGATCTGGTCACCCAGGACACCGTCGAGGTGCTGCTGCACGGCGGCGGTCAGGAGTCGGGCTTCGCCCGGGTGATCGAGGACGGCGGCAAGATCTGGGTGTTCGTGCTGGTCGGGCACGCGCTGTGGACCGGCGCGAAATGCCTGGCCATGGCGGTCGGCAGGGGCGGGCGCGACTGACCGTGCCGCGCCGTCCGGGCGCCTGCGGTCCCAGTTCCGGTCGGAGCCAGGGTGCGTGCACGTGTCAGTGGTAATCGGCCAACTCTTGTTTAATGCAGGGCAGTTGCATTATTCTCCGCCCGTCGGGTATGCCAAGGGCAAGAACGTGCCACCCCTGTCCCCGGTGGCGACAGCTCATCGCTCAGACCCCGCCGGTGGATCGCACAGACCCACCCCGGAGCCGCGCTCACGGTGCCCTGAGGGGGAACGATGCTCGAGAACCACGCCGAGTTCGGCCTCCGGGCCGAGGTTCGGCAGGAGCGGCTGGTCGTCGCTTTCTGGGGCGAGCTGGACATCCTCGCGGACGAGGTTCTCGCCGCCCCGCTCACGCGACTGGCACGGGAGAGCCACCGTGACCTCGTCCTTGACCTGCGGGCGGTGTCGTTCCTCGACTGCGGGGGGCTGACGCTGCTGTGCCGCGCTCGGGACGGGGCGCAGCGGCGTCAGGCGGGGGTGACCCTGGTCGTGGACAGCGTGTTCTTCCGCAAGATCCTTCGGCTGGCCGGATTGGCGGACACGTTCGAGATCACCGGGGACCTGGAGAGCGCGCTCACCGCGGGGGCGGAAGGTTCACCCGTGTGACGCCGGGCCCGGTTCCCCGGCCCGGCGCCTGCCTCCCCGGTCTGGTCCTCGGCTGAGCCGGCCGCTCAGCCCTCGTCGCTCTCGCGCTGCTTGTCCTTCAGGCGCGCCGCTTCCTTGCGGACGTCGGCCTGCGTGGCACGCTCCCGGCGCAGCCACTCCGGGTTCTCCGTCTTCAGGGCGTCGATCTGCTCCGTGGTGAGCGCCTCGGTGACGCCGCCGCGGGCCAGGCCCGAGATGGAGACGCCGAGCTTCGCCGCGACCACCGGGCGCGGGTGCGGGCCGGTGCGGCGCAGGTCCTGCAGCCACTGGGGCGGGTCGGTCTGCAGTGCGTTGAGCTCGGCCCGCGAGATCACGCCCTCCTGGAACTCGGCGGGAGTGGCCTCGAGGTACACACCCAGCTTCTTCGCCGCGGTCGCGGGCTTCATCGTCTGGGTGGTCTGGTGCGACGTCATGGTCACCAGGGTATCGAGCGCCTGAGCGACCTCTGACCACGCCGGGTAACCTGGCGGGGTGACAGGCTCGGAAGCAACCCCTTCGTTCCGGCTCGCCTATGTCCCGGGGGTGACACCCACAAAGTGGGTGCGTGTCTGGAACGAGCGGCTGCCCGACGTCCCCTTGACCCTCGTACCCGTGGCTCCCGCCGACGCGGTCGCGGCTCTGCGTGACGGCACCGCCGACGCCGGCCTGGTGCGGCTGCCGGTCGACCGGACGGTCCTCAGCGCCATCCCGCTCTACACGGAGACGACCGTGGTCGTCGTCCCCAAGGACCACGTCGTGACGGCCGCCGACGAGGTCGGTGTCGAGGACCTCGCCGACGAGATCGTGCTGCACCCGCAGGACGACACCCTGGACTGGGAGAGCCTGCCCGGCCGCCCCGCTCTGGAGCGCCCCGCCACCACTGCCGACGCGATCGAACTGGTCGCCGCGGGCATCGGTGTGCTCGCCGTCCCGCAGTCGCTCGCCCGCCTGCACCACCGCAAGGACCTCACCTACCGGCCGGTCACCGACGCGCCCCAGTCCGGCGTCGTGCTTTCGTGGCCGGAGGATGCCACCACCGACCTGGTGGAGGAGTTCATCGGCATCATCCGCGGCCGGACCGTCAACAGCACCCGCGGCCGCGGCGCCCCGGCCGCGCGGGCGAAGGACCGGAGCGCGGAGAAGGACGGCGCGCGCCGCAAGAGTGGGACGGGGACCGGCAAGGCCGGGGGCAAGCAGGGCTCCGGTGCGTCGGCGTCGGGGAAGGGAGCCCGCAAGGCGTCGGCGGGCAAGCCCTCCGGGGGCAGGGCAGCGGCGGGCAGGAACCCGCGGCGCGGCACCGGCGGCTCTCCGGGCGCGAAGCGCGGTAAGCCCCGCCGCCGCTCCTGAGCAGTGCTTCGTCGGGTTCTGGTGCTGCTGGTCCTGCCGTGCTTTGAGTGCGCGGCAAGTCAAGTTGGATGCGCCGGCGTGTCTTCGCTCACCGCACCAGATCGGTGATCGGGGTGGTGGCAGGCAGGTTGCCCATCCAGTGGACGGCCGGAGTGCCGGCGTCATCGTCCTGTATGACCAGCAGGGTCCGCGGCGGCAGCACGCCGTCCCACCGGTTGCGTCCACCCGCCTGTGCCCGGCGGTATGGCGGGCAACCTCGGCCGCGCCGCCCGCACACGGTCCACTTCACGTGCGTCCACCCACCTCAACATGCTCCTGATCAGCCCCAACGAAGCACTACCAGGGCCTGTCCTGTCGATCTGGCCGGCTGAGTGAAAACCAGGTGTGGTCGGTCCCCGTGATGGTGTGGGATGCGGGACATGACGATCGTTCTGAACGAGCCCGGCGTCGACGGGCTGACCGGGGTCGTGGATGCCCTCCGCGTGTGGCAGGACGACCGCACGCCGCTGCAACTCCATCCGGGAGACCTCGGCTGGGCCTGGGCGCTGGGTGCGGAGAGGCTGGCCGCGGCCGTCCGTACCTGGAGCGTGGACGGACGGATCATTGCCGTCGGATACCTGGACGGTCCTGATGTGCTGCGGCTGACGACCGCGCCGGACCTGCGACAGGACGGTGATCTGGCGCGCCGGCTGCAGGCGGACCTCGATGATCCTGAGCGCGGGGTCCTGCCGCCCGGGAAGGTCGCTCTCGAAATCCCCGACGACGCCCTGCTCCGCGAGGTCCTCTTGGAGGCGGGCTGGAATCCGGACGAGCCGTGGACGCCGCTGCGCCATGACCTCTCCGGGCCGGTGAAGGACTCCGGTCTGCGGATCGAGGTGGCCGGCCCGGAGACGGCGGGGGTGCGGACCGCGGTGCATCGCTCGGCGTTCGGCAGCCCGAGGTTCACCGAGGAGGTCTGGCACGTCCTCGCGGCCGGGCCGGTCTATGCCGACGCCCGCTGCCTGATCGGCTACGACGACCAGGACAACGCGGTGGCCGCGGCGACGGTCTGGTCGGCCGGGCCCGGCAGGCCCGGCCTGCTGGAGCCGGTGGGCGTGCACGCCGACCATCGCGGCCACGGCCATGGGACGGCGATCAGCGTCGCCGCTGCGGCGGCGTTGCGTGAACTGGGTGCGTCAAGCGCACTCGTCAGCACCCCGAGCTCGAACGCTGCCGCCGTAGCCACGTACAGGGCGGCTGGATACGAGCCCGCGTCCGAACGGCTGGACGTCAGCCGAGCCGCCTGAGAAGGATCAGGGAGGGGCGATATCGGGCGGGTGGAAGGTACGCACGGGCGCACCGTGGCGGGATCTGCCGGAGCGGCAGGGGCCGTGGAAGACCTGCCAGGAGCGGCTCTTCCGGTGGGCGGCGGACGGGACCTGGGACCGGATCCTCACGCAGGCCGCCCCGGACCTGCACAGCCCAAGCCGCTCCGGCCACCGCCCCGCCCGTCCGCGCCGCCGTACTCGCCATAGTCGTCCCGGCCTGCCCCACCCGCCCCCACGCCCCCTTGCGGCGCTTTGTGGTGTCCATGACTATGGCCGCATGGCGGAGCAGACGGGCACGTCCCGGCGCAGCGTTCTCGCGGTGGCCGCGGCCGCCACCACGGCCGGATCCCTCGGTCTTCAGGCCGCTCCCGCGGCGGCGCGCGACGGCGACGGTCGGAGTCCTACCGCGCAGGAGCCGCCGCGTGCACTGCGGGCGCTGCTGCGGGAGATCGACCACCGGCGCATCGAGGCGACGGTGCGGCGGCTCGCCGCGTTCGGCACCCGGCACACGCTCTCTGCGCAGGACGACCCCCGGCGCGGCATCGGCGCGGCACGGGACTGGATCCTCGCCGAGATGCGGCGGCACGCGGGCGCGGCGGGCGGCCGGATGCGCGTGGAGCTCCAGTCGTACGTCCAGGAGCCGGGCCCGCGCGTCCCGGAGCCGACGCGGATCAGCAACGTCGTGGCCACGCTGCGCGGTTCGGCGTCCCCCGACCGGCTGTACGTCGTGTCCGGGCACTACGACTCACGGGCCAGCGACGTCATGGACTTCACCAGCGACGCGCCCGGCGCCGACGACGACGCCTCCGGGGTCGCGGTCGTCATGGAGCTGGCCCGGGTCATGGCGCGCCGCAGGCTCGCGGCGACCGTCGTGTTCGCGGCCGTCGCCGGCGAGGAGCAGGGCCTGCTCGGCGCGGCGCACATGGCGGAGCGGTACAAGCTCCAGAAGGCCGACCTCCAGGGGATGTTCACCAACGACATCGTCGGCAGCCCCACCGCCGACGACGGCACCCGCGACCCGCGCACGATCCGCCTCTTCGCCGAGGGCGTGCCCACGTCCGAGACCCCTGAGGAAGCCGCCGTGCGGCGCTCGGTGGGCGGCGAGAACGACTCACCCTCGCGCCAGCTCGCCCGCTTCGTGCGGGACGTCGCCGACAACGACGCGACCGGCATGAACGTCCGCGTCGTCTACCGCCGCGACCGCTATCTGCGCGGCGGCGACCACATCCCCTTCCTCGAACGCACCTACCCCGCCGCCCGGTTCACCGAGCCCGCCGAGGACTACGCCCACCAGCACCAGGACGTCCGCGTTCAGGACGGCAAGCAGTACGGGGACCTGCCGGAGTTCTGCGACTTCCCGTACATCGCGCGCGTGGCCCGCGTGAACGCCGCCACCCTGTGGAGCCTCGCCCAGGCTCCTGGCACCCCGCGCGGCGCGCGGATCCTCACCGCCGCGCTGACCAACGCCACCGAACTCGTGTGGGAGCGGGGCCCGGAGAAGGACCTGGCGGGGTACGAAGTCGTCTGGCGCGAGACCACCGCTTCCGACTGGACCCATGTGATCGACGTCGGAGACGCCACCCGTCACACCGTCGACCTGTCCAAGGACAACGTCTTCTTCGGCGTGCGCGCGGTCAGCCGGTCCGGCCTGCGCAGCCCCGTGGCGTTCCCCTCGCCGCAGCGCTGAACCGCCGCGCCCGCACAGAGCACGGCGAGCGCCGCGCGGGACGGCGTGCCCTCGTCGGCCGCGTACGTGACCAGGGCCTGGTCGGGCGCGTCCGGCAGGCGCAGCGTCTCGCGGCGCAGGAGCAGCTCACCGGCGACCGGGTGGCGCAGCCGCTCCACGCCGTGAGAGTGCTCGCGCACCAGCTGCTCGGACCACAGCGCGCTGAACTCGTCGCTGCGCACGGAGAGTTCGCCGAGCAGGTCGCAGAGGCGGTCGTCGCACGGGTAGCGGCCCAGGTCCATGCGGAGCGCGGCGACGGTGTCGCGGGCGGTCTCCTGCCACGCCTCGGCGTCCGGGTAGAGGCCGCGCACGCCCGCGTCGAGGAAGTGCAGCCACGCCACGTTGCGCCGCTCGGCGGGCAGCGCGTCGAAGTCGGTGAACAGCGCGCGGGCCGGGCCGTTGGAGCCGAGGATGTCCAGGCGGCGGCCGACGACGTACGCGGGCACGCCGTCAAGCGCGCCGAGCAGCACCTTGACGCCCGCCCTGACCGGCTGCGGGGCCGGCGGCGTGGAGGCGGGGTGGCGCAGGGCGCGGGTCAGGTGGCCCAGGTGCGCGCGCTCGGCGTCGTCGAGCCGCAGGGCCCGGGCGACGGCGTCCAGGACGGCGTCGGAGACGTTGTGGGTCCTGCCCTGTTCGAGTCGTACGTAGTAGTCGACGCTGACCCCGGCCAGCTCCGCCAGCTCCTCGCGGCGCAGGCCCGGCACGCGCCGCCGCCCGCCGAACGGGCGCGCCCCCGCGTCCTCCGGCCGCAGCCGGGCGCGGCGGGAGCGGAGGAAGGCGGCGAGTTCGGTGCGGAAGTCCATAAAGCGATTGTCCGGCACGGGGCCGTTCCGTCCGGAGCCAGGGTTCCCTGCCCTGAGGTGCCGGGCCGGGGCCGGTTCCGCCCCGCGAGGGACGTTCCGCGCGAAGGTGGTTCTGGCGGACCCAGGGTCGTGCCGGGCCCTGGGTAGGCGCGTGGACCTCCCGCAGAGTCGTTCCCGAGGCCGCAGGACGCGGCCACCGCGCAGACGCGGTCCCCTCGTACACCCGGGAGATCACCATGACCCCCACCACCGCCCAGGCCACGTCCCTCGCCCGCCCCCTCACCGGCCGCGTGGCCGTCGTGACCGGCGCCTCCAGCGGCATCGGCGAGGCCACCGCGCAGGTCCTCGCCGCCCAGGGCGCGCGGGTCGCCCTGCTCGCGCGGCGCGGCGAGCGGCTCGCCGCACACGTGGCACGGATCGAGGAGGCGGGCGGCAGCGCGCTCGCGCTCCCGACGGACGTGACCGACCCCGCGTCCCTGGCGGCGGCAGCCGCCGACGTCCGCTCCCGGCTCGGGCGCGTCGACCTGCTCGTCAACAACGCGGGCCTCGCCCTGCCCGACCAGCTCGACGGGTCCGGCGGCGGCAACTGGCAGCGCATGATCGACGTGAACGTCACCGGGGCTTTCGCCGTCGTCGAGGCGTTCGTCCCCGACCTGCTCGCGGCCGCGGCCGAACGCGGCCACGCGGACCTCGTCAACATCTCCTCCGCGGCCGCCCAGAGCGTCCTTCCGGGCTTCGCCGGATACGCCGCCACCAAGGCCGCGTTCAGCCACCTCTCGCGCAACCTGCGCGTCCGGCTGAACCCCGCCGACGTACGCGTCACGAACATCGAACCCGGCACCGTGGACACCGAGCTGCGCGACCACATCGACGACCCCGCGATCAGCGCCGCCGTCCAGGAGGCCGTCGGCTCCATCGAGGGCATCCCCTCCGGGACCGACGTCGCCGAGCTCATCGCCTTCGCCGTGGGCCGTCCTCGCCATGTGAACCTGCCGCACCTCTCGGTGCTGCCCACGCGGGAGGTCTAGGCGCGGGGGCATCGGCGCGCGGCGCCCTCGGCGTCCGGAGCGGACGTCTCAGTGTTCGGAGTAGACGTCCTTGTCCGCCGGGGCCGGCTGCGGCACGTGCGACCACGCCTTCGTCCGGCCCACGGACAGGAACTGTTCCTCCAGGAGCAGGGCCAGGGCCGCCACCGTCATCAGGCCGCCCACCAGGAACGTGCCGCGTACGCCGATGACCGGCAGGAGCAGACCGCCGGCCAGGGCGCCCGCGGCCACCCCGGTGTTGAACGCGGCGCCGTTCGCCGCGACGGCGGTCTCCGTGCGGCCGGGCGCGAAGTGCATGACCTGGCTCTGGGTGGCCATGAAGACCGGGCCGAGCGAGGCGCCCAGGAGCACCATCATGAGTACGGCGACGGGCTTCGAGTCGCCCGCCACGTACAGGCCGAGCAGCCCCGCGGCCTGCGTGCTCACGGGGAGGGTGAGCGTGGCGCGCGGGAAGCGGTCGAGGAGTCGGCCGTAGACCGCGACGGACACGATGCCGGTGACGCCGAGGACGAGCAGCAGGGTGCTGACCGTGGACTCGGTGAACCCGCTCTCGTCCACGAGGAACTTGGAGATGTACGTGTAGCCCGCGAAGACGCCCGTCACCGTCAGGCCGGTCACGGTCAGGACGACGGCGAAGCGGCGGGTGTCGGGGGCGACGCCGCGCACCGCGTGACTCTCCTCCGGGGGCGAGGACGGCAGCGCCGTCGCGATGAGGAGGAGCGGAGGGATGGCGAGCGCGCCGACCACGAGGAACGGCACCTGCCAACTGCTGTGCTGACCGAGCCAGGTGCCGCCGGGCACCCCGAGGACGAGAGCCGCCGAACCGCCCACGGACAGCGCGCCGATGACCCGGCCGCGCACGTGCGGCGGGAACAGCCCGACCGCGACCGGCCCCATCACCGCCCAGAACAGCGCCTGCGCCACCGCCGTCACCAACCGGCAGGCGAGCAGCACCCAGTACGAGGAGACCACCGCCGCCACCACGCTCGCGAGGAAGAGCGCGGCGAGCAGCAGGCACAGCACCAGACGCCGCGGCACGGACCGGGTGAGCTGGGCGATCGGCACCGAAACGACGGCGACGGTCAGGCCGTATCCCGACACCAGGAGTCCGACGGCGGCCAGGGAGACGTCCATGTCGTCCGACATCAGCTTCAGGACGCCGATCGGCAGGTTCTCGGTGGTGTTGAAGGCGAACGCGCCCAGCATGAGCGCGGCCACCACGGCCACGCCGCGTCGGTTCCCCGCCCAGCCGGCGCCGGGTGGGGTAGCTGTTCGGTCCGTCGCCATCCATCCTCCACGTTCACGGTGCGTGCACACGAGTTCGGAACTGCTGGTTCTTGCTTCAACGGGCAGTGGGCAAAGGGAGTTTCCGCGGTCGCCCCGGTGATCGTGAAGGCTGCCGCAGGCCAGCGTAAACCCTGGTCGTCAAGGTGTGGCTGGTATGCATCGAATTGGCCGAGTCCAATAGTCGTCGCTTTGCGTGATTGAGGCTTCGGTAACACACCCAGTGGCCATTGCATTCAGTGACATTGGCACATGCCTCCGATTGGGTATGGACGTTCGATCAAGTGACGGGTAGGCTACCGTTCGTTGTCCTGGGCCCCCACCAATCCCCCCACCGCTTCCCGGGCTTCGAAACTGTTCCCCACCAATGAGTACGCGCGACCGATACGTGGTGTCCGTGACGTCTGTGCGATGTGGCGTCGATTTAAGCAAGTGTCCTCTTGAGGAGGGTGAACGTTGCTTAATCGGGAGAGAACAGAACTACCACTGCTTGCTACGCAGTTGCGCACATGGATGGCTCAAGCGGAAGATCTCGCCAACCCTGTCTACTGTATTTGCGACTATCTCGACATTCGCGGGCGCATCGCCCCGGAACTGATGGTGCTGGCACATGAACAGGTGGAACGCGAGGCCGAGGCATTGCGCCTCGTCATTGTCCCCTCGGCTGAAGAGGGCGGCGGATACCGGCAATTCCTGAGAGCCGACCCCGCCCCGCTCGACTTCATCGACGTGAGCACCGGGTCCGACCCCGGGGCAGCGGCCAGGACATGGATGGAAAAGGACGCACAAGGGCCCGTCGACCCACAGATGTTGTGCCGCGCGGCACTCCTGAAAGTCGCCGAGGACCACTTCGTCCTGTACCGGCGCGTGCACCACGCGGTGGTCGACGGATACAGCCTCGCGCTCATCTTCAACCGCACGGCCGCCGTGTACACCGCCCTCGCGCGCCGACTCCCCGCGGGCGACGGAGCGTTCCCTTCGTTCACCCGCCTCACGGACACCGAGTCCGCCTACCGAGCGGGGAAGAGCTTCACGCGCGACCGCGCCCACTGGCTGGACAAGATGGCCGACCGCCCCGCACCGGTCAGCCTCTCCGGCCGCAGCGCCGGCCTCGCCATCGGCCGCCGCCGCACCAACGAACTCGCCCCGGACCGAGTCGGCCGCCTCGAAGCCGCGGCCGACAGGCTCGGCGTGACCTGGTCGGACCTCGCCGTCAGCACCATCGCCGCCTACGCGGGCCTTCGCACCGGCGCCGGTGAACTCCAGCTCGGACTGCCCACCGGCGGCCGCCTGAGCCCCCAGGTGCGCAACGTCCCCGGCATGACGATGAACATCCTGCCGCTGCGCATCGACGTCGACACGGCCCTGCCCGTCGGCGAGTTCGCACGGCACGTGTCGCGGGAAGTGCGCCAGGTCCTGCTGCACTCCCGCTACCCCACCGCCGAGATCTCCAGGGAAGTCGCCGAACGGGGCGACGGGGCACGGCTGTGGGGACCGATGGTGAACGTGATGAAATTCGACTACAAGCTGGATTTCGCCGGAGCCACCGCGTCGATGCGCACGATGTCGATTCCCCTCACCGTCGACATGACCGTGTACTTCTTCCAGACCACGGCCGACGGAACGACAGAAGTCATTCTCGACGTGCACCCCGAACTCTTCACCCCGCGGGAAACGGACGCGCACTTCGACGGAATCCTGGCCCTGCTCGACGCGATCGAGAAGGCCGACCCGCACACCCCCGTGCGCGACCTGAACACCGCACCGCTGCCCGAGGCAACCGGCTGACCGCCCCACCCTGAAAGCGAGCGGCACCCCCAGCGGTATCCACGGAGCGGCACACGGTCCGTCCTGATGCCGCCGCGATGCCGCGCCGTACTGCGCCCGGTCGCACGGGCGGACATCTGCGGGCAGCGCACATTCACGCCCCGATATCGAACTGGCCCCGTCCGGTCGCCGTACGACGGTCAGTCGCGCCGTCATGCCGTGAACCGCGCGCGGTGACGCACAGCCACCGGGAAAGCTACTGGGAAATCGAGGGAACAACGATGGATCTGACAGCGGGTGACGCCGTCGACCCGGCCATGCGGAATCCACAGGAGGCCACCGAACTCAGAGCGTCACTGAAACACCTGCGCACCGAGCCCAGGGGTTGGGTGTTCTCCCTCAAATTCGCCCTCTGTGTGGCCCTCACCGTGCTCGGCGTGGTGGTGGTGCTGCAACCGGTCCTCTGGTGCCGCGTCGTCGGCGTCGTCCTCATCGGCTGCATGCTCGCGCACGCCGCGGAACTCCAGCACGAGACGCTGCACAATCTCGCGTACCGCAGCCGCAGGGCGAACACGGTCACCGGCATCGTCCTCGGACTTCCGATGCTGATTTCCTTCGCCGCGTACAAGGCCGCGCACATGCGGCACCACCGCGATCTCGGCACACCGGAGAACCGTGAGTTCTTCGACTACGGAGACCAGTACGGCTCAAAAGAACGCGCGAGGTTCGGCACCTTCCTCGACTGGACTGTGCGCTTCACCATGGTCCATCACTACGCACTCTTCGTGGTGAACCTCGGGCGGTCGCTGCTCGGCCGGGAATTCAAGGGCGAGAGCGTTCGCGTATCGCGTCGGATACGCCGGGACCACTTCCTCGCAATCGGCGCGATCCTGGCCTTCTCCGGCCTTTCCCTGGCACTGGGTTCGGCGATTGTCCTGTGGGTATGGCTGATCCCGCTGGTACTCGTGGCAGGGCCCGTGCACGCCTTCATCGAACTGCCCGAGCATTTCGGCTGCGAGGTCCTGGACCGCGACCCCTTCGCCAACACCAGGACGATTCGCTCCAATCGCATCCTGACGTGGTTCACGAATGGCAACAACTACCACGTCGAGCACCATCTGATGCCGAATCTCCCGCTGGAGCGGCTGCCGGATCTGCACGGCGAGGTGAAGGACCGCATTCGCTACTTCAACCGCGGCTACATCGAGTACTTCGGAAAGCTGCTCCGTAAATGAGCCACCGGGTGACCCGCCGCAACGCGGGTGAGAGGAGATTCAGGTGGACGTGACCTTCAAACTGGCGCGCACCGAGGCCGACGTGGCCGACGTGCTGCGGCTCCGTGACGCCGTCTACGTCGCGGACCAGGGCCGCCTCGCCGACGCGGCCGACACCGCCGCGACCTTCGACCGGTTCGACGCCCACGCCGAATACATCCTCGGATACGTCGGCGGCCGGGCAGCGGGCACCGTCAAGGTCGTGCCGGACTCGGCGGCCGGACTTCCGTGCGACGACACCGTCGACATCTCGGCGCTGCGCGTCGGCAACAGGCTCGTGGAATTCGGGCACTTGATGACGCTGCCGTCGATGCGCCACCGCGAGATCGGCATGGCGCTGATGCGCGAAGCCGTGATCCACAGCGCCAGGAAACACGACATGACGCACATCCTCGGCGACTTCTTCGTGGACGACTCCGAAGGGCTGCGGGGCTTCTACAAGGAAATCGGCTTCTTCGCCCTGCATGAGCCCTATGAGGACACCCGGTTCAAAGGCGCTCCGCTCAGCCTCGTCGCCGCCCTCGACGTCACCGAGGCGGTCAGCAGGGCCCGCACGCCCGAAGGCCGCAAGAGCCGGCTGCTCCAGTACTTCTTCGGCGACTACGACACCTACGCGCGCAAGGAGGTGACGGATGCGGACACGGCGCCAGCGGCTGGCTGAGACCAAAGCGGCCCACAACCACCCGGCCTACGCGAAGATGGCGTTCGTCATGGGCTGCGGGGTCCAGGGAAAGGGGACGGGAAGCCGCGTTCTCGACGACGAGGGAACGCCCCACCTCGCCCTCTTCGACCAGTACGGGAACCAGTCCTTCGGCTACTCCCACCCGCGCATCGTCGCTGCCGTCCGCGACCAGCTCGACACCGGCATCCTGAACAGCACGAAGATCATGTTCGAGGAGGTGCAGATCCGGCTCTCCCAACGCCTCGCGGAGGCCACCGGACAGCTGCTGCCCTACTCGTACCTGGCCAACGGCGGCGGCGAGACCATCGACAACGCCCTCAAGCTGGCCCGCGCCGCGACCGGCCGCCCCGGCGTCATCAGCGCCCGCGGCTGCTTCCACGGCAAGACCTTCGCCACCCTCAGCGCCTCCGACCGCCCCGAGCACCGGGAGCTGCTCGGCCCGTTCATGCCGCACTTCCGGCAGGTCGGCTTCGGCGACCTGGACGATCTCGCCGCCGCACTCGACGACACCGTCGCCGCCGTGCTCCTGGAACCCGTCCAGGCGGAGGCCGGAGTGATCGTGCCGCCGCCCGGCTACCTCCAGGAGGTGCGCAGGCTCTGCACGGAGGCCGGTGCGCTGCTCGTCCTGGACGAGATGCAGACGGCGTTCGGCCGCTGCGGCACCTTCTTCGCGTACGAGCAGTTCGGCGTCGCCCCGGATCTGGTGTGCGTGGGCAAGGCCTTCGGCGGCGGCGTGCTGCCCCTGTCGGCCGTCCTCGGCACCAAGGAGGTGTGGGAGGTCCTGCGGGTGCTGCCCTCCACCTTCGGCTCCAGCCTGGGCGGCAACCCGCTGTCGTGCCGCGTCGGCCTGGAGTCCATCGCCATCGCCTCCGACGAGGCGTTCCTCACCGGTGTCAAGGAGCGGGCCCGCACCATCGACGAACGCCTCAGCGCCGCGGCCGAGCGCCATGGCGGCATCGTCGCCGGACACCGCGGCCTCGGCATGATGCACGGCCTGGAGTTCACCGACGGCGCGACGGCGGGGCTCGTCCTCGGCCGGCTCCTCGAAGAGGGCGTGACGTCCACGTACTCCCTCTACCACCCGAACGTCCTGCGGGTGCAGCCGCCGATGGTGATCTCCGAGGACGACCTCGACCACGGACTGTCCGTGCTCGAAGGGATCCTGGCGGAGGCCGACACCCACCGCGGCGCCACCGCGGGCGACGGTCCCCGGGCGGCCGAGCTGTCCCCGGTGACACGGACCGTACGGCTGCCGCACCCGCCCGAGCGCGTCCTCGCCCTGCTGCGGGCCCGCCCCCGCCTGCTCGACCCGTTCGCCGCCGACACCGGACAGCGCGCGGGCGAGGGCCCGGTGGCGGAGTTCGCCGGGCGGCTCGGGGGCGACGCCGTGGTCTGGACGGACCGCTGTCGGTTCCCCGCGGACGGCGTGCTGTTGAGCGCCGAGCCGGACTGGCTGTGGCGCACCCTCGAACGCCGGGCGACCGTCACGGACGACGACGGCGGCAGCCGCGTCGACGTCCACGTCGCCTGGGACACCGACAGCGGAGCGTACGAGGACATGCTCGGCGGCCGCATCGGCTTCCTCGCGGGCACCCGCCTCGACGAGCTGATCACCGCCCTGGCAGCGGAACTCGACACCCAGGCGCACGCACCCGGCGCGGCGCGACCGGACACCCCAGGAAGGAAGTCGGCCGACACGTGAGCATGAACCTCGCGGGCCTCTTGGACCGCTCCACCCACCACACCACCGCCCGCGTCATCGACATCGACATCTCCGGCAAGCGGCGCGAGCTGACCCAGAGCGAGCTGACCGCGCTCGCCCGCACCCGGGCCGACCAGCTCACGGCGGCAGGCGTGCGCCACGGCCATGTGATCGGCATCCGCGCCGGCAACAGCCTCGACTGGCTCGCCTGGGACCTGGCCGCCCTCGCCACCGGCGCCCGGCTCAAGGCGTTCGGCGACACCACCGAGATCGACGACCCGCGCGCGTTCATCGCCCGGCACCGCCTCGCCCTGCTCATCGCGGACGAGCCCGTGCCCGCCGACACACCCGCCGTCGTCCGCCCCGGCGGCGCCCCCGCCCCGGGTTCGGTGGCCCCCGACGCCGTGGTCATCGACGTCGACGACGTGCACAGCCTGGTCTACTCCTCGGGCACCTCAGGGCGGCTCAAGGGCGTGGAGATCAGCGCCAAGGGCACCGAGTACGTCATCAACCGCTTCATCGACGCCTTCGGCATGACCGAGCGCGACCGGCACCTGATCTTCCTGCCGCTGGCCAACAACCAGCAGCGACTGTCGGTCTACCTCTGCCTGTGGCTGGGCGCCGACCTCGTCCTCGCGCCCTACCAACGCGTCTTCCAGGCCGTCCGCAAGGAGAGCCCGACCTTCCTGATCGGGCCACCGGTCTTCTACGACACCGTGCTCCAGCTGCATGCGAAGTCCGGCGGCGACGTCTCGCTCGGCGACTTCCTGGGCGGCCGCATCCGCTTCATGATCACCGGTATGGCGCCGATCCGGCGCGAGACCCTGGACGGGTTCTGGAGCCGTGACGTCCCCCTCCTGGAGGCCTACGGCCTGACCGAGACCGGCATGGTCGCCTGGAACACCCCCGACCGCCACCGCGTCGGCACCGTCGGCCAGTTGATGGACCCGGAGTCCGTGACGTTCCTCGACGACGGCGAGGTCATCATCACCCGGGACGCGCCGCTCGGCCGCGGCTACTTCGACACCGACGGCGACCCGTCCGCCGAGGGCATCTTCCGGCCCGACGGCTCCATCCTCACCGGCGACTACGGCCGCCTGGACGAGGACGGGTTCCTCACCCTGATCGGACGCAAGAAGGACGTCATCGCGCTCGGCAGCGGGCGCAAGGTGCACCCCGCCGAGATCGAGGCGGCCTTCGCGGACGTCGAAGGCGTCGCCGAGATCGTCGTCGTACCGACGCCGCAGTCCCAGCGGCTCGGCGCCCTCGTCACCCCGGCCGACCCCGCCGACACCGCGCTGCGCGCGCACATCGAGAAGCGGATCGAGGAGGTCAACGCGGGCCTGGAAGCCCATGAGCGGGTGATGTCCCTGGTCTTCACGGACACACCGCTGCGGGCCGATCCCACGTTCATGACGGCCAACATGAAGCTGAGCCGGGCGCGGGCCGCCGAGCACTTCGCGGAGCGCCTCGCGGGCGGCGCCGGAGCGGGGGCCTGATGGCGGCACCGGCGGCGGACACCCCCGGGCCGGGCACGGGCCCGGCCGGGCACCGGATCGTCGACGCGCAGGTCCAGCTCGGCAGCCAACTGGCCATCCCGCGGGCGTTCCTGGAGTACCAGGCGGCGAACGCGCACCACCGCCTGACCGCGTACGGCCACAGCGTGCGGCCCGAGCGGATGCTGGACCGGGTGCTCTCGGTGCACCAGGACGACGACGCGGACCGGCTCGTCGCCGAGCTGGACGAGGCCGGGGTCGACGAGGCGTTCCTCGTGGTGCCCGACTACTCGCACGTGGCCCGGTGCGCCCTCACCCCGGCCGAGCTCGCCGGCCATCTGGACAAGGTCAACCGCCGCCACCCGGGCCGCTTCCGGGTCTTCTGGGGCGTCGACCCGCGCGGCGGCAAGGACGGCCTCGACCTGTTCGAGCGGTGCGTCGGCGACTACGGCTTCGCCGGGCTCAAGCTGTACCCGCTGTGCGGCTACTCGCCGAGCGACCGCAGGCTGTACCCGTACTTCGAGCTGTGCGAGGCGCGCGGTCTGCCCGTGCTCAGCCACACCGGGCCCGGCTGGGGCCAGCTCGACTTCGAGTACGGCATGCCGCTGCTGCTCGACGAGGCCGCCAGGGACTTCCCCGGGGTGAACTTCATCCTGGGGCACGGCGGGGTCACCCATGTCGACGAGGCGACCTATCTCTGCGCCCACCGGCCCAACGTCCACCTGGACATCAGCCAGTTCCACTCCGTGCTCGCGGCGGACGGCTGGCAGGCCCACGTGAACCGGCTGTTCCGGCTCGGCATCAGCCACAAGATCCTCTTCGGCACCTGCTGGCCGTCGTACCGGCTCTCCGAGTCGCTGCCGGGCCTCGTCGCCGCCTTCGCCAAGGGGCAGCCGGCGGTGGCAGGGATCAAGGAGGCCGACCGGAGAATGATCATGGGCGGGAACAGCCTGCGACTTGTCGGGCCCGCACGCACCGACACCCAGAACGCCCTTCAGGACACCACCAGGACGAACACCGAAACGGAGCGGGGAGGCCGGACATGAGCGCGGACACGGCGGAGCTGGAGAAGCTGCTGGTCGAGTGGGTGGAGCGGTGGATCGAGGGAGAGTCCGACATGGCCATCGGCGCCAGGACCAACCTCAGCCACACCGGTCTGCTCGACTCCATGGCCATCGTCGGCCTCATCTCGTACCTGGAGGAACAGGCGGACGCCGAGTTCGACTTCGCCACCTACGACCCCATGAAGGGCGTCAGCATCCAGGGCCTGATCAAGCACTGCGTCGGATGACGGGGATCTTCGACGGCCACTGCCACGTGGCGTCGAGCCGCTTCATCCCGCGGGCCTTCGTCGAGGACGTGGCGAGCAACGTCCAGCGCAGGCTGGGCTCGATGGGCGTCGCCCCGAAACCGGGGCGCGTCGCCGACGGGCTCTCCGCGCAGCACGAGGACCACCTCGCGGACGGGCTCGTCACCGAGATGGACGCGGCCGGGATCGAGCGCGCCGTGCTGCTCGTGCCGGACTTCGGCCTGCGGATGGCGGGCACGGCCGAGCCCGCGGAGGCGGCGCGGCTGCACCACGAGATCCGGCTGCGCCACCCCGGCCGCTTCTGGGTCTACATCGGCGTGGACCCCCGGCGCGGGCCCGCGGGCGTGACCGCCTTCGAAGCCATGGTCGAGGCCCACGGCCTGGACGGGGTCAAGCTGTACCCGCCGTGCGGCTACTCGCCGTCGGACCCGGGTCTGTACCCGTACTACGAGATCTGCGCGGCCCGGGCCCTGCCGGTGTTCGTGCACACCGGGCCCACCGCCCGCAGTCTCGACTACGGACCGGCGCACCCCATGCGCGTCGACCGGGCGGCCCGGGACTTCCCGACCGTCCCCTTCGTCCTCGGCCACGGCGGCCTCACCCACGTGGACATCTGCGCGTACCTCGCGGCGTACCGGCCCAACGTGTACGTGGACACCGGCGGGTTCGCGAGCGGCCCGAGCCTGCCGCACTGGCCCGGGCACCTGAACCAGCTGTTCCGCCTCGGCGTCAACCACAAGATCATCTTCGGTACGGACTGGCCGCTCGGCCGTCTGAACGGCGGTCTGAAGGGACTGATCAGCGAGATCGTCGACGGCCCGACGGTGTTCGCCGGGGTGTCGAGGACGGACCGGAACCTGCTGCTGCGCGAGAACCTGCTGCGCGTCCTGCCGCCGGGCAGCCGACCGGCGGGCTGAGGCGCCGGGGGAGTCGGCGGACGAGCGGACCGGGGCCTGACGGCAGGGGCGGGCCGACGGTGTGCGGGCCCCACGGCAGGCGCGGGCGAGCGGGATGCGGGGCGAGGCGCACCGGCGCGCGGGCGGGACGCGCGGCACCCGCGTACCCCGCGCTCGGCACCCGCCCGGGCCCGCGCTCGGGACCCGTCCGGGCCTGTGCTCGGCACCCGCCCGGGCCCGTGCTCGGACCCGCCCGGGCCTCCGCTCGGCATCCGACGGGCCTTTGCGTGAAGCCCGCTCAGCACGCGCGCGGCACTCACACGGCACGACCACGGTCACGAACGGCACCACGCGACAGCTTCGGCGAGCGACCAAGGGGCTTGGCAATGGCTATCACCGGATCGGACAGTGCACACACCGGCGCGGACCGTGCCCTCACCGGATCGGACCGCGCCCTCGCCGAGGCGGACCGCGCGCTCACCGGCCACCGCGGGACGCGGCCAGGACCACCCCCGGGCGCCCCCGTCCTCACAAACCTGTTCGAGGCGCGGGTGGCCCGCCACCCCGACCGCGTCGCCCTCACCCTGGGCGGCGAACACCTCGACTACGCCACGCTCAACGCCCGCGCCAACCGGCTCGCGCACGCCCTGCTCGCCCGCGGCGCCGGACCGGAACGCCTCGTCGCGCTCGCCCTGCCGCGCTCCGTGGACGCCGTCGTCGCGATCCTCGCCGTCCTGAAGTCCGGCGCCGGGTATCTCCCCCTGGACCTGGACCACCCGCCGGACCGCGTCGAGAGGACCCTGGCCGACGCCCGCCCCGTGCTGCTGCTCAGCCAGGACCCGATGGACGTCCGCGCCGAGGTCCCCCGCCTCGTGCTCTCGGCCCCCGGCACCGTCGAGGAACTCGCCGTACGACCCGATACCGACCCCGACGACACCGACCGTCTCGGCCCCGTCACGCCCGCGACCACCGCGTACGTCATCTACACCTCCGGGTCCACCGGACGCCCCAAGGGCGTGGTCGTCTCGCACGACAACGTCGTGCGCCTGTTCACCGAGACGGCCGCCGAGTTCCGGTTCGACGAGCACGACGTGTGGAGCCTGTTCCACTCCTACGCCTTCGACGTGTCCGTGTGGGAGATCTGGGGCGCCCTGCTGCACGGCGGCCGCCTCGTGGTCGTGCCCTACGAGACGAGCCGGGCCCCCGAGCGCTTCCGCGCGCTCCTCGCCACCGAGCGGGTCACCGTCCTCAGCCAGACTCCGTCCGCGTTCCACCCGCTGATGGAGGCCGACCGCGACGGCGCCGCGCACGGCGGTGAACTCGCCCTGCGCCTGGTCGTGTTCGCGGGCGAGGCCCTCGACTTCGGCAAGCTGGCGCCCTGGTACGCCCGCCACCGCGACGACGCCCCCGTGCTCGTGAACATGTACGGCATCACCGAGACGACCGTCCACACCACCCTGGCCCGGCTCACCGTCGAGGACGCGACGCCGCACGCCCCGAGCCGCGTCGGCGCCGGCATCCGCGACCTGTCCCTGTACGTCCTGGACGAGGCGCTGCGGCCGTGCGCGCCGGGCGTGGCGGGGGAGTTGTACGTCGCGGGGCCCGGCGTCACCCGCGGCTATCTGGGTCGCCCGGGACTGACGGCGGGGCGCTTCCTCGCCGACCCGTTCGGCCCGCCCGGCGGCCGCATGTACCGCAGCGGGGACGTGGTGCGGCGCGACGCGGACGGCAACCTGGAGTTCGTCGGCCGCGCCGACCAGCAGATCAAGATCAGGGGCTTCCGGATCGAGCCCGGCGAGATCGAGGCCGCGCTCGGCGCGCACCCCGCCGCCCGGCAGGCCGCCGTCGTCGCCCGCGAGGACCGTCCGGGCGACCGGCGCCTGGTCGCGTACGTCGTGCCGGAGTTCCGCCAGGAGCCCGACGGGCCGGGCGGCGACGGCACCGCGGCCCGCCAAGTGGGCGACTGGGAGAAGGTGTTCGACGCCCAGTACGCGGGGACCGGCGCTGGAACGGGTGTCGGGCCAGGGGCCGGAGCGTGCGGCGGTTCACGGGCCGGAGCGGGCGGCGGGTCGGCCGACGGAGCAGGCGTCGGGGCGGGCGCCGAGGCCGCGCGCCCCGGCTTCGGCGAGAACTTCGCCAGCTGGTTCGACAGCTACACCGACCGGCGGCCCATCGCGCCGGACCACATGCGCGAGTGGCGCGACACCACTGTCCGCCGCATCCGTGAACTGCGCCCCCGCCGCGTCCTGGAGATCGGCGTCGGCACCGGCCTGCTGCTGTCCCGGCTCGCCCCCGAGTGCGCCGGTTACGTCGGCACGGACGTCTCGGCGCGCGCCGTCGAGGAGCTGACCCGCGAGCTCGCCGCCCGCCCCGGCCTCGCCGCTCGGGTACGGCTGCGGCATCAGGCCGCGCACGACGTCAGCGGCCTGCCGGAGGGCCACTTCGACGCCGTCGTCATCAACTCCGTGCTCCAGTACTTCCCCAGTGCGGGCTACCTCCTCGACGTCCTCGCCAAGGCCTTGGCGCGCACCGCGCCCGGCGGCGCCGTCTTCGTCGGCGATGTCCGTGACCTGCGGGCTCTGCGTACCTTCGGCACCGCCGCGCACCTGCGCAGGGCCGCCCCCGACGCCGAGCGCGCCACCGTGCGGCACGCCGTCGAGCGGGCCCTGGTGCGCGAGGAGGAACTGCTGCTCGCCCCCGACTTCTTCCACGCCTTCGCCGCCAGGGAGGACGCGGTCGGCGCGGTGGACATCCAGGTGCGCCGCGGTACCCGGCACAACGAGATGACCCGGTACCGCTACGACGTCGTCCTGCACAAGGCGCCCGCGACGACGGCACCCGGCGGCGGGCCCCGGCTCGGCTTCGGCGACGACCTGCCGGACACCGGCGCGCTCGGCGCCCACCTGGAGCGGCACGCCCCCGAGCGGCTGCGCGTGGTCGGCGTCCCCAACCGCCGCACCGCCCAGGAGACCGCGGCGGTGCGCGCCTTCGACAACGGCGCCGCCGTCGCCGACGCCCACCGCCTCCTCGCCCAGGAGCCCCACGGCGTCGACCCCGAGGAGCTGTACCGGCTCGGGGAACGCCTCGGCTACCGCGTCGCGGTCACCCCGGCGGCGACCGCGGTGGACGCGGTGGACGCGGTGTTCGTGCGGCGCGGGAAGGCGGGCGGGCAGGAAGGCGGGGGCGGTGCCGTCCCGGTGGCGGAGAGCGGCGGCCTCGCGGAAGAGCGCGGCGTCCTGGAGGCGGGGGCGGGGGGCGGTGGTGTCCTGGAGGCCTACGAGCCCGACGGCACCCCCGGCGATCCGCTGGCGTACGCCACCAGCCCGGTGGCCGCACGCCGTGGCGGCCAGCTCACCGCCGCGCTGCGCGAGCACCTGCGGGAGCGGCTGCCCGACTACATGCTGCCGTCGGCCATCGTGCTCCTCGAACGGCTGCCGCTGACGGTCAACGGCAAGCTGGACCGCGCCGCGCTGCCCGCACCGGTCGTCGAGGCGCAGTCGGCGCGGGCCGCGCGCACCGAGCGCGAAGAGGTGCTGTGCGCCCTGTTCGCGGAGATCCTCGGCGTCGAGGGCATCGGCATCGACGACGACTTCTTCGCGCTCGGCGGCCATTCGCTGCTCGCCACCCGCCTGGCGGCGCGGGTACGGACCCGGCTCGGCGCGGAGCTCACGATCCGCACCCTCTTCGAGCACCCCACCGTCGCCGGACTCGCCGCGCACCTGGACGCACTCGGCGCCCCGGGCGGCCACGGCACCGCCGGTGCCTCGGCCACCCGCCCCGTCCTGCGCGCCGCCGAGCGCCCCGACCCGCTCCCGCTGTCCTTCGCCCAGCGCCGCCTGTGGTTCCTGCACCGCCTCGAAGGCATGAGCCGCGCCTACAACGTCCCCTGGACCCTGCGGTTCAGCGGGGACCTGGACATCCCCGCGCTGCGCGCCGCCGTCGCCGACCTCGTCGCCCGCCACGAGTCCCTGCGCACCGTCTTCCCCGAGCACGACGGGGAGCCCCGCCAGCACATCCTGCCCGCGAAGGACGCCCGGCCGCCGCTGCCGGTGACCCGCACGACCGAGGCGGAGCTGTCCGGCGCCCTCGCCGCCGCGAGCGGCCACCGCTTCGACCTGGCAGCCGAGATACCGCTGCGCACCCACCTCTTCCAGGTCGGCGCCACCGAGCACGTGCTGCTGCTCCTGGTGCACCACATCGCCTGCGACGGCTGGTCGTTCGCGCCGCTGACGGAGGATCTGACGGCGGCGTACGAGAGGCGCCGCGCTGAGTCGGCGGCGGGGCACCCCCGTGACGAGGGCGGCGGGCGCGCCCCTCGCGGCACCGGCCCGACGCCCGCCCCCACGGACCCCGCGACGTCCCACAGCCAGGCCCCCGCTCCGGCCGTCCAGTACGCCGACTACGGCCTCTGGCAGCGCGACCTCCTCGGCGACCCCGACGACCCGGCGAGCCCGCTCGCCCACCAGCTCGCCTACTGGCGGCGCCAGCTCGCCGACCTGCCGGAACAGGTGGACCTGCCCTTCGCCCGCCCGCGCCCCGCCGCGCCCGGCTACGGCGGCGAGACCCTCTCCGTGGCCTGGGACGCCGAGCTGCACCGGCGGCTCTCCGCGCTCGCCCAGGAGACCGGGACCAGCCTGTTCATGGTGCTCCAGGCCGGGCTCGCCGCGCTGCTCACCCGGCTCGGCGCCGGATCCGACATCCCCATCGGCTCACCGATCGCAGGCCGCACCGACCAGGGCCTCGACCGCTCCGTGGGCTTCTTCGTCAACACCCTCGTCATCCGCAACGACACCTCCGGCAACCCCACCTTCCGCGACCTGCTGCACCGGGTCCGTGACGTGTCCCTGAGCGCGTACGAGCACCAGGACGTGCCCTTCGAGTACCTGGTCGACGACCTCAACCCGCCCCGCGCCATCGGCAGGCACCCCCTCTTCCAGGTGTCCCTGGTGGTGCAGAACGCCCCGGCCCCGAGCCTCGACGTCCCCGGCCTGAAGATCGCCACCGACCTCCTGCACCCGGGCTCGGCCCGCTTCGACCTGCTCCTCAACATCGAGGAACGCTTCACCGACGACGGCCGACCCGCGGGTCTGACCGGGTTCTTCGAGTACAGCACCGACCTGTTCGACCCCGGGAGCGTGGACGCCGTCGCGACCCGCCTCGCCCGGCTCCTGAGCGCCGCGGCCGACGAACCGCACCTGCCGATCGGCCACCTGGACGTCCTGAGCGCCAAGGAGCGGCGGCTCCTCCTGGAGGAGTGGAACGACACCGCACGGCCCATCCCGCCGGTCACGGCGGTGGACCTCTTCGAGGAGCAGGTGGCGCGCACCCCGGACGCCCCGGCCGTCGTCTTCGGCGACGTGCGGCTCAGCTACTCGGAGTTGAACGCGCGCGCCAACCGCCTCGCGCACCGGCTCATCGCCGAGGGCACAGGGCCCGAGCAGGTCGTGGCCCTGGCCCTGCCCCGCTCCGCCGAGATGGTCGTCGCCCTCGTCGCCGTCCTGAAGACCGGCGCCGCCTATCTGCCCGTCGACCCGCGCCACCCCGCCGACCGCATCGCCTTCATGCTCCGGGACGCCGCACCCGCCTGCGTCGTCACCGCGCACGACGCGCACTGCGCACTCCCCGCGGACGTGCCGCGCGTGCCCCTGGACACGGACGCCGACGCGCCCGCCACGAACCCGCGCGACAGCGACCGGACCAGCCCCCTCACCCCGGCCAACGGCGCCTACGTCCTCTACACCTCCGGATCCACAGGCCGCCCCAAGGGAGTCCTCGTCCCGCACGCGAACGTCGTGGACCTCGTGCTGTGGGGCCGTGAGGCCCTGGGCACCGCGCGCCTCGCCCACGCCCTGGCCGCCACGCCGCTGACCTTCGACGTCTCCGTCTTCGAGATCTTCGGCCCGCTGCTCTCCGGCGGCGTCATCGAGGTCGTCGCCGACGTGCTGTCCCTCGGCGAGCGCGCGGGCGGGCAGTGGCGGGGCACCCTCGTCTGCGCCGTCCCCTCGGCCCTCGAGGAGTTGGTGAGCCACCACGCCGTGGACCTGGGCGCGGACGTCGTCGCCCTCGGCGGCGAGGCCCTGCCCGCGCACACCCTGGCTCAGATCCGGGCCGCCGTGCCGGGCGCGCGGATCGTCAACGTCTACGGCCCGACCGAGGCCACCGTCTACACCACCGCGTGGTTCTCGGACGAGGACGCAGCCGACTCCACCACCCTCACGGGCCCCACCGGCCCCGTCGACTCCGCTGCCTCGACTGCCTCCGCTGCCTCCGGGGCCGCCGCGGCCTTCACCGAACCCGCCGCCTCGCCCGACCCGGAGGCGCCGCCCATCGGCCGTCCCGTCCGCAACACCCGCACCTACGTCCTCGACCAGCACCTCCAGCTCGTACCGACCGGCGTCACCGGCGAGTTGTACGTCGCCGGGGCCGGGCTGGCCCGCGGCTATCTGCACCGGCCCGGGCTCACCGCCGAGCGGTTCGTGCCCGACCCGTTCGGCGGGCCGGGGGAGCGGATGTACCGCACCGGCGACCTGGCCAGGCGCCGCGCCGATGGTCACCTGGAGTATCTGGGGCGCGCCGACCACCAGGTGAAGATCCGCGGCTTCCGGATCGAGCCGGGCGAGGTGGAGTCCGCCCTGGTGGCCCACGCGGGCATCGCGCAGGCCGCGGTCGTCGTGCGCGAGGACAGGGCCGGGGACCGCCGGCTCGTCGCGTACTGCGTGCCGGACGCGGCCGGGCAACGGGTCCCGGACGGAGCCGAGTTGCGGGATCTGCTGGCACGGACCCTGCCCGAGTACATGGTGCCCGCCGTCTTCGTGCCCCTCGACCGGCTGCCCCTGAGCCCCAACGGCAAGCTCGACCGGCGTGCCCTGCCCGCCCCGGACGACGGCGCGGGGCGGCCGACGGGGCGAGGGCCGCGTACCGCGACCGAATCGGCGCTGTGCGCGCTGTTCGCGGATGCCCTCGGCGTACCGGACGTCGGCGTCGACGACAGCTTCTTCGACCTCGGCGGGCACTCCCTGCTCGCCGTGAAGCTCGTGTCCCGCGTCCGTGCCGCGCTGGACACGCCCCTCGGGATCCGCGCGGTCTTCGAGGCACCCACCGTCGCCGGGCTCGCCCTGAGGGTGAGCCGGCGGACCACGGAGGACAACGGAGGAGAAGGGAAGTGAGTGACAGGATGGCGAAACCCTCAGCGGACACGGCTTGGCGGGCGGACCCCAGTGGGCCGCGTCCGCGCACCGGTGGGCCGGGTCCGGAAGCCGGTGGGCCCGATCCGGACACCAGCGGATCCGGTCCGGACACCAGCGGATCCGGCCCGGACACCGGCGGATCCGGCCCGGACGCGGTGGCGCTCTACCGCGCCATGCGGCTGATCCGCCGCTTCGAGGAGCGCTGCGTCGAGCTGGTGAAGGCGGGCGAGATCGTCGGTGGCATCCATCCCTGTACCGGCCAGGAGGCCGTGGCCGCCGGGGTGTGCGCGGCGCTGCGCCCCGACGACGTCATCACCAGCACCCACCGGGGCCACGGCCACGTCCTGGCCAAGGGCGCCGACCTGAATCGCATGACGGCCGAGCTGATGGGCCGCACGACGGGCCTGAACAAGGGGCGGGGCGGCTCCATGCACGCCGCCGACGTCGGCCTCGGCATCCTCGGCGCGAACGGCATCGTCGGCGCCGGTGCCCCGATCGCGACGGGTGCCGCGTGGGCGGCGGTGCGCGCGGGCGCCGACCGGGTCGCCGTGAGCTTCTTCGGCGACGGGGCGGTCAGCCAGGGCGTCGTCCTGGAGTCCCTCAACCTGGCGTCGCTGTGGCGGCTCCCGGTCCTGTTCGTGTGCGAGAACAACGGCTACTCCTCGACGGTCACCGTGGAGGACATGGTCGCGGGCACGATCGTGGGGCGGGCCGCCGCCTTCGGGATGTCCGCCGAGACGGTCGATGGCATGGACGCCGAGGCCGTGGCGGCCGCCGCGCGGAGGCACGTCGACCGGGCCAGGGCGGGCGGCGGACCGGCGCTCCTGGAGTGCCGCACCTACCGGTTCGACGCCCACCACACCTGGGAGCACCGGTCGTTCGTGCGCTACCGCACCCCCGAGCAGGTGAAGGAGGGACGCCGCCGCGACCCGGTGCGGATCCAGGGCGACCGGATCCCGGAGGGCGAGCGCGCCCGCGTCGACGACGAGGTGGAGGCCGCCCTCGACACGGCGGTGCGGTTCGCGCGGGACAGCCCGGAACCCGATCCGGCCGACGCGCTCGACCATCTGTACGCGACGGGCCTGCGGCCCCGGGCGGGAGTGAGCACCCATGCCTAAGCTCGGCTGTCTGACCGCGCTCACCCGGGCCCTGGGCGACGAGCTGGAGCGGGACCTCGACGTCTGCGTGTTCGGCGAGGACGTCCGGGTGGGCGTCGCCAACGTCACCAAGGGGCTCGTGCAGCGCTTCGGCCCGGAGCGGATCGTCGACACCCCGCTGTCGGAGCAGGCGTTCACCAGCTTCGCCACCGGCGCCGCCCTGTCGGGGCGCCGCCCCGTCATCGAGTTCCAGATTCCGTCGCTGATGTTCCTGGTCTTCGAGCAGATCGCCAACCAGGCGCACAAGTTCTCGCTCATGACCGGCGGGCAGGTGAAGGTGCCGGTCACCTATCTGGTGCCCGGCTCCGGCTCCCGGACCGGCTGGGCCGGCCAGCACTCCGACCAGCCGTACAGCCTTTTCGCGCACGTCGGCCTGAAGACCGTGGTGCCGTCGGGCCCCGCGGACGCCTACGGCCTGATGGTGTCGGCGATCCGGGACGACGACCCGGTCGTGGTGCTCACCCCGGCCGCCTCGTCGATGACCTTCGAGAGCGTCGACCTCGCCTCGCTCGCGCCCCTGCCCCTCGGGGTCGGCCATGTGGCGCGGCCGGGGACGGATGTCACGGTGGTGGCGGTCGGCCAGTTCGTGGGACAGGCCGTGGAGGTGGCCGAGGAGCTGGCCGACGAGGTGTCGGTGGAGGTGTTCGACCCGCGCACGGTGTACCCGTTCGACTGGCAGGGGCTGGCCGCGTCCGTGCAGCGCACGGGGCGCCTCGTCGTCATCGACGACTCCAACCGCTTCTGCGGGCTCGGCGCCGAGGTCGTGGCCGTGGCCGCCGAGGAGATGCGTCTGGTGGCGCCGCCGCGCCGGATCACGCGGCCCGACGGCGCCGTGCTGCCGTTCGCGCTGGCGCTGGACCGCGCGGCGCAGCCGCACCGCGACCAGTTGGTGACGGCGATTCAGCAGGTGTGCAAGGAAGGGCGCTAGCGTTCCGCGGCCGGCGCCCGGTCCTCCGGCGCGCCGGCCCGCAGGCCGTCCATGACGAGGTCGAGCAGGCGTCCGGCGCGCGGCTGCCACTCCTGGTGCGGGTCGATCTGCCACAGCCCGGCGATGGCCAGCAGGAAGTCGTCGGCGCTCACGCCCGGACGGATCGTGCCCGCCTCCTCGTTGGCGTCGAGCAGCAGCGTGATGGCCGACGTCAGCGGGCCGTGCGCCACGCTGACCAGGGTCCCGTGGCTGGTGGTCGCCACCCGCATCGCGTCGGCGAGGCCCACCTTGGTCATCGCGTACCGGGCGAGGTGGTCCATCCACTCCCGCAGCGCGCACTCCGGCGGCCGGGTCTCCAGGAGCCGCGCCGCCGCGTCGGCCACCTGCCGTACCTCGTTCCGGTAGACCTCGAGGACGAGTGCCTCGCGGCTCGGGAAGTGGCGGTAGAACGTCCCCTGTCCGACGCCGGCCTTCTTGGCGATCGCGCTCAGCGGGGCGTCGCCGGACCGCGTCAGCTCCTCGAGCGCGACGGCCAGGATGCGCTCGCGGTTGCGCTGCGCGTCCGAACGCAGGGGTGTCTCGCGCTTCTCGCGCACTCGTCGTCCTCCAGTCGGTCGGGGCGTATGTCCCGCGGCGGGCGAGGAACGGCCTTGCTAAGCGGACAGGTGTCCGCTAAATTTCGAGGGGTAACGGACAGCTGTCCGTTTGAGTCCACTCCACCATAGCGTCAGGTGTGGCCGGATGCAGTCGGCCGGTGACACCTGCCCACTGCGAGCAGTCGGTGCCCTCACCAGGACGCCTGCCCTGAACCCCCGCGAAGACGCCGCCGTGCGCGGCGTCCGCCCCTCCGCCTCAGCCTGACCGCCTCCCCGCACCCACGTCGGTTTCCGGACACCGCTCACCTCTCGAAGCTCCCCTTCCCGCGCCGCCCCAGCACTCCGGCGCCCGTCGCGCACCGCACCAGCAACCGCGAAAGAAGGCCGACCATGGCTCCACCGACGCCCGGCGCCACCACGACGTCCAGCGGCATCACCCTGAACGTCAACGGCGAGAAGCACACCCTTCCCGTCGACCACCGCACCACCCTGCTCGACGCGCTGCGCGAGCGCCTGGACCTGACCGGCACCAAGAAGGGCTGCGACCAGGGCCAGTGCGGAGCCTGCACGGTCCTCGTCGACGGCCGCCGCAGCCTGGCGTGCCTGCAGCTCGCCGTCGCCGCCGACGGTCGCGAGATCACCACCATCGAGGGCGTCGCCGACGGCGACCGGCTGCACCCGGTCCAGCAGGCCTTCCTCGACCTCGACGGCTACCAGTGCGGCTACTGCACCCCCGGCCAGATCTGCTCCGCCATCGCCGTCATCGAGGAGCACGCGGCGGGCTGGCCGAGCGCCGCCACCACCGACGTCCGGCCCGAGGCGGCCCCGCCGCTCGACCCGGACGAGATCCGCGAACGCATGAGCGGCAACCTCTGCCGCTGCGGCGCGTACGTGTCCATCGTGCGGGCGGTCGCCCGCGCGGCCGAGGACATGCGGGCCGACGGCGCCGAGGCCAAGGAGGCGGCGGCATGAGGGAGTTCGCATATCAGCGCGCCCACGACGTCGCCGGAGCGGTCGCCCTGCTCGGCGCCGACCCCGAGGCCCGCTTCCTCGGCGGCGGCACCAACCTCGTCGACCTGATGAAGTCCGGCGTCGAACGGCCCGCGCTCCTGGTCGACGTACGGGAACTGCCCCTGGACGGCATCGAGGTGACGGCCGACGGCGGCCTGCGGGTCGGCGCGACCGTCACCAACAGCGACCTCGCCGCGCACCCCGAGGTCCGCCGCCGCTACCCCGCGCTCACCCAGGCCGTCCTCGCGGGCGCCTCCGGGCAGCTGCGCAACATGGCCACCGTCGGCGGGAACCTGCTCCAGCGCACCCGCTGCGGCTACTTCACCGACACGGCCAGGCACTGCAACAAGCGCGTGCCCGGCAGCGGTTGCTCCGCGCACGACGGCGAGCACCACAACCACGCGATCCTCGGCGCCTCCGCGCACTGCGTCGCCACCCACCCCTCCGACATGGCGGTGGCACTCGCGGCCTTCGACGCGGTCATCTCGTACGAGACCGCCGACGGGCCCGGCGAGACTCACCTGGCGGACTTCTACCTGCCTGTCGGCGACACCCCGCACCGCGAGACCGCGCTGCCGCCCGGCGCCCTGATCACCGGCGTCACCCTGCCGCCCGCCCCCGTCGCCGCCCACTCCCGCTACCGCAAGGTCCGCGAGCGCGCCTCGTACGCCTTCGCCATCGGCTCGATCGCCGCCGCGCTCGACGTCGAGGACGGCGTCGTACGCGAGGTGCGCCTCGCCTACGGCGCGGTCGCGTCGCGGCCGTGGCGGGCGCGGGCGGCCGAGGCGGCCCTCACCGGAGGCCCGGCCACGGCCACCGCCTTCGCCGCCGCCGCGGACGCCGAACTGGCCGCCGCCGAGCCCCTGTCCGACAACGGCTACAAGGTGCCGCTCCTGCGCAACCTGACCGTGGCCCTGCTGAGCGAGCTGACCGAAGCGACCGAGGGGGCCGCACGATGACCACCGCCACCGGAACGACCCGGGGCAAGGGCGCCGTCGGCGCCGCGCACACCCGCGTCGAGGGACTCGCCAAGGTCACCGGCGCGGCCCGCTACTCGGGCGAGGTGCCCTACGCGGAACTCGCCCACGGCTGGATCGTCGGGTCCACCGTCGCCCGCGGCCGCGTCCGCTCCGTCGACGAGGAATCCGTCCTGCGGATGCCCGGCGTGCTCGCCGTCCTCCACCACGGCAACGCGCCCCGGCTCCAGGAGAACTTCGTCGGACAGTTCGGGCCCGACCCGGTCGCCGAGATCCTCCAGCGCGACCGGGTGCCGCACATCGGCTGGCCGGTGGCGTTCGTCGTCGCCGAGACCTCCGAGCAGGCGAGGGAGGCCGCCGAGGCGCTGGTCGTCGAATACGACACCGAGCCGCACGACGTCGACTTCCATGCCGACCACCCCGCGCGCTACACCCCGGAGGCGACCGCCATCGGCCCCGCGGTCACGGAGAAGGGCGACCTGGACGCCGCGCTCGCCGCGTCCGCCGTGCTCGTCGACGAGCGCTACAGCACTCCCGAACAGCACCACAACGCCATGGAGCCGCACGCGGCGATGGCGCGCTGGGACAACGGCCGCCTGGAGATCGTCGACTCCAGCCAGGGCACGTTCGCGACGGCGGGCGAGATCGCCACGCTGTTCCAGCTCGACCCGGCGTCGGTGCACGTGCGCTCCGAGCACGTCGGCGGCGGCTTCGGCTCCAAGGCCATGGCCCGCGCCCACAACGTGCTCGCCGTGATGGCGACCACCGTCATCGGACGCCCCGTGCGCGTCGTCATGACCCGCAGGCAGATGTTCTCCCTCATCGGCTACCGCAGCCCCACGAGCCAGCGGGTCAGGCTCGGCGCCGACGCCGAGGGGCGGCTGCGCGCCTTCGACCACGACGGGGTGTCGCTCACCTCGACCCTGACCGAGTTCGTCGAGGCGAGCAGCGCGTTCGGCCGCGCCCTGTACGACGCCGACGCGCACCGCACCGCCAACCACGTCGTGCCGCTCGACGTGCCCACGCCGACGTTCATGCGCGCGCCGGGAGAGGCACCCGGGTCGTTCGCCCTGGAGTCCGCGCTCGACGAGCTCGCCGAGAGGTGCGGCCTCGACCCGATCGAGCTGCGTGCCCGCAACGAACCCACCGTCGGGCCTGTCACCGGCCTGCCCTTCGAGGACAACGACCTGCTCGCCTGCTTCCACGAGGGCGCCCGCCGCTTCGGCTGGGCCGACCGTGACCCGCGCCCCGGCGTGCGCCGCGAAGGCCGCTGGCTCATCGGCACGGGCACGGCCGGGGCCACCTTCCCCGCCGGTGCCGCCCCCTCGACCGCCGCGGTCACCGCGGAGGCGGACGACACCTTCACCGTGCGCGTCAACGCGGCCGACGTCGGCACCGGCGCCCGCACCGCGCTCCTCCAGGTGGCCGCCGACGCCCTCGACGTGCCGGTCGAGCGGGTCCGGGTGCGGATCGGCGACAGCGACCTCGGCCAGGCCTGGCTGTCCGGCGGCTCCATGGGGACCCGCTCGTGGTCATGGGCCGTCCTGGCCGCCATCACCGAACTGCGCGAACGCCTCGCCCCCGGAGCGGACATCCCGCCGGAGGGCATCACGGTGCGCTCCGACACCACCGAGGCCATCGGCGCGCAGTCCCAGCTCGAACGGCACTCCTACGGCGCCCAGTTCGCCGAGGTCGCCGTCGACGTCGGCACCGGCGAGGTGCGGGTGCGCCGCATGCTCGGCATCTTCGCCGCCGGACGCATCGTCAACCCCCTCACCGCCCGCAGCCAGCTCGTCGGCGGCATGACCTGGGGCCTGTCCATGGCGCTGCACGAGGAGGCCATCAGGGACCGCACCTCGGGCGCCCTCGCCAACGGCGACCTCGCGGGCTACCACTTCGCCGCCAACGCCGACGTCCCCGTCATCGAGGCGGACTGGATCGGCGAACCCGCCCCCGGCGACCCCGTCGGCATCAAAGGCATCGGTGAGATCGGCATCGTCGGCGGGGCCGCCGCCATCGCCAACGCGGTCTGGCACGCCACCGGCGTCCGCCACCGCGAACTGCCGATCCGCCCCGACCGGGTGCTGAGGGCGGGCGCCGTGCCCGAGGGCGGGACCCGTGCTTGACATCGCCGACGAGCTGCGCCGGTGGACCGCGGAGGGCCGCGAGTTCGCCGTGGCCACCGTCGTTGCCGTCGGCGGCAGCGCGCCCCGCCCGCCGGGGGCCGCCCTCGCCGTCGACCGCGAGGGCACCGTCATCGGCTCGGTGTCCGGCGGCTGCGTCGAAGGAGCCGTCTACGACCTGTGCGCCCAGGCACTCGACGACGGCCACAGCGTCCTGGAACGCTTCGGGTACAGCGACGACGACGCCTTCGCCGTCGGCCTGACCTGCGGCGGCGTCATCGACATCCTCATCACCCCGGTCGGCGTCGACGCCCCGGACCGCCCCGTCCTCGCGGCCGCCCTCGCGGCGGCCGCCGACGGGCGCACCGCGGCGCTCGTGCGGGTCGCCCGCGGCCCGGACGACCTGCGGGGCGGCTCGCTCCTGGTGCGGCCCGACGGCACGTACGAGGGCGGGTTCGGCGGCGCCACGGGCCTGGACCGCACCGCCGCCGCCGAGGCCCGGGCCCTGCTCGACGCGGGCCGGACCGGCACCGTGGAGGTGTCCGAGGACGGCGCGCACTGCCCCGGCGGGCTCACCCTGCTCGTCGAGTCGAGCGTGCCGCCGCCCCGCATGATCGTGTTCGGCGCGGTGGACTTCGCGGCGGCGCTGGTGCGGGCGGGCAAGTTCCTCGGGTATCACGTGACCTTGTGCGACGCCCGGGCCGTCTTCGCCACACCCGGCCGCTTCCCCGAGGCCGACGAGATCGTCGTCGACTGGCCGCACCGGTACCTGGAGCGCACCGAGACCGACGCGCGCACGGTGCTGTGCGTGCTCACGCACGACGCCAAGTTCGACGTGCCGGTGCTGGTGCACGCCCTGCGGATGCCGGTCGCCTTCGTCGGCGCCATGGGGTCCCGGCGCACCCACGAGGACCGCAACGCCCGGCTGCGCGAGGCCGGCGTCACCGAGGGCGAGCTGGCCCTGCTGCACTCGCCCATCGGCCTCGACCTCGGCGCGCGCACGCCGGAGGAGACGGCGCTGTCCATCGCGGCGGAGATCGTCGCCGCACGGCGGGGCGGGACGGGGGCGCCCCTGCGCGGGGCGCACACACCGATCCACCACGACACGGTGGCCGCCTGACGCGCGACCGGGTCAGCGCGGCCCCCGCAACGTCACCGTGAAGCTCCGCCCGTACGCGTGACGCGTGGTGACGTCGATCCGGGTACCCCCGGGCACCGCCTGCACCCGGACCCCCTCGTCCGCCGTCACCTTCCGCAGCCGCCGCCCCCGCAGCAGCACGCTGACCGTGTCCCGGCCCATGGTCGGGTCGGACACGGCGACCGACGTGAGGCCGGAGTCCGGCGGGCGGCGGACGAGGAGGGACGACGGGCCCTCGACGCGCAGGGCACCGACCTCGTGGCGGCCCGACGTGAAGGTGTTGAGGGCCGTGAGTCCGAGGCCCCGGTGGGACACGGCCTGTACGCGCGCGGAGTTGGCGAGGACGCGCAGCGGCCGCTTCGCGTACGACCGCAGCCGGGACGCGTCCGCGTTCGGGACCAGCGCGTAGGCGAGGCCGATCGGGCGCGCCCCGGCCGCCTGGTCCACCGACACGCCGAGGACCTGCCGGGTCACCGCCGTGTCCGGGTTCGCGGTGCGCACGACACGACGGCTGCGCGTCACCCGGTCCAGGGCGACCCGCACCGGCGGCGCGTCGAGGAAGAGATAACCGACGGCGGTGCCCTGCGTGGCGTTGGCGTACCGCAGCCAGCGCAGCTCCGCCGTGCCTGGCCCCGACCAGGGCCGCCCGTCGGCACGCGTCCCCGTGACGGACACCGCGTCGTCGGGCGCCGCGATCCGCGCGTCGACAGTCGTCGTCACGGCGCGCCCGGCCGGGTCCCCGACGCCCGCCGCGAGGACCACGATCTCGTCGTCGAGCAGGAACCACGACTTGGTGGCGGCCGCGTTGCGGTGGACCACGAAGTCGTCGGGCAGCAACTCCCGGTCCCGGAAGGCGACATCGCTCGACTGCACCATCCCGGCCGCGCCGTACGCCCCGAGCACCGCGCCGCCGGAGTGCGCGTGGGTGCCGCGCGGGAAGTACACGTACGTGTTCTGCGACTCCGACGAGGAGGTGAACTTCAGCGGGTGCCCGGGGTTGTCGTAGTAGGGCTTGCCGTACAACTCCGGTACTGTGCGCCGCTGTTCCGTCGGTGCCGTGACGCCCGCGAGCGCGTACGGCGACACCGTGGTGAAGTAGTCCACGCCGTACGCCCGGGTCTGGTCCTGCCCGGCCAGATAGAGGTAGTGCGCGCCCTCGCCCTGGAACCACGGCATCAGGTTCTCGCCGTTCATGTACTCGTACTTGCTGATCCGCGCCGAGCTGCGGGACAGGGCGAAGGCGTAGCCCGGTCTGCGGTGCACGGTCTTGTCCATCGCGTTGAAGGCGACGCTGCGCGCGGCGGGATTGAGGTCGGCCGCCGGGACGGAGGCGTCGGCGAGGATGTCGGCGTACCGCACGACGCTGACCGGGGAGACGAAGCGGGCCGGGTCGAGGGCGGCGCGGGAGGTCTCGCGGATGTGCTTCACGTAGCTCTTGAGGGCGGTGGACACGGCGCCGGCGGCGAGCGAGGAGAGGTCGACGACGGCCTCGACGACGACGGCGACGTCCGTGTAACCGGAGTCGGTCCGCGACACCGCCCGCCCCTTGACGATCTCCATCATCCAGCCCTCGAAGATCAGCGGCGCGAAGCCGTTGCGCACCCACCCGTGCACGACGGGCACCAGCTCCTCGCCGTGCGCGAAGCCCGTGCCGTCGAGGATCTTCAGCGTCTGCACGACCCGGGCGAGCAGCCCCTTGCCGTAGGAGCCGGTGTACGCCACGGAGGCGTGCTGGATGAAGGAGCCGTCGGCGTAGTAGCCGTCCGTGACACCGTGCTCGAGGCGGTACGGGTCGATGGTGGCGAACACCGTCAGCTGGTCGGTGAGGGCCTTGCGGATCCGGGCGGTGTCGTCCAGGAGCGCCCCTTGCAGGACGCGGTTGGTGGTGATGTCCGCGAGGTTCGCGCCGGTGTGGAAGCGCGAGTCGAGGTTCACGTCGCCGTCCTTGCCGTTGCGCAGATAGGCGTCCATGGAGGCGACGTAGGTGCGCACGAGGTCCGGGCGCTGGGCGAGCACCTCGTCGTACAGCAGGACCAGGGTCTTGCTGACCTGCTGGGAAATGCCGATCTCCCAGGTGAACCAGTTGCCGTAATAGCCCTTCGACTGATCGCCGTAGTACCGCTCGTGGAGCCACACCAGGCCCTCGATGACGCGACGCCGCGCGGCCGCGTCCCCGTGCAGGCCGCCGCCGTGGACGCGGGTGGCGAGGGCGATCTCGTACAGCCACCGATAGGCCGTGTGGAGGTTCGCGTCGTCCGTCCCGAGGGCCAGGCCGGCGAACAACTCGCCCGCGCCCGCGTCGTCCATCGCCTTCAGGTTCGTCCGCGCCGCCCTGTCGACGGCGGCGATCTTCGCGGCCGTCTCCGGCCGGGCGTTGGACTCGGGCGTCCCCGCGAACACCGCCACGGTGTTGGCACGCAGCCGGGCCGCGCCCTCGGCGGCGGCCGCCGCGCTCACCGGGCCGGCCGGGACCACGGCCAGGAGTCCCGCCGCCGACAGTGCGGACAGCAGACGTCTGCGGGTGATGTCCATCAGGCTCCTCCGCCCGTGAGGTGGCGCTCCGGCGGGCGGAGTCAAGCAGATGCCCCGACCGGCAACAAGAGGGCTCGCTCCGTCGATGCGCGCTGCTGGAGCGGACCGTCCGCCGATGCGCGGCGAACCGGGGTCCCGGGTGCTCCATTCGTGTCAGGCTGATCCCGAAGACCATGGAGCGCACGCTCGGGGGGACTTGTTGACGCCGCGTAGGTTGCTGTCGTTCGGGGACGCGCTGACGCTCCTGGGCGGGGATCCGCCCGCTGTGGCGGCGCTCGACCGCGCGCTGGGCGGCGCGCTGAATCTGGCCACCGGCGGCCTCAGCGGCGGCGTCCTCGGCATGTTCGACGCCCGGGGGCGGGTGCTCGGCCTGGGGCGCGACGCCTGGCGCGGCCTGGGGGAGCGCCTCGGACGCGCCGACGGCCGGGTGGAGCGCGCCGCCGTCCTGGAGGCGGCCCACACCGTGATCGTCGTGCTCGCCTTCTTCGACGCCCTGGAGAAGGCCGAACTGCCCTTCTCCTTGGACGAGGTGGCGCTGACCCGGCGTGAGCAGCTCCTGGTGGCCGGTGGCGGGATCCCCGCGGGCGACGGCTTCACGCAGGACACGGCGCAGGTCGACGCGCCCCGCCCCGCTCCGCACCTGCCCTACGAGAAGCACGTCGGTGAACTCCGCGGCTGGTACGAGCACCTGGCGATGCGGATGGTGGACTTCCTGCGGGGGCTCGCCGTGTGGGAGGGCCTCGACGACGCCGAGAGCGACACGGCGGCCCGCACCCTGCGTGTCGCGGTGCCGGGGCTCGCCGTCCAGGAGTACGAGGAGCTGTACGCGCGCCTCGCCCTCGAAGCACCCGAGTTCGGCTTCTGGTCGGGGCAGGTGGAGCACCAGGCCACGCGCGCAGAACTGCGCCGGGCGCTCGTCGGCCTGGAGCGGTCCCTCGCCGAGAGCGCTGCCCTGCGCCAGCGGCCCGTGGACGTCGCCGGCGCCCTCTCCCGGGCGCACCAGTCCGCGCTGGAGCAGCGGATCCTCGACGCCCAGGAGGCCCCCGAGGGCATCCTGGTCCCGACCCTGGCCCAGGCCTACCTCGACCCGGACTTCCGGGTGCGGGCCGTGGACGGACAGGGCAGCCCGGCGGACGAGGAGTGGTGGGCGCACGCCCCGGTCCGGCAGGACCTGACCGAGTACCTGGCCGGAGCCCTGACGTCGGAGGGCCTGACGGCCGCGCCACTGCTCGTGCTCGGCCAGCCGGGCGCCGGCAAGTCCGTGCTGATGCGGATCCTCGCGGCCCGGCTGCCCGCGGCGGGGTTCCTGCCGGTGCGGGTCGCGCTGCGGGACGTGCGCGCGGACGACGAGGTGCAGGACCAGATCGAGCAGGCGATCCGCGAGGCCACCGGTGAGCGCACCACCTGGCCCGACCTGGTGCGCTCCGCGGGCGCGGCGGTGCCGGTCGTCCTGCTCGACGGCTTCGACGAACTCCTGCAGACCACCGGGGTGCACCAGAACGACTTCCTGGTGCGGGTGGCCCGGTTCCAGGAGCGCGAGGCGGAGCAGGGGCGCCCGGTCCTTGCCGTGGTCACCAGCCGGACCGCGGTCGCCGACCGGGCCCGCTATCCGCAGGGCACCGTCGCCCTGCGTCTGGAACCCTTCCAGCGGGAGCAGATCCAGCTCTGGATCGAGCAGTGGAACCTCACCAACGCCATGAACTTCCAGGCCATGCGGCTGCCACCGCTCACCTGGGACGCCGTCGCCCCGCACCGCGCCCTCGCCGGACAGCCACTGCTCCTCACCATGCTCGCCCTGTACCAGGCCGCGGGCAACGACCTGCGGGGCGAGGACGAACGCCCCCTGGACGAGGCCGACCTCTACGAGGCGCTGCTCGGCTCCTTCGCCCGCCGCGAGGTGACCAAGGACATCCGGATCTCCGGCCACGAGGTGGAGCAGCGGGTCGAGGAGGAGCTGGAACGGCTCTCCCTGGTGGCCTTCGCGATCCTGAACCGGCGGCGCCAGTGGGTGTCGACGGCCGAGCTGGACGAGGACCTGGACGCGCTCATCGGGCGGGCCGCGACACGGCCCTCCGGGCTGCGCGCACCCCTGGGGCAAGCCGAGGCGGCCTTCGGGCGCTTCTTCTTCGTGCAGCGGGCGCAGTCGATCAGGGACGGCCGGACCCTGTCGACCTACGAGTTCCTGCACGCCACGTTCGGGGAGTACCTGGCGGTCCGCCTCGCTGTACGGCTCGTGTCCGGCCTCCTCGACCACCGCCCCGCCCTCTCGACGGGCCGCGAACCGCTCAACGACGACTTGATGTTCGCCCTCCTCTCCTACGCGCCCCTCTTCTCCCGGCAGATGCTGCACTTCGCCCGTGCCCGTGTCGCCCGCATCCCGCAGGAGGAACGGGCCGCGCTGGGGCGGCTGGTCATACGGGCCATGGGAGAACGCGAGCTGCGCTCCGAGCAGCCGTACGCGACGTATCTGCCGCGGCGCATCCGCGTCGCCTCCCGGCACGGGATCTACAGCGCGAACCTGGTCGTGCTCGCCCTGCTCCTGACCGGCGGCACGACGGCCGGCGCGCTGTTCCCGACGGCGGGCGACGTGGGCAGCGCCTGGCACCGGCACGCGCTGCTGTGGCGCTCCTCCCTCAACGAGGCGGAGTGGACCGACCTCGCGGTCTCGCTCCGCGTCCGGCGCACCAGGCAGGGGCACGAGCGGGATCTCGAAGTCGCCGTCCAACGGGGTGAGTTGCAGGCGCCGGAGCCGGTGGACGCCTACTGGCTCTACCGGGCCCCCTGGGAGGAGGGGCACACGGTCTGGCACCGCACGTACTGGAACGAGATCTGGCACAAGATGGATGTCTCGGCCGGGACGAACGACGGTGTCGCGCTCCAGGCGTTGCGGCCGCTGTTCGAGTCGCTGGGGCCCATGGTGACGACGTTCAGCGGTGGCGGGACGGGACCCGCGACCTCTGCCGTGCACGACTTGCTGCGGTTGTGGCTGCGGGGCCCGGAGCTGGAAGCGCGGGAGGTCATGGACCTGTACCGCAGGATCGGTGCGGCCGTGCCGGTCCTCAGCCTGTCGACGGCGGCCGCCCGGCGTCTCACGCTCGTCCTGGGAGCGCTGCTCGACCGGGACCTGCCCCGGCTCGATCCGGAGCAGTCCGCGCTCCTCTTCGGGTGGCTGGCGGTCGATTCCTCCGCGGTGATGGCGTCCCTGATCGTTGATCACCTCAGGATTCATCACCCTCACCTGTACAACAGCTTGAGCCACAGCAACGACGACTCATGAGCTCTTCGCAGCCCCCGCGGATTCACCTCCGATGCGGGCACGGCCTCGTCCGAAAGGCCCCAGCGTCTGAGCACCTGTCAGACGGCCGACTGCCGGGTCAGGAGGAAGGACACGCGACCGACCACACCCGACAGAAGTCGATGTGGCCGCGTGAGACCAGCGGCAGCGAGGGGAACATGCGAACAGCTGGGCACCGGACTCTCGACCCCGTCAACGGCCCAGGGATGCCGCCGGGGCCGCTGCCACACGGTGTTCACACGGTGCGCTTCACCGAGAGCACCCGGTAGCCGACGACTCCGGCGGGACCCACGACCGCGCAGTCATGACGCCTCCTCAGCCGTTCCGGCCGGTCCGGTTCGGAAGGCTCCGGGGCCTCGGCGGGGTCGAGTGGAGACATGGTGGCGCTCCTCGCAGGTGGTGATGTGCGCCGTCCGGCCGTCCGCTCCTCGCCACCAGCCATCCCCGACCATCTCGCCGTACGCCCCCGTGGTCTGCTCCACGGTCTTCGAGCCACCAGGACACGCCCTGGCGCGCCCGCGCACGGCCCGCGTTGGCGGGGGCCTGACGCGCGACGGCACGGTCATGACGCGCCCTTGACGCGGAACGCCTGGAGCACGTGGTGCGCACGGAGCGTGTGTGACGCGTACGCATACGCATACGCGTCACACGCACGTGACCGGCGGCCGGAGCCTGACCGCTGACCGCTGACCGCTGACCGCTGACCGCTGACCGCCGATCGGCTCACCGGCTCGGTTCAACCAGCGAGCCTGGACGCTGTAAGGGGCCTCAACGCCCTTGTAGCGCCTTCACGTTGTCCCCGAAGGTCCACCCCTTCGACCCGTCCCAGTTGATCGACCAGGTCATCAGGCCCTTCAGGGCGCCGTTGTAGTTCCGCCAGGCCTGGCTCACCAGACCGGGCGACATGTGGCCGCCGCCCGCGCCCGGCTGCGCGGGCAGCCCGGGAACCTGCTTGTCGTAAGGGACCTTGATGGTCGTGCCCTGGATCACCAGGCCCTTGTTGAGGCAGTCCGTCTGCGCGACGAAGCCCTGGACGGTGCCCGCGGAGTAGGAGTCGCCGGAGCAGCCGTACATGCTGCCGTTGTAGTACTGCATGTTGAGCCACCACAGGCGGCCGTTGTCCGCGTACTTCTTGATGATCGGCAGGTACGCGCCCCAGATCGACCCGTACACCACGCTGCCGCCGGTGACGTAGGCCGTCTCCGGGGCCATGGTCAGGCCGAACTCGGGCGGCATCTTGGCGAGGACGCCGTCGATGATGCGGATGAGGTTGGACTGGGACGGCGAGAGCTGGTTGATGTTGCCGCTGCCGACCAGGCCCGTCTCGATGTCGATGTCGATCCCGTCGAAGTTGTACTTCTTCAGGATCGGCACGATCGTCTCGACGAAGCGGTCCGCGACCTTGCTGGAGCTGAGGTCGATCCCGGCCGTCGCGCCGCCGATGGACATCAGGATCGTGGCGCCGTTCGCCTTGGCCTGGCACATCTCGGCGGGCGTCGCCACCTTCACGGTGGCGTCCATGCCGTCCTCCCACAGCACGGTGCCGTCGGAACGGATCACCGGGAAGGCGGCGTTGATCACGTTGTAGCCGTGGGCGCCGATGCGGGAGTCGGTGATCGGGGTCCAGCCGAACGGCGGGTGCACGCCGTTCGATGCGCCGTCCCAGTTCTCCCAGTACCCCTGGAGCACCTTGCCCGCGGGTCTCGACTTCACCGCGCAGGTGTCCGCCCGCGGTGCCTTCGACGTACTGGGCGTGCGGGGCGCACTGGGCGCATCCGGCACCGCCGCGGCCGGCAGCTGCGCCGCGAAGGCCAGCGCGATGGCCGCTCCCAACAGACGTACCGACCGACCGATCATGGCGTGCTCCCTCGGGGAGGCCTTGCTGCGGATGGGACGTGATGCGGCAGACGGTAAGTAGGTATAGACCTTTCGTCAATAGGTCTGGGCCAATGCGGAGTTGAAGCGGAACGCCGAGTTCGGAACGGGTGTGCCCTCCTGGGTGGCGACCCGGCCCGCGGTCGGCGCGGCGAAGTGGCTGCCGAGCAGCAGGGTGTCGGTGTCCGCGACGGAGGCGAGCAGCGCGCGCCGCGTGTGCTCGGCGAGGGCGGGGTCGATGTCCACACAGGAGCCGATGTCGGGCCTGGCCAGCTGGACGGGGTGGTGGACGGCGTCGCCGGTGATCAGGGCGGTCAGGTGGTCGCCGTGGAGTTCCACGGCCACTTGGCCGGGGGTGTGGCCGGGGGTGGGGAGGAGGCGCAGGCCCGGTACGGGCTCGGTCGGTCCCGCCGAGGTGTCGATCAGGTCGAGCAGGCCCGCGTCCCGGATCGGGTGGACGGAGTCCCGGAACATCTGGCGCCGGGGCGGCTCCAGGTCCGCCGCCGTCCAGTGGTCCCACTCCGCACGGGCCGTGAGGTAGCGGGCGTTGGGGAAGGTGGGGACCCAACTGCCGCCCTCGAGGCGGGTGTTCCAGCCGACGTGGTCGGCGTGCAGATGGGTGAGGACGACCAGGTCGACGGAGTCGGGCGCGAAACCGGCGCGGGCCAGACGTTCCAGGTAGTCGGTGTCGAGGTCGTGCCAGGCCGGGTTGGCGCGCTCCTTGCCGTTGCCGATGCCCGTGTCGACGAGCACGCGACGGCCGCCGAGGGTGATCGCGAAGCTGTGGCTGCTGAGGCGGAGCGTGCCCGCGCCGTCGGCGAAGTCCGGGCGCAGCCACGGGGCGTCGGCGACGACGTCCGGGGTGGCGGCGGGCAGCAGCCAGGGCCCCGTCTCGGGCGGCAGTGCAACCTCGTCGACGCGGTGGGCGGTGATGCCGCCGAGGTTCCAGGTGGCGCCGGGGTTGGGGGTGGCGTCGGGGTTCCGGGCGGCGCCAGGGCCGGGGGTGGCGTCGAGGTTCCGGGCGGGGGGTGACGGAGGCAGCGAGGGCACGGGGGGCCTTTCGGGCGGGCGGTGAATCACTAAAAGCAATCCCTTTGCGTTAAGGGACGTTAGGCGCTACGTTCCACTAACGCAAGCCATTAGCTTTAGTGGCGCCCGGAAGCGCCCGTCCCACACCCGGAGGAACCCATGCCCCCCGAGGCCACAACCCCCGAGGCCCCGACGTCCGAGGCTCCGACGCCCGAGGCCCCCGGGCCCGAAGGCCTCACTCCCCACCAGGCCGCCCAGTGGGCCCGCCGCGCCGGGCTCCCCCTGGCGAGCGACCGCCTGGACGCCGTGACCGCCACCGCGAACCACATCCAGGCCGTCGTCGCCACCCTGCGCGAACTGGACTTCGGTGACGTGCCGCCCGCCGCCACCTACGCCGTGGAGCCGGTGGAACCGCTGGACCTGGTGGGCCCGCTGGACCTGGAGGTGTCCGATGCGACCGTTTGAGCTGACCCTCGCCGACGCGGCTAGGGCGATCCGCGCGAAGGAGCTGTCCCCCGTCGAGCTCACCGAGTCCGTCCTGGAGCGCGCCCACGCCGTCGAGGGCCGACTGCGCGCCTTCGTGAGCCTTCGCGCCGCCGAGGCGCGACGGGTGGCCGCCGAGGCCGCCGCCGAGATCGCCGCGGGGCGCCACCGGGGCCCGCTGCACGGCATCCCGCTGGGCCTCAAGGACCTCATCGACGTCAAGGGGCAGCCCACGAGCGCGAGTTCGGCCGTACGGGCCGGTCATGTCGCCGACGAGGACAGCGCCGTCGCGGCCCGCCTGGCGGACGCGGGCGCCGTCCTGCTCGGCAAGACCCACACCCATGAGTTCGCCTACGGCCTGACGACCCCGCAGACCCGCAACGCCTGGGACGCGGGCCGCGTCGCGGGCGGATCGAGCGGCGGCTCCGCCGTCGCCGTCGCGTCCGGCGCGGCCACCTTCGCCATCGGCACCGACACCGGCGGCTCGATTCGGGTCCCCGCCGCCCTCAACGGCGTCGTGGGACTCAAGCCGACGTACGGCCTGGTGCCCCGGAGCGGCGTGACCTCGCTGTCGTGGTCCCTCGACCACGTCGGCCCCCTCACCCGCACCGTCGACGACGCGGCCCTCGTCCTCGCCGCCCTGACCGGCCGCGACCCGCGCGACCCGGCCGGCCTCCCGGCGCCCCGCGAGTCGCATCCCCCGTACGGCGAGGCCGACTTGACCGGACTGCGGGTGGGCGTCCCGCGCACCTACTACTTCGACCGCGTCGCCCCCGACGTCGAGTCCGCCGTGCGCGACGCCGTCGACCGGCTGCGCGACCTCGGGGCCGAACTCGTCGACGTGGACATTCCGATGACCCGCTATGTCCAGGCGGTCCAGTGGGGCCTGATGGTCCCCGAGGCCACCGCTTACCACGAGGGGACGCTCCGTGCGACACCCGAGCTGTACGCCCCCGACGTGCGCGTCCTCCTTGAGGCGGGCGAACTCCTGCTCGCCGGCGACTATGTGCGCGCCCAGCGCGCCCGCACCCTGATGCGCCGGGCCTGGGCGCGGCTCCTCGCGGAGGTCGACGTCGTCGTCGCGCCCTCCGTGCCGCTGACCGCCGTGCCCGCCGGGCAGCAGTCCGTGCAGTGGGCCGACGGTTGCGTGGAGAGCGTGTCCGACAGCTACGTCCGGCTGTCGGCGCCCGCCAACATCACCGGCGTACCGGCGCTGTCCGTGCCCGTCGGGCGGGGCGAGGGCGGCCTGCCCGTCGGCATGCAGCTGATCGGCCGGCCGCTGGGGGAGGGGGCGGTGCTGCGGGTCGGGCGCGCGTACGAGGCCACGCGGGCGGACGCGGGGCGGCTCGCACCGGACGCGGGTGCTCTCGGGGCGGGGCCGGTGGCTGCGGCGACCCCTGGAGGGTCCGGGCCGATGCCGGGGGATCCCGCGCGCTCGCCAGCGTAGAAGCTAGAAATTAGCGTTAAGGTGGCGCCATGAGTCCCAAGCCCATGGCCCGCCCCGGCGGCCGCAGCGCCCGCGTGCAGGCGTCCGTGCACGCCGCCGTCCGCGAGCTGGAGGCCGAGCGGGGTCGCGCGGCGCTCACCGTCCCGCTGGTCGCCGCGCGGGCCGGGGTCACCCCGTCGACGATCTACCGCCGCTGGGGCGACCTCCAGGAGCTCCTGTCGGATGTGGCCGTCGAGCGGCTGCGGCCCGACACGGAGCCCGCGGACCACGGCACCCTGCGGGCCGACCTCACGGCCTGGGCCGAGCAGTTCCTCGACGAGATGGCGTCCACCGCGGGCCGCGCCTACATCCGCGACGCGCTCCTCGGCGACCCGGACGGCGGCAACGCCGGGCAGTGCTCCGCCTACGCCGCCGCCCAGGTCGACCTCGTCCTCGACCGTGCCCGCCGACGCGGCGAGGACGGGCTCCCGGCGCGGGAGGCGGTCATGGACCACGTGGTCGCGCCGGTCATGTACCGCATCCTGTTCCGGCCCGACGGCCTGTCGACGGCGTACGCGCGCGAGCTGGTGGAAGGGGCGCTGGACCGGAACGCCCGGGGCTGAGGCGACGGGGGAGCGGCTGCGGGCCCGATCCTTATTGCACATTGTCTGCAACTACTATTGATCCGCAGTAGGCGCCGATGCGCGCACGGGCGACAGGTGCGAACGAACGGCGGGCGCAAGCCGGACGGAAGGCGGGTCGAGGACACGTGCGAGACGGAGGCCGAGCGACGTCGGCATGGGTGCTGACCTCGGGCGAGACCGCGCAAGAGGCTTCGGGCGGGACCGCGCGAGAGGGCGCGAGGGCCGCCCGATGACCGACGCACTCATACTTCGCCTGCCGGGACCCGGTCTGCTCGCCCACCGCGACGGCATCCGGCAGGTCTACGCCGAGGCCTTCGCCGAGCCCCCGTGGCACTCCGACCCCGCGGAGGCCGACGTCTACCTGGACCGCCTCGCGGGCGACACCGAGCGCCCCGGCTTCGTCGGCGCGGTGGCCCTCGAGGGCGACCGCGTGCTGGGCTTCGCCACCGCCTGGACGTCCGAGACCCCGCTGCCGGTCACGCGTTCCTACCCCCACGTCCGCGCCGCCCTCGGCGCCGAGCGCACCGCCGCCTGGCTGTGCGGCGGCCTGGAGGTCGACGAACTCGCCGTCACGCCCGGCGCGCACGGCCGCGGCCTCGGCCGTACGCTCCTCGAAGAGGTCACGCGCGACGCGCCCGGCGGGCGCTGCTGGCTGCTGACATCCGTCAGGGCGGAGGCCGCCGTCCGCTTCTACGAGCGGCTCGGCTGGCGACAGGCCACGCACCCCGCACCGAACGGATACAGCACGGCTGTCTTCCTGGGCCCGCGCCACCCCGGGCGCGCGGAGATCCTGGCGCCGCCCGCGTAGCAGCAGAGTCCCCGCAGCCCGCCACCCCGTGGACCGCAGCCCCCACAGCCCCCATCCTCAGCCGCACACCTCACGCCACCACGCGCCACCGCACCGCACACCCCACGCCTCGCGGTCCGTGCAGCCCTTCGAGCCCCGCCCGGAGCACCCCTTGCGCACCGCCGACATCCGCACCCGCTCCAGGGCGTCGACAACCTCTACGAGATCGACGAGACCCGCCCCGTCCTGGACCGCGCCGCCGACCTCGCGGGCGTCCACTACGGCGCCGACCCCGTGGCCGGGGTCGTGCGCGCCGAACTGGGGGCCTGGGACTCCAGTAGGAGTTGGACAGGGGGTTCCCGCGGCGAGTGGGAACCCGTCCGCTGTGGACTTACTAGGAAGTCCAAGTATATGTTCGTGGACAAGCCCGCGGTGCAGGGAAGCCGGTGTGAATCCGGCGCGGTCCCGCCACTGTGACCGGGGAGTGCGTTCTCGCGTGCAACAACGCCACTGACGGAGAAGTCCGTTGGGAAGGCGGGAGAACGGGCGCCGATCCGGGAGTCAGGATACCGGCCGCGGGGTGTTCCGTGTTGTCCACGAGGATGGAGCAGACACGCATGGCCCCGGTGCGCACTCACGACCCCGGTGATCCGATGCGAGCGACAACCCCCGCTGTCTGACGGCCCCTCGGCCGTTCGCGTCCCCTTCTTCCGTCCGTCGATCCGGCATGCCCGCGCATGGCGCCGACGGCCGGTCGGGCGCGCCCGTCCCCGGATCCCACCTGACGAAAGAGCAGGCCCCATGGTCCGTGAACTGACCCACTTCATCGGCGGCAAGCACATCCCGGGAACATCGGGCGCGCTCGCCGACGTGTACGACCCGAACACCGGCGAGATACAGGCCCGCGTCCCGCTCGCGAACCGCGCCGAGACCGAGGCGGCCATCGCCGACGCGGCCGAGGCCCAGCGCGAGTGGGGCGAGTGGAACCCGCAGCGCCGCGCCCGCGTCCTGCTGCGGTTCCTGCGGATCGTGGAGGGCGAACGCGAGTCGCTGGCCCGGCTGTTGTCGGCCGAGCACGGCAAGACCGTGGCCGACGCGCACGGCGACCTCCAGCGCGGCCTGGAGGTGGTGGAGTTCGCGGCGGGCATCCCGCACCTGCTCAAGGGCGAGTTCACCGACAACGCGGGCACCGGCATCGACGTGCACTCGCTGCGCCGCCCCATCGGCGTCGTCGCCGGCATCACGCCGTTCAACTTCCCCGCGATGATCCCCCTCTGGAAGGCCGCGCCCGCCATCGCCTGCGGCAACGCCTTCATCCTCAAGCCCTCCGAGCGCGACCCGTCCGTGCCGCTGCGGCTCGCCGAGCTCTTCCTGGAGGCGGGCCTGCCGCCGGGCATCCTGAACGTCGTCAACGGCGGCAAGGAATCCGTCGACACCCTCCTGGAGGACCCGCGCGTCGAGGCGCTCGGCTTCGTCGGCTCCACGCCCATCGCCGCGCACATCTACGCCACCGCCGCCGCCCACGGCAAGCGCGCCCAGTGCTTCGGCGGCGCCAAGAACCACATGATCGTGATGCCGGACGCGGACCTCGACCAGGCCGTGGACGCGCTGATCGGCGCCGGTTACGGCTCGGCGGGCGAGCGCTGCATGGCGATCTCCGTGGCCGTTCCGGTCGGCGAGGCCACCGCCGACGCCCTGGTGGCCCGCCTCAAGGACCGCATCGGCGCGCTGCGGATCGGCCGCTCCGACGACCCCGAGGCCGACTTCGGCCCCCTCGTCAGCCGCGACGCCCTCGACCGCGTGCGCTCCTACGTCGACCTCGGCGTCGAGGAGGGCGCCGAACTCGTCGTCGACGGACGTGACTTCACCCTCCCCGGCCACGAGGGCGGCTTCTTCGCGGGTGCCTCGCTCTTCGACCGTGTCACCCCCGACATGCGGATCTACCAGGAGGAGATCTTCGGCCCGGTCCTGTCCGTCGTCCGCGCCGCCGACTACGAGGAAGCTCTGCGGCTGCCCACCGAGCACCCCTACGGCAACGGCGTCGCGCTCTTCACCCGCGACGGCGACACCGCCCGCGACTTCACCCGCCGCGTCGACACCGGCATGGTCGGCGTCAACGTGCCCATCCCGGTCCCCGTCGCGTACCACACCTTCGGCGGCTGGAAGCGCTCCGGCTTCGGCGACCTCAACCAGCACGGACCGGACTCCATCCGCTTCTACACCCGCACCAAGACCGTCACCTCGCGCTGGCCCTCCGGGGCCAAGGAAGGCGCGAGCTTCACCATCCCGACGATGGGATGACCGCCATGACCAGCGCACTGCTCACCGAGGACCAGCTCGCCATCGTCGAGACCACCCTCGACTTCGCCCAGGAGCACCTCGCCCCGCACGCCCTGGCCTGGGACCAGGAGAAGCACTTCCCCGTGGAGGTGCTGCGCAAGGCCGCCGACCTCGGCCTCGGCGGGATGTACGTCGCCGAGGACGCGGGCGGCTCCGGGCTCACCCGCGCCGACGGCGTCCTCGTCTTCGAGGCCCTCGCCTCCGGCTGCCCGTCCGTCGCGGGCTACCTCTCCATCCACAACATGGTCGCCTGGATGATCGACCGGTACGGCGACGAGTCCCAGCGCGCCCGCTGGCTCGGGGCGTTGACGTCGATGGACTGGCTCGGCAGCTACTGCCTGACCGAGCCCGGCGCGGGCTCCGACGCCGCCGCGCTCAGCACCCGCGCCGAACGCGACGGCGACACCTACGTCCTGACCGGCGTCAAGCAGTTCATCTCCGGAGCCGGCGCCTCGCAGGTGTACATCGTGATGGCCCGCACGGGCGACAGCGGCCCCGGGGGCGTCTCCGCGTTCGTCGTCGAGCGGGACGACGAAGGCCTGTCCTTCGGCCCGAACGAACAGAAGATGGGCTGGAACGCCCAGCCCACCCGGCAGGTGATCCTCGACGGCGTGCGGCTGTCCGCCGACCGGCTGCTCGGCGGCGAGGGCAACGGCTTCCGCATCGCCATGAACGGCCTCAACGGCGGCCGCCTCGGCATCGCCGCCTGCTCCCTCGGCGGCGCCCGCAGCGCCCTCGACCGCAGCCTCGGCTACCTCGCCGACCGCGAGGCGTTCGGGGCCCGGCTCCTGGACTCCCAGGCGCTCCAGTTCAAGCTCGCCGACATGGCGACCGAGCTGACGGCGGCCCGCGCCCTGGTCCGCCAGGCCGCCCAGGCCCTCGACGCGGGCGACCCGCAGGCGCCCCAACTGTGCGCCATGGCGAAGCAGTTCGCCACCGACACCGGTCACTCGGTCGCCGACCGCGCCCTGCAATTGCACGGCGGCTACGGCTACCTGACCGAGTACGGCATCGAGAAGCTCGTGCGCGACCTGCGCGTCCACCGCATCCTGGAAGGAACCAACGAGATCATGCGCCTGATCGTCGCCCGCGGTCTGACGGGGGCGCTGCGATGACGCCCGCCGAAGCCGCCGCGGCCCCGGCGCCCGCCGACGACCCCGTGCTGCTGCGCACCGAAGGCCGCGCCGCGTACATCGTCCTCAACCGGCCCCGGGCCCTGAACGCCCTCACCCACACCATGGTCCGCCGCATCGATCAGGCCCTCGCCGCCTGGGAGCACGACCCGGCCGTCGAGACCGTCGTGCTCACCGGTGCGGGGGAGCGCGGCCTCTGCGCGGGCGGCGACATCCGCGCCATCTACGACGACGCCCGCACCGGCGGCAGCGCCTCCGCGGACTTCTGGCGCGACGAGTACCACCTCAACGCCCGCATCGCCCGCTACCCGAAGCCGTACGTCGCCGTCATGGACGGCATCGTCATGGGTGGCGGCGTCGGCGTCGCCGCGCACGGCGGCGTCCGTATCGTCACCGAGCGCTCCCGCATCGCCATGCCGGAGACGGGCATCGGCTTCGTCCCGGACGTCGGCGGCACCTACCTGCTCGGCCTCGCCCCCGGCGAGCTCGGCACCCACCTGGCCCTGACCGGCCAGCAGCTGGGCGCCCGCGACGCGCTCCTGTGCGGGCTCGCCGACCACTTCGTCCCCTCCGGCCTGCTGCCGCGCCTCGTCGCGGACCTCGCGTCCGATCCGGTGCGCGAGGTCCTCGCCCGGTACGTCGCCGAAGCCCCGCCCGGCGTCCTCGGCGACCAGCGCGCGTGGATCGACGCCTGCTACCCGGCACACGGCGTCGAGGAGATCGTCGACCGGCTGCAGAACCACGGCGCGCAGGCCGCCAAGGAGGCCGCCGAGACCCTGCACAGCAAGTCGCCGACCGCCCTGAAGGTCACCCTGTCCTCGCTGCGCCGGGCCCGGCAGCTCGGCCCGCTGGAGCGGGTCCTGGAGCAGGAGTACCGCGTGTCGTGCGCCGCCCTCGCCTCCGCCGACCTCGTGGAGGGCATCCGCGCCCAGGTCGTCGACAAGGACCGCGAACCCCGCTGGTCCCCGGCCACCCTCGCCGACGTCACCGACGACGACGTGGCCCGCTACTTCGCCCCGCTCGGCGCGCGCGAACTCGCCCTCGCCGCCGACCGCTCCCCGCAGGAGGTGCCCTGGTGAGCCCCGTCATCGCCTTCGTCGGCCTCGGCCACATGGGCGGCCCGATGGCCGCCAACCTCGTCAAGGCCGGATACCGGGTCGTCGGCCACGACCTGGTCCCGGACGCCGTGGACGCCGGCGTCGCCGCGGGCGTCGAGGCCGCTCCCTCGGCCGTCGCGGCCGCCGCCGACGCCGACATCGTGGTCACCATGCTGCCCGCCGGACGTCACGTCCTGTCCCTCTACAGGGACGAGGGGCTGCTCGCGGCCGCCCGGCCTGGCACCCTCTTCGTCGACTGCTCCACCATCGACGTCGCCGACGCGCGGGCCGCCCACGAAGCGGCGGCGGCGGCCGGGCACCTCGCCGTGGACGCCCCCGTCTCCGGCGGTGTCATGGGCGCCGAGGCGGGCACGCTCACCTTCATGGTCGGCGGTGACGAGGCCGCGTTCGCGCGGGCCGAGCCGCTGCTCGCCGCGATGGGCAAGAAGGCCGTGCACTGCGGCGCGGCGGGCGCCGGACAGGCCGCGAAGATCTGCAACAACATGATCCTCGGCGTCTCCATGATCGCCGTCAGCGAGGCCTTCGTCCTCGGCGAGAGCCTCGGCCTCTCCCACCAGGCGCTGTACGACGTGGCGTCCACCGCGTCCGGCCAGTGCTGGGCGCTGAGCGTCAACTGCCCGGTACCGGGCCCTGTCCCGGGCTCGCCCGCCAACCGTGACTACCGCCCTGGCTTCGCCGCGCCCCTGATGGCCAAGGACCTCGGCCTCGCCGCGAACGCCGTGCGCGCGGGCGGCGTCGACGCCGAACTCGGCCTGCGCGCCGCCGCGTTGTACGCCGCCTTCGCCGAGGGCGGCGGAGCGGACGAGGACTTCTCCGGGATCGTCCGGGCCATCAGGGAGCGCTCCGGACAGCGACTCGCCGACGACAAGAGGAACAAGGACTCATGACCGACCCCACGGCCACCACGGATCCCACGGCCACCACGGACTCGTACGAGACGATCCTCGTGGAACGCAAGGGCAGGGTGGCCCTGCTCACCCTGAACCGCCCCAAGGCCCTGAACGCGCTGAACCTCCAGGTCATGCGCGAGGTCGTCGCCGCGGCCGAGGCCCTCGACCGGGACCCGGAGGTCGGCTGCATCGTCCTCACCGGCTCCGCGAAGGCGTTCGCCGCGGGCGCCGACATCAAGGAGATGAGCCCGCAGAACTACCTGGACATGTACCTCAGCGACTGGTTCACGGCCTGGGACCGGCTCGGCCAGGTGCGCACCCCGACGCTCGCCGCCGTCTCCGGCTACGCCCTCGGCGGGGGCTGCGAGCTGGCCATGCTCTGCGACATCCTGCTCGCAGCCGACACGGCCGTCTTCGGCCAGCCGGAGATCAAGCTGGGCGTCATCCCCGGCATCGGCGGCTCGCAGCGCCTGACCCGCGCCGTCGGCAAGGCCAAGGCCATGGAGCTGTGCCTGACGGGCCGCACGATGGACGCCGAGGAGGCCGAGCGTGCCGGGCTGGTCTCGCGGGTCGTCCCGGCCGACGACCTGCTCGGCGAGGCGCTGGCCGTCGCCGAGACGGTGGCGGGCATGTCCCTGCCGGTCGCCATGATGGCCAAGGAGTCGGTCAACCGCTCCTTCGAGACGACCCTCACCGAAGGCGTCCGCTTCGAACGGCGCCTGTTCCACGCGGTGTTCGCGACGGCGGACCAGAAGGAGGGCATGACCGCCTTCACGGAGAAGCGCAAGCCGCACTTCACCCACCGCTAGCCCACGGCGTGTCGCCGCTCAGCGCACGTACGCGTTGAGCGGCGACACGCCGTCGAGGTCGACCTGGAGCCCGTGCAGCGCCTTGGAGTACAGGAACGTGCGCATCGGCACGTACACGGGCACGGCCGCGGCCTGCTCCATCACCCGGCGGTCGACCGTCGACCACAGCTCGCCCGCGGCGGCGAGGGACCCCGCCGAACCGGCCGCGTCGATCGCCGAGTCGACGCCGGAGTTCTTCAGGCGCGAGTAGTTCGACGAGGTGGGGTAGGTGTACTTGCCGTCGAAGTACTCCGGCAGGGTCGCGGAGCCGACGGGCAGACCGGCGCCCACGGGCAGCCGGAACAGGTCGTACTTCCCCGTGCCCGCGTTCTTGTAATAGTCCGTCGTGTCGTCCTTCTGCAGCTTGACCCGGAAACCGGCCCGGTCGAGCGCGGTCTTGATCACCTGGGCCCGCTCGGCGTCCGTCGCGTCCGCGTGCCCGAGGGTCAGCTTGAAGCCGCTCTCGTCGGCCTCCTTGAGCAGCGCGCGGGCCTTGGCCGGATCGCCGTGCTCCCCGGCCCCGTACAGGTCGAAGGGGCGGGCGCCGCGGACACCGGGCGGGAGCAGGTTGTGGTGGACCGTGCCGTCCTCGCCGCTGGCCGCGAGGACGTCCCCGGCGGGCAGCGCCGTGGCGATGGCCTTGCGGACCTTGATGTCCTTCACCCGCCGCGTGTTGATCTGGTACGCGTGGATGAAGGCGGACGGCGCGGACAGACGCCCCGCGCCGCCGGGAGTCCTGCCGAGCCCGTCCTTGCCGAGGGATCCCGTGAACGACATGATCGCCTCGCCGGAACGGGCACCCACCGTGCGGGACTTGACGTCCTCGACGGACAGCCCGCCCTCGATGCGGTACGTGTCCGGATAGGCGGTCCGCAACGGGTCGGAGTCCGCCTTCCACTCGGCGTTGCGGGTCAGGACGACGTTCTTCGCGCCGGCGAAAGTGCTCACCTCGTACGGGCCGGTGGACGGCACCGTCGGCGAGCCCGTCGAGGTGTCCTTCACCCGGTCGGGCACGGGGGCGCCGCTCGGGCCCGCGAGCGCGACGTTGAAGTCGGGCCGTGCGCTCTGCAGATGGAAGACGATCGTGCGGTCGTCGGGCGTCTCGACGGTGCCCGGCGGCAGGGTGCGGTCGCCGCCGATGCCGTCCGCCTGCTTGGGGCCGAGCAGCCAGGTGCGCAGGGTCCGGTCGCCGATCGCGAACGAGGGGTCGAGCGTGCGCTCGATGGCGTTCACGAAGTCCTTGGCGGCGACCGGAGTCCCGTCGTTGTAGGTGAGGCCGGGCTTCAGCGTGAACGTCCAGGTCCGGCCGCCCGCCGAGGCGCGGCCGCCGTCCGTGGCGAGGTCGCCGACGAGCTTGACCCTGCCGTCGGGCAGCGTCTTGAGGCCCGTCAGGCTGCGGTGGACCAGGCGGGAGACGAGCCGGTCGGTGCCCGACCACATCTTGCCCGGGTCGACGGTGGTGAGGTCGGCGGGCTCCAGGACGGTGACGCTGCCGCCCTTGCGGGCGCCGGCGACGGCGGGCGCGGGGCCCTCGGAGTCGTCCGCCGTGCCGAGGGTCAGCGTCTCGGTCTTGGCCCGCTCGGCCACCGTGCTGCCCTCGGGGCCGGGCTTGGGCCGGTCGGACGTGCCGCGGTCCGTCTTCTTCCCGGAGTCGTCCCTGGCGCCGAACGGATCGGTGATGGTGAGGGTCGCGACGAGCGCGGCGACGGCCACGGCCGCACCACCGGGGACCCACCAGGTGCGCCACCACGGCCGCCCGGCGCGCGCCGCGCCCTGCTGGGCGAGCGGGGCGGGCCACAGTGGTGGCGGGGCGGTCGGTCTGGGCGGGGGCAGGGGGTAGGAGGTGGGGACGGGCTGGGGTCCGGAGTCGGCGGGGTGCCCGGACTGCGCGGGGGGTGCCTGGGGTGCGGGCGCCGCCGTGAAGGGTGTCGGGGTGGCGGGCGCCGCGTTGACGGGAGCGTGCGGGGCGGGCATCGACGCCGGGGGCGTCGGAATGCCCGGCGCGGGAAGGCCGGGAGCGGGCGCGGCCGGAGCCGGTGCGGCCGGGGCGGCCTTCGCCAGGCCGACGGACGCCTCCTTCGCCAGGCCCTCCAGCTCGCCCCGCGCCTGCTCGGCGTCCGGCCGGTCGGCGGGTGACTTCGCCAGCATCCGCCCCACGAGGTCGTCCCACGCGGGCGTGAGCCCCGGACGCCGCAGGGAAGGGCGGTCCGGGGTCTCGTACACATGGCAGTGCATCAGCGCGGCGGCCGACGGCGCGTCGAACGGCGGGGCGCCGGTGAGCATTTCGTGGACCATGCAGCCCAGCGAGTACACGTCGGTGCGCCCGTCGGTCTCGCCGTGCGCGAACCGCTCCGGCGCCATGTAGTGGAGCGTGCCGATGGGGGAGTCGGACGTACGGGTGAGATAGCCGCCCGCCCCCGTCGCCGCGTCCAGGAACTTGGCGATGCCGAAGTCGAGGACCTTCACGGTGCCCTCGTCGGTGACCATCACGTTGGCGGGCTTGATGTCCCGGTGCACGATGCCCGCCCGGTGCGCCACGGCGAGCGCCCGGCACACCTGCGCCGCGATGTCCGCGACCCGCTGCGGCGCGAGCCCCTCGCCGCCCCTGAGCAGCTCGGTGACCGTACGGCCGTTCAGGAGCGGCATCACCAGGTACGGGATGTCGCCCTCCGCGCCGTGGTCGAAGACCGGCACGATGTACGTGCTGTCCAGTGCCGCCGCGGCCCGCGCCTCGCGCACGAACAGCGCCAGCATGCGCTCGCGGTCCGGCGCTGAGGTGTCCGTCGGCAGGCCCAGCAGCTTGACGGCCACCTCCCGGTCGAGCCGGGCGTCCCGCGCCCGCCAGACCGCCCCCATGCCGCCCGCGCCTATTCGCTCCGTGAGCGTGTACCGCCCGTCCAGGACTGCCCCGCGCATCCCCTGCTCCACCCCACCCACCCCGTAGAAACACGCCCGCTGCGGGCGGCAAGGTCAATTTACCCGTGCTGTGGAGAAGTTGGAGAGGCGTTGTGTCGCGGGGGTCGTTGTCGCCGGTGGGCGGGGCGGCAGATGGGCGGCGCGTGGCGTGTTTTCCACACTCCGTGTTCAGGACTTGATAGATCATGCACAAGTTATTGACGTGACTCGTTCATGAAATTTATGGTCCGTGGACCCTCACCCCACCATGACGGAGAACAATGACGTACTCCCTGGTATCGCGGCGCAAGGCCGCCGGACTGTCCGCGGCGCTGCTCGCCGGTGTGCTCGTCGCCGCCGTCCCGCCGACGGCCCCCTCTCGCGCCGACGCCGCCCCCGCCTCCGGCACGTCGACCGACTGCCGTCAGGGCGACGGCTGGACGCTCGACGCCACCCGCGTCAACCCCGAGGACAACCACCACGCCTTCGTCGGCAACGGTTACCTGGGGCAGCGCGTGCCGCCCAACGGCGCCGGCTACGCGGACAGCAAGGCCAAGACCGGCTGGCCCCTGTTCACCCCGCGCTACGACGGCTCCTTCGTGTCCGGCCTGTACGCGCACAACAAGCAGACCGCCGAGAACCGGCAGGCCGTCGCCGCGCTGCCCACCTGGACCCCGCTCACCGTCACGACCGGCGGCAAGGGCTCCGACACCTTCAACTCTTCGACGGCGCCCGGCCGTATCTCCGCCTACCGGCAGAGCCTCAGCATGCACTGCGGCCTCGTCACCACCACCCTCACGTGGACCGCCGCCGACGGCCGCCGCACCGACCTCACCTACGAGGTCGTCGCCGACCGCACCGACCCGCACGTGGGCGCCGTGCGCCTGAAGATGCGTCCGCACTGGAGCGGCGAGGCGACCGTCACCGACGTCCTCGACGGCCGGGGCGCGCGACGCGTGCAGCAGACCGGCGGCGGCGACCGCACCGGCGGCGCGCGGCACGGTTCCGGGCCGACCATGGACGTCGCCTTCCGCACCGACGGCACCGAGGTCAAGGGCGCCGTCGCCTCCACGCTGCGCACGGGACACGGCGTGCACGACGCCCGGGAGCGCAGGGCGGGCCGCGCGGCGAAGCTGACGAACCGTCAGTCCCTCACCCTGCCCGTCCGCAGCGGAGAGTCGTACGAACTCACCAAGTTCGTGGGCGTCGACACCGCGCTGACCTCGCGTTCCCCGCGACAGGACGCCACCGCGGCGTCGCGGCGCGCCGCCGCGCGCGGCTGGGACGCGCTGATGCGCTCCCACACCGCCGCCTGGGCGCGCCTGTGGCGCAGCGACATCGAGGTGGCCGGGCGCCAGCGGGAGCTGCAGACGTGGGTGCGCTCCGCGCAGTACGGACTCCTCTCCAGCACGCGCAAGGGCGCCGCGAACAGCATCGCCCCGGCCGGACTGACCAGCGACAACTACGCGGGGCTCATCTTCTGGGACGCCGAGACCTGGATGTACCCGGGACTCCTCGCCACCCGCCCCGACCTTGCCAAGTCCGTCGTCGACTACCGCTACCGCACCCGCGCCGGAGCCCGCGACAACGCCCGCAAGTTCGGCTACGAAGGCCTCTTCTACCCCTGGAACAGCGGCAGTTCGGGCAACCTGGCCAAGGAGTGCCACAGCGTCGACCCGCCGCACTGCCGCACCCAGATCCACCTCCAGTCCGACATCTCCCTGGCCACCTGGCAGTACTACCTGGCCACCAAGGACACGCAGTGGCTGCGGGAGCGCGGCTGGCCGGTGATGAAGGGCATCGCCGAGTTCTGGGCGGACCGCGTGCACCGCAACGCCGACGGCAGCTACTCCATCAAGGACACCGCGGGCCCCGACGAGTACAGCAACGGCGTCGACGACGCGGTGTTCACCAACGCGGGTGCCGCCACCTCCCTGCGCCACGCCGCCCGCGCCGCGAAGCTGCTCGGCGAGCGGGCCCCCGCGAAGTGGACGTCGATCGCCGACCGCGTCCGGATTCCCTACGACAAGGAACGCAAGGTCTTCGAGCAGTACGACGGCTACAAGGGCAGCAAGATCAAGCAGGCCGACACCGTGCTCCTGATGTACCCCCTGGAGTGGCCCATGCCCGACGGCGCCGCGGCCGCCACGCTCGACTACTACGCGCAGCGCACCGACCCGGACGGCCCGGCCATGACGGACTCGGTGCACGCCATCGACGCCGCCGGGATCGGTGAGCCGGGCTGCTCCACGTACACCTACCTGGAGCGCTCCATCAAGCCGTTCGTGCGCGGTCCGTTCGCGCAGTTCTCGGAGGCCCGCGGCGACAAGGCGGGCGCGGAGGACCCGCTGGCGGGCTCGCCCGCGCACGACTTCCTCACCGGCAAGGGCGGCTTCCTGCAGATCTTCACCAACGGCCTGACCGGCATGCGGATGCGGGAGGACCGGCTGCGCCTGGACCCGATGCTGCCCCCGCAGCTCGCCGAGGGCGTCACCCTGCGCGGACTGACGTGGCAGGGCCGCAGTTACGACGTCGAACTCGGCGCCCACCACACCACGGTGCGGCTCACGTCCGGCGCGCCGATGACGCTCGACACGCCGCAGGGCAAGCAGGTCGTGAGCGAAGGCGCCCCCGCCGTCCTCAAGACCCGCCGCCCCGACCTCACGCCCACGGACAACGCGGCCCGGTGCACCCCTGCCAAGGCATCGTCGGAGGAGCCCGGCATGTACGCGGGCGCCGCCGTCGACGGCAACACGGCCACCGCCTGGGTCCCGGCCGAGAAGACCGGCACCCTGACGGCGGACCTGGGTGAGCCGGTGCGCGTCGGCAAGGTGACGCCGACGTGGACCGGCGTCAAGCCCGCGTCGTACGACATCGAGGTGTCCCTGGACGGCCACCACTGGCACGCCGTGCGGGACGGGTCGGCCGCCGGGGCCGCCGAAGCCGCCGAGGGCACGGACAAGGCGCGGCTCGCGCGCTATGTCCGGGTGACGGTGCGTGGTGCCGCGCAGGTGAAGGAGCACCCGGGCATCACGGAACTCACGGTGCAGTAGCGGAACGTGGGTGAGGGGAGTGGGAGGGCGCACGGCGCCGTCCCACTCCCCTTTTGCTCTCCGCTCGTCGTGATCGGCCTCGTACGAGGGACATCCCGCATACCCGCCCACCGGCACGGGCAGCCATCTCGCCGCCCGGGAAGGACCGGGCGGCCCCTTGAGCCACGTCTCAAGGGCGTGACTCCCCTGAAGAACAAGGTGGTTCCATGCGCCGTCCCGTCGTCCTCGTGATCGGAGCGCTCGCCGCGATGACCTCGCTCACCGCACCGGCCGCCGCGGCCTCCGCCGCCCCGGCGGCACACGCGGCAGCGAACCCGCTGCCGCCCCTGGCCGCCGCCGGATCCCTGGTCACCGAGGGCGTCACCGTCGAAGGCCCGCTCATCAACAACCTGGGGCTGCCGCGCCTCCTGTGACGGCGGGCGCGAACCGGCCCGGCCCGCGGCGGCCTAACGGTTCGCGAGGCACAGATGAACGTCCTTCTCCTGGTCTCCGAAGGCCGCGCCCTCGCCGCTCACGGCGAACACGGAGGCCAGGAAGGTCCGCAGCTGATCCACTGCCAGATAGCCGCCCTGGACGTCGGCGGACACCGGGCGCGTCAGCGTGCCCGCGCCGCCCTCCGGGACCTCGCGGCCGGCGCCCACGATGTCGAAGGTCTCCGTCCAGACCGTCGCCCCGCCGTCCGCGTCCGGGGGCGGGACGGCCGCGCTGCCGGGCCCGTCGGCCGGGGACGCCTGCGGGAAGGCGGTCCGCAGGACGTCGAAGACGGCTGCCGCGTCCTGCGCGGAGCAGTCACTGAGTTCCACCGTGACCTGTGCCGAGGACGGACCCGTTGCGTTCACTGCCCATCATCCCTTTCTCCGTTGCCCGCGCGCGTCCGTGCGGTCGTCGTCCTGGTTCGGTGCGCGCGTCCACGGCGGCTCCCCGGCCTAGTCGGCGGGCTCGTCCGGCACCGGCCGGTCCTGGCCGGGGCCGTGTGCGTGCGGGGCGCCGCGTCTGCCCGTGCCCGCCTCGTCGGTGTCGGGTACGTCGTCGTGCGCGTCGGGTGCGTTGCCGGTGCGGGCCGCGTCGTCGTCCGGGTCCCAGGGGTCCTCGTTGGCCGAGGCCTGCTGGTCGGGCAGGTCCCGCGGCACCGGGGGGCCGTCCTCGCCGACCGACGGGGGATTCTGCTCGCTCACGGTCGTGCCTCCGTTCCTTCGTGGCGTGCGTTCGCAGGTACCCGTGGCGCACGTGACGACACCTCGTACTGACCACCGTGTACCGGCTCCGGCGATCCGGCCACACGGCGGCTCCGCCGACCGGGCGTGCCCCGGGCCGACAGGCGTCAGGCGGGCGAAGGCCCCCGCGTGCCCGCCGCCAGCCAGTCCAGCGCCGCCCGCGCCGTGAACTCCCCCTGGCCGCCGCGCAGCAGCAGGTCCGCCGCCGCGAACGCCGGGTCGTCCGCCTGCGCCGCGACGTACGGAATCGCGACGCACCGCATCCCCGCGGCCTTCGCGGCGAGCGCGCCCGGCGCGGCGTCTTCCAGGACCACGCAGTCGGCGGGCTCGGCGCGAAGGAGCGATGCGGCCGCGAGGAACACGTCGGGAGCGGGCTTGCCGCGGTCGACCTCTTCCGCGGAGACGAGCGTCGTGAGCTGGGCGTCCAGGCCCGTGCCCGCGAGGATCGCCTCGATGGCCTGCCGCGACGACCCGGACGCCACCGCCATCGGCACCCCGGCGTCGTACAGCCGCTCCACGAACTTGCGCATCTCCGGGTAGACCCGGGTGGAGGCGCGGGCCAGTTCCAGATAGCGGCGGTTCTTCTCCGCGAGCAGGTCGGGGAGCGGCGCGCTCAAGCCGTAGCGCTGCTTCCAGAGGGTCAGGGTCTCCTGGGTGGAGATGCCGACGTACGTCTCGTGGTCCTGCCAGGTGAAGTCGGGGATGCCGTGCTCGGCGAGGAGCTGCCGGCCCGCTTCGAAGTAGTTCGGCTCGCTGTCCACGAGGGTGCCGTCGAGATCGAAGATGACCGAGATGTTGTTCAGGGCGCTCATGTGTCCCAGGATGCCAAGTGCCTCCCGGCAGCCCCCCGGCTACTTCTCGGCGGCGGCCCGGCCCACCGACTCCACCAGGGGGAGCAGCCGGTGCGGGACGCGCTCGCGCAGCGCCATCTCCGTGCGCGTGCGCACCACGCCGGGGAGCTGGATCAGGCGCTGGATGACGTCCTCCAGATGTCCGTTGTCCCGGGCGACGACCCGGGTCAGAAGGTCGCCGCCGCCCGTCATCGAGAACGCCTCGATGATCTCCGGCACGGCCGCGAGCGCGTCCCCGACCTCGTCCAGGTGCCCCTGCGTCACCTCGATGTGCACGAACGCGAGGACCGGGTGGCCGAGCGCGGCGGGGGAGAGCTTGGGGCCCGTGCCCGTGATGACCCCGTCCCGCTCCAGGCGGTCCAGGCGTGCCTGGAGGGTGCCGCGGGCCACGCCGAGGATGCGCGCGTACTCCCGCACGCTCGTCCGGGGCTGTTCGAGCAGGAGCCGCAGGATGCGGGTGTCGAGTTCGTCGACGGCCATGGTGCGAGGGTCTCCCGGGTGCGCGAGGTGATCACCGTGACCGTACCAACGGTCCGGCGGACCCGCGGCTGTTACGGAGCTGTTTCACTTCCGGCTGCAACGCGTCGGCCTCGTGGGCGGTCTAGCTGTCGAAACGCCCAACACGCATGTTCGGCGCGTACGTACACGAACGAGGAGCAGACCGCAGTGGGGGACATACGCAGACGAGGAATCGTCGCCCTGGGGATCACCGCGCTGGTGGCCCCGCTCACGGTGGCGCTGGGGAGCACCACCGCGCAGGCCGCGTCGTGCTCGACGCAGGCCGGGCCGTATCAGAAGCAGGTCGAGAAGTTCCTGGGCCGTCCCGTGGACGGCAGGCAGTCGAGTGCCGACTGCAAGGCCATCAAGGCCTTCCAGACCAAGCACGGCATCAGGCCCAACGCCGGTTACGCGGGCTCCGTGACCTGGGGCGTCATGAGCCTCATGAACAAGCAGAAGGCGGCGGGCAACAACCCGAACAAGGCCGGCAAGTGCCCGGTCAACAAGGGCCGCATCGCCTGCGTCGACCTGACCCGGCAGCTCAGCTGGATCCAGGACGGCAAGACCCTCAAGTACGGGCCGGTGCCGGTGCGCACCGGACGCAACGGCCACGAGACCCGCACCGGCCTGAAGAAGATCTACTGGCGGGACATCGACCACATCTCGAGCATCTACCACGTGCCGATGCCCTACAGCCAGTTCTTCGACGGCGGCCAGGCCTTCCACTCGGTCGGCATCAGCGTCTGGTCCCCGCCCGGCTCGCACGGCTGCGTGAACATGACCAAGAAGGACGCCACCAAGTACTGGAACATGCTGCGCAAGGGCGACGACGTCTTCGTCTACGGCCGCAAGCCCGGCACCTGAGAGCACCGCGGCGCGTAGGCCCGCAGGCGGCGTCGGTGTGGCCCGTTGGCCCGCCGACGCACCACCCTGCGGGCCGTCGGCTGGGCCAATGGCTCAGCCGCGACGACGCCAGTTGAGCCACCGGGCCTCGAAATGATGAGATGGATCCGTCGATGGCGCTGCGGGATTCCGCGGCGCCTTATTCATGTCATGCGTGCCGCGCGCGATCCGGGCCGTCCGGGTCGCGCGCCGCGCCGGGCCCGCGGCGGCCGGGCGCCGCGGCCGCCGGGACCGTCGAGGGGTGGACAAAGCTGTGCTGAGGTCGATGTTCGTGGCACCGGATCCGGGGCGGCTGCGGCTGCGCTTCGCGACCCGGGCCGTCCTCGGCATCTCCCTTGCGGTCACCGTCTGCGCCCTGGTCGGGCACACGCTCGTCGCGGCCATCATCGCCGGTCTCGCCGCGCTGCTCGCCCTGTTCACCGTCACCGACACGACGGTGCGCGGGCAGGCCGTCACCACCGCGCTGCTGCCCGTCGTCGGCTTCCCCGTCCTGGCCGTCGCCGCCCTCCTGCACGACCACCCCGTCCTGCGCGACCTGGTGTTCCTGGCCGTCATGGGCGTCGGCGTGTACGCGCGCCGGTGGGGGCCGCGCGGCCACTCGCTCGGCGTCTTCGCGTTCATGACCTTCTTCGCGGCGCAGTTCCTGCACACCGAGCTCCCGCAACTGCCCTCCCTGTACGAGGCCATCGGCATCGCCCTGCTCGCCTCGTCCTCCGTCCGCTTCGGCCTGTGGTGCTACGAACGGCGGCTGCCGCCCGCCACGGTGCCCGTCCTCGCCGAGCGCCGGGGCCTGGCGCGCGCCACCACCCGCCAGGCCGTCCAGGCCACCCTCGGCGGCGGCGTCGCCCTCGTCATCGGGCACGCGCTGTCCGGGGACCGCTGGTACTGGGCCATCGGCGCCACCTGGTGGATCTTCGTGAACACGGTGTCGCGCGGCGAGACGCTGGTCCGCGGCTTCCGCCGAGTGCTCGGCACGCTGATCGGCATCGCCGTGGGCGTCGTCGTCGTGCTGCCGCTGCACGGCGCCCTCGTGCCGACCGCCGTGATCGTCGCCGTCTGCGTCTTCGGGATCTTCTACACGGCCGCCGTCTCGTACACCTGGATGATGCTGGCCGTGACCGTGATGGCGGGCGGCCTCTACGGCCTCCTGGGCGTCCTCGATCCGGGGCTGCTCGCCCTGCGGCTCCTGGAGACCGGGGCCGGGGCACTCGGCGCGGTGCTCGCCGTGCTGCTCGTCCTGCCCGTCACCACCCACGCCACGACCAACGCCTGGATCGAGCGGGCCGTGCGCAGCGTGCACGCCTGCACCCGGGAAGCGGCGGCCCGCCTGTCCGGCTCGGCCACGGCCGACCCGGCCCCGCACATCGCCGACCTCGAAGTGATCCTCGGCCGGGTCCGGCTCTCCCTCGCCCCCCTGGTGCACCCCCTCAGCCCGCTGCGCGCCCGTCGCGTCCGTGCCCGCCAGGTCATCGCCCTCCTGGACGAGTGCGCCGACCAGGTCCGCAGCCTCACGGCCATCGCCACCGACCCGGAAGCCTCCTGCGACGACCGGCTCGCCGCCGCCTGCGCACGGGTCGAGGCCGCCGTCGACGCGCTGATCGCCTCCGAGGAAGCACTCGCGGCCCCGGCCGCTCCCGCCGCCGTGAAGCACTCCGGTGCCCTCGAACCGGCCCTCGCGCACCTGCACGGCCTGGAGCGGGCCCTCCTGGAACTCGCGACACCGGTGCGCAGCTCGCCCCGTACGCCGCTGATCGGGGCCTGAGCGCCCGAGGCGATGACGTCCGGGTGGACGATCCGGCGGCCGAGCGGGAGCGGATCGCGGGGCGGGGGCTGCGACCGGTGGACGTGGAGCGGCACGGCACGGTCGGCAAGGGGGTCTTTCGCGACGCCGAAGGAGACGGGGACCGGAGGCGAGGTCGCGCCCGAAGGCTGAGGAAGTCGGGTCCGCGCGCCGAGGGAGACGCCTCTCTCCCCACTGGTCCAGACCAGCTGCTAGCGTCGCCCTCAGCGGCGCCGCCCGGATGCGGTGCCCAGGCGCGGGGCGAGAGGGGCACGCAGTGGGTGGCGGGCAGGCGCAGCGGGCGTACATCGGGTCCTTCACGCAGGGCGGAGGGCCGGGCATCGTGACCGCGGCGTTCGACGCCGCCACCGGCGCGCTCAGCGTGCTCGGCGTGACGGACGCCGTGCCCGATCCCTCGTACCTGGCGCTGTCACCGGACGGCGCCACCCTCTACGCCGTGAACGAGACCCCCGACGGCGCGGTCGCCGCCTTCCGCACGGCGGGGGAGGCCGTCCGGCCCGTCGGCGCGCCCGTGCCCGTGCGGGGCGCCGCCCCCACCCACCTCGCCGTCCACGGCGGACTCGTCCACACCGCCAACTACGGCTCCGGCAGCGTCACGAGCGTGGCCGTGGCCGCCGACGGAAGCCTCGCCGCCCTCCCGGCGGGCGTCCTGGAGCACAAGGGCTCGGGGCCCGACCCGGAGCGCCAGGAGGGCCCGCACGCCCACCAGGTCCTGCCCGACCCGAGCGGCCGCTGGGTGCTGAGCGTGGACCTCGGCACCGACTCGGTGCGGGTTTGCACGCCGGGTCCGACCGGGCTCATCCCGCGCCACGAGGTCGCGCTGCGCCCCGGCACCGGGCCCCGGCACCTCGCCTTCCACCCCGGCGGCCGCGTCGCCTACGTCCTCAACGAACTCACGCCGACCCTCACCGTGTGCTCCTGGGACCCGGCCGACGGCACGCTGAAGGCGCTCACCGAGCCCCCCGTGCTGCCCGCCGAGCCGGACGGCGACGCCTATCCCTCGGAGGTCGTCGTCGCGCCCGACGGCCGCTTCCTGTGGACCGCGACCCGAGGTGTGGACGTCGTCTCCGTGTTCGCACTCGACGGCGAGGGCACCGGTGCCCGTCTGACGGCCTCCGTGCCCTGCGGTGGCGCCTGGCCCCGCGACCTGGCCATTGACCCCTCAGGGCGCTTTCTGTACGCGGCCAACGAGCGCTCCGGGGACGTCACCTGGTTCACCCTGGACACCGGGACGGGCCTGCCGCGCCGCGCCGGGGCGATCGACGTGCCCGCGGCGAGCTGCGTCGTCTTCGGCTGAGCACCGCGGCCACGGGCGGTTCAGGGCTCCGCTGGTGCGCGAAAGGGGGCCGCTGTGCGTGCGCGGACCCGCTGTACGTGAATGGCCCGCCCCGGACTCGGGGGCGGGCCATTCACGTGATGTCGTGCCGCGTGCCGCGGGTTCGTGCCGCCGCGGACCGCGCGTCAGTGCACCGGCGCGCCCGACTGCTGCTGCGGCGTGATGCCCAGCGCCGTCGTGTACTTGGACAGGGCCAGCTTGCCGATCGCCGGGTAGGCGCCGAGCGGCTCGGCGACGGCGCATCCCGCCTCCTTGGCGGCCGTGTCCAGGAGGCTCGCGTCGACCTCCGGGCCGATCAGGTAAGGGGCGAGGGCCAGCTGAGCCGAACCGGAGCCGCGCAGCTGCTCCGTGATCGCCGCGACCGAGCCCTCCTCGTCCAGGGCGGCGGCCATCACCGGCACCGCGAGGCGCGCGGCGAGCAGCATGCCGGTGATCCCGGCGGCCTGCACGGCCTCCTCGCCGCCGACCGTGACGAGGACGATGCCGTCCGCCGCGGTCGCGACCGTGAAGAGCCGGGCGCGGTCGGCGCGGGCCAGGCCCGCCTCCGAGAGCCGCACGTGCAGGCCCTCGGCGAGCAGCGGGTGCGGACCGAGGACGTCGGTCAGCTCGGCGGCGGCGCGGCTGTCCATGACGGCCTGGCGGATGCGGCGCATCAGCGCGTTGTCGGGGCCCGCGAGCAGGGGCACCACGACGGCGACGGGGCCCTCCGGGCGGCGGGCGTCCTCGACGCCGGCGGCCAGCGCCTGCTCGTAGCGGGCGGTGCGCTCCACGGCGGTGTGCGCGAGCACGGCCTGCAGCGTGGGGAACTCGGCCGACGGGCCGGCGTCGGCGTCCGTCCCGTCGACGTAACCGATTCTGGCGTCGAGACCGGGCAGCTCGGAGCGCGCGATGGAGACGACTTCCTCGGCGATGCCGCGGGTGGCGACGCTGGGGACGCCCGGCACGGCGAGGACGAGCGCGGGTGCGCCCTCGGGAGCCGCGACGGGCTCCGGGCGGCGGTGCCGGCCCGGCTGACGGGGGCGCGGCATTCGTACGGGCAGGCCGGATGCGGGCCCAGTGGGGGAGCTCATGGCGCCGCATGCTACTGGCTTGAGGGGTTTCCCTGTTCGGGGAGGGTACAGGTCAGTGGTATTAGTCCGCTTTGTCGGGTGAGTTGGGGAGCGTGGGGCGACAGGAGGGTTTGGGGGCGGCGTGCGGCATGCGGAGATTCCGTGAACGGGGCTTTCCGGGCGGGGATTCCGGACAGTGTGCGGCCCGTCGGACGCGGTGTGCGGACCGCGTGTGCTCCGGGGCGCGTGACCGCACGATGCCCGCACCGCGTGACGGTGCGCACGAACGCGTGCGCGGTGAGGGTGAGGTGAGCGTGGCGGCGCGCAGGCCGGTGGCGTGGCGGGGCACCAGACGTGAGCGCCGCGACGCACCGGATGGCAGCGCCGCGGCGTACGAGGCGTGAGCGGCGCGCTGCACGAGACGTGAGCGCCGCGGCCCACCGGATGGCGGCGCCGCGACGCACGAGATGTCAGTGCTCTGAGCGCCGGGGTGTCATTCCGCGACGTACAACAGGTGCGGATCGCGAGGGAGCTTGAGGGTGTCCGTCGCGAGGTCGGCCGCCATGCGGACGGCGCCGTCCAGGGGGTCGCCCGCGGCCGCCACGCGGCGTGCGTGCGGAAGACGCTCCGTCAGGCGGGCCGCCAGCGGGTCGAGGAGTACGTCGCCGAGCTTCAGCAGGCCTCCGGTCAGGGCGACTTCGCAGGCCCCGTCCGGAGGGCAGACCGCGGCCGCCGCGTCCGCGATGTGCCCGGCCGCCTCTCGCAGCACCCGCACGGCCACCGGATCCCCGTCCGCCGCGCACCGCCCCACCTCGGGGGCGAACGCGGCGAGCACGGCGGGCCGGTCCGGGCGCGGATACAGCTGCCCCGGAAGCCCGGACAGGGGACTGCCGAACATCTCCTCCGCGCGGGCGCGCAGCGCCGCCGACCCGCCGCGGCGCCCGTCGAAGGCCCGCATCGCCGCCTCGAGACCGGCACGGCCGATCCACGCGCCGCTGCCGCAGTCGCCGAGCAGATGACCCCAGCCGTCGGTCCGCCGCCACGCCGTCAGGTCCGTGCCCAGGCCGATGAGCCCGGTGCCCGCGGCGACGACGGCACCGGGCCGCTGGCCGAGCGCGCCCGCGTACGCGGTGACGGCGTCGGCGGCGAGGGCCACGCGCCGCACCCCGAACAGCTCCGTGAATGCCGACGGCAGCCGGTCCCGCAGGTCGTCGCCGAGCGTCGCCATCCCGGCGGCGCCGACCACGACGGCTTCGAGCCGTCCACCGCCCACTGCGGCGAGCAACTGCCGCACCATGGGCTCCAGTCGCTCCCGCATGTGTGCGGCCTCGATGCCGCGGGGCCCGGTGCGCACCGGCTCCGCGGAGCGCACCGGAGCCGGTGCGGGCAGCCCGTCCGGGACACCGAGGACGGCGCGCAGGCCCGAGCCGCCGGAGTCGACGCCGAGGACGACCGCGGGCCCGGTCACGGCAGCCGCCAGTCCACCGGCTGCGCGCCCTGCCGCTCCAGGAGGTCGTTGGCGCGGCTGAACGGGCGCGAACCGAAGAAGCCCCGGTCCGCCGACATCGGCGAGGGGTGCGAGGACTCCACCGAAGGCAACTGGCCGAGCAGCGGCCGCAGGTTGCGGGCGTCCCGGCCCCACAGGATCGACACCAGCGGACGGCCGCGCGCCGCGAGCGCCCGGATCGCCTGCTCGGTGACCTCCTCCCAGCCCTTGCCGCGGTGCGCGGCGGGCTTGCGCGGGGCCGTCGTGAGCGCCCTGTTGAGGAGCAGCACGCCCTGCCGCGTCCACGGGGTGAGGTCGCCGTTGGACGGCTGGGGCAGGCCCAGGTCGCTGTTCAGTTCGCGGTAGATGTTGATGAGGCTGCCGGGCAGCGGTCTGACGTCGGGCGCCACGGAGAAGGACAGGCCCACCGCGTGCCCGGGCGTGGGGTAGGGATCCTGGCCGACGATCAGGACGCGCACCTCGTCGAACGGCTGCTGGAAGGCGCGCAGCACATTCGGTCCCGAGGGGAGGTAGGTGCGCCCCGCGGCGATCTCCGCGCGCAGGAAGTCCCCCATGGAGGCGATCTGTTCGGCCACCGGCTCCAGGGCCTTGGCCCAGCCGGCTTCGACGATTTCATGCAAGGGTCGTGGTGCCACGGAGCGTCACTCTACTGCCGTACACGCGGCGGCGATCAACCGATGGCCGAAGCTCGCGACGGAGCCCGCCGCCCCCTCGGCGGTGGCCGCCGCGGCCCGGTCGGCGGCGGCCGCGGCGGCCGGGCTCACCCGATGACCGCCGCGCGGACGCACAGCACGTCCGGCAGGTGCGAGGCCAGCTCCTGCCAGGAGTCCCCGTCGTCCGCGGAGGCGTACACCTCGCCGTTGCGGTTGCCGAAGTACAGGCCCGCCGGGTCGGCGCCGTCGGTGCACATGGCGTCGCGCAGCACCACGCCGAAGTGGTCGCCCTGCGGCAGGCCCGCGCTCAGCGGCTCCCAGCTCTTGCCCGCGTCCGTCGTGCGGTAGACCCGACAGCGCCGGTCGGCCGGGACCCGGTCCGCGTCCGCGTTGATCGGGAAGACGTACGCCGTGTCGCCGCGGTGCGGGTGGGCCACCGCCGCGAAGCCGAAGTCGGAGGGCAGGCCCTCGCCGATGTCCGTCCAGTGGGCGCCGCCGTCGTCGCTGCGGTACACCCCCCAGTGGTTCTGCAGATACAGCCGGTCCGGGTCGGCGGCGTCCTTGGCGACCTTGTGCACGCACTGGCCGAACTCCGGGTTCGGGTCGGGCAGGAACACCGCCGACACGCCGGAGTTGGAGGGCTGCCAGCTCGCGCCGCCGTCCCTGGTGCGGAACACGCCCGCCGTGGACACCGCGACGGTCACGGCGGCCGGGTCGCGGGCGTCGGTGAGGATCGTGTGCAGGCCCTCGCCGCCGCCTCCCGGCTCCCACCGCGAGCGGGACGGATGCTCCCACAGGGGCCTGACGAGCTCGAAGGACTCGCCCCTGTCCTCGGAGCGGTAGAGCGCGGCCGGTTCCGTGCCCGCGTACACCACGTCCGGCTCCGCCGCGGCCGGGTGCAGCTGCCACACCCGCTCCAGGGAGGCCCCGGTGTCCTTGGGGAACTTGACGGCCGCCTTCTTCGGCTCCTTCCACGTCCGGCCGAGGTCGTCGGAGTGGAACACCGAAGGCCCCCAGTGGGCGCTGTCGCCGCCGACGAGCAGGCGTGGGTTCGGCGTGCGGGTGTCGATCGCGATCGAATAGATGGCCTGGGCATTGAAATAGGGGCTGTCGTCGAACTGCCATGTGCCCTGTGTGCGGCGCCCGACGAACAGGCCCTTGCGCGTACCAACGGTGAGCAGGACGTCAGTCATGACTGACACCTTTCGGACGGCGTTGTCTCAGGTACCGCTCAGTCTGCACCCAGCCACTGACAATGACGCCTCGGCGCGTTTCCGCCCAGGTCAGGGCGTGTGGTGGGGCCACGGCGAGCCGCGGCCCCGTCAGCCGCGCACGTCCTCTGCCACCTTCTGGGCCACCTTCGCGATCGTCTCGGGACCGACCCGGCAGCAACCCCCGATGAGCCGTGCCCCCGCGTCCCGCCAGGCGGCCGCCTGCCGGGGCGCGAAGCGGGCCGGGCCCCGCCAGGTGCGGCTCGCCGCGTCCCAGGACTCGCCCGAGTTGGGGTAGACCACGACCGGCTTGCCCGTGACGCGGGCGGCCAGCGGGACGGTGGTGTCCGCGTCGCGTGGGTCGCAGCAGTTGACGCCCACCGCGATGACCTCGTCGGCGTCCGCCGCGAGCGCGAAGGCCTCGGCGAGGGGCTGCCCGGCGCGGGTGCGGTCCCCGGACACGGTGAACGACAGCCACGCGGGCACGCCGAGGCCCCGTACCGCGCGCAGCAGGGCACGGGCCTCGTCGACGTCGGGGACGGTCTCCAGGGCGAGCACGTCGGGCGCCGCGTCGGCAAGAACCTCCAGGCGGGGGCGGTGGAAGCGCTCCAGGTCGCCGACGCTCAGGCCGTGCCGGCCGCGGTACTCCGAGCCGTCGGCGAGCATCGCGCCGTACGGACCGGCCGACGCCGCCACCCACAGGGGACGCTCGACCGCGGTGAGCGCCGCCGCCTCGCGCGCGAGAGTGACGCTCAGGCGCAGCAGCTCGGCGGTGCTGACCGCGTCGATGCCGTGCCGGGCGAAGCCCTCGAACGTGGCCTGGTAGCTCGCCGTGGTCACGACGTCGGCGCCCGCCTCGTAGTACGCCCGGTGGGCGGCGCGCACCGCGTCGGGCCGTTCGGCGAGCAGCCGTGCCGACCACAGGTCGTCGGACAGGTCGTGGCCGGCGGCCTCCAGCTGGTTGGACAAGCCGCCGTCGAGGACCAGCGGACCCCGCGCCAGCGCCGTGGCCAGGGCGGAGCCGCCGTTCCCGGGCCCCGCCCGCCTGCTCGCCACCTCGTTCATACCGCCGACGCTAGCCGAGGTGCGGCCAGAGGGAAGTGACATGCGACCTGATGCCCCGCCCCGTTGGGTGTGCTGACCGGTGGTTCCGTCGTCGCGCAGACCTCCTCGGCGAACGGGCAGCGGGTGCGGAAGCGGCAGCCGGACGGCGGCTCGGCCGCGGACGGGGTCTCGCCGCGCAGCGGCTCGCGGTCCCCGCCGGACACCGCGGCGGGGTCGGGCACGTTCACCGTGTCGAGCAGGCCGCGCGTGTAGGGGTGCAGCGGGTGCGCGTACACCTGCTCGGCCGGGCCCGACTCCACGAGCTTGCCGAGGTACATGACGCCCACGGTGTCGGCGAGGTGGCGGATCACGGCCAGGTCGTGGGAGATGAACAGATACGTCAGGCCGCGCTCGCGCTGGAGCTCCCGCATCAGGTTCAGGATCTGCGCCTGGACCGACACGTCCAGCGCCGACACCGGTTCGTCCGCCACCACCAGGTCCGGCGAGAGCGTCAATGCCCGTGCCAGGCCGAGGCGTTGGCGCTGGCCGCCGGAGAACTCGTGCGGGTAGCGGTGCACGGCGCCGCGCGGCAGACCCACGGCGTCGAGGAGGGAGGCCACCAGCTCCTCCTGGTCGGCGCGGGCGCCGACGCCCTGGATGACCAGCGGCTCGCGCAGGATCTCGCCGACCCGCATGCGCGGGTCCATCGCCGCCGTCGAGTCCTGGAACATCAGCTGGATGCGGCGCCGGTGCGCGCGCCGCTCCGCGCGCGAGAGCCCGGCCGGGTCGCGGCCGTCGAAGCGGACCGTGCCCGCCGTCGGCTCCTCGAGGCCCGCCACGATCCGGCCCAGCGTCGTCTTGCCGCAGCCGGACTCGCCGACCATGCCGTACGTCTCGCCCCTGCGGACGGTCAGCGAGACGCCGCCGACCGCGCTGACCGTGCCCCGGCGGCGCGCGAACGGACCGCCGGCGAGGGCGAACTCCTTGACCAGCGCGTCGAGTTCGAGCAGCACGTCGCCGGTCTCGGTGGCCGCGGCGGGCGGCGGCGTCACCACCTGCTCGGCGGGAGCCTCGCCGTACGGCACGGGGTGGAAGCAGGCGAAGCGGTGACCCGCCCCGGCCCCCTCCGGGCCTGCTGCGGCCGCGTCCGACGGACCCCGGCCGCCCGGACCCGGTTCGAGGCCCGGCATGGGCACCGCGTCGGCCTCGAGCTCCGGCTCCCGTTCCCGGCACTCGTCCGTGGCGAACGTACAGCGCGGCGCGAACCGGCACCCCGTCGGACGCGTCGTCAGGCTCGGCGGCAGGCCGGGAATGGTGTGCAGCTCGGTGCCCCGGTCCGCCGCCCGCTCCGGGAGGGCGGCGAACAGCGCTTCGGTGTAGCGGTGGCGCGGGCGCGCGAACAGGCCGCGCACGTCGGCCTGTTCGGCGACCTTGCCCGCGTACATCACCGCGACCCGGTCGACGCGATGGGCGATGACGCCCAAGTCGTGCGTGACGAGGATCATCGCCATGCCCAGGGTCCGGCGCAGGTTGTCGACGAGTTCCAGGATCTGGTGCTGCGTGGTGACGTCGAGCGCGGTCGTGGGCTCGTCGGCGATGAGGAGCTTCGGCTCGCACACGAGGGCCATGGCGATGGCCACGCGCTGGCGCATGCCGCCCGACAGCTGATGCGGATACGCCTTCATGCGCTCGTGGGGCTGCGGCATGCCGACGAGCCGCAGCATCTCCTCGGCTCGCTCCCACGCCTCCTTCTTGCCCATGCCCGCCCGGTGCAGCAGGAGCGGTTCGGCCACCTGCGCGCCGATCGTCATCGTGGGATTCAGCGAGGTCAGCGGGTCCTGGAAGACCATGCCGACGGTGTTCCCGCGGACGGCCTGCAGCGTCGGCGCGGACGCGGCCGCCAGGTCCAGGCCGTCGAGGAGGATCCGGCCGCCGGTGACGGCGCCGCCGGGCGGAAGGAGCCCGAGGACGCTCAGGGCGGTCATGGTCTTGCCGCACCCCGACTCGCCCACGATGCCGAGGGCCTCGCCCGGCGCGAGGTCGAGGCTGACGCCGTCGAGGGCGTGCACGGTGCGGTCGCGCGCGGTGATGTCGACGCGCAGGTCGTCGATGCGGAGCAGGGGCGCGGGTGTGCCGCCCACCTGTTGTGTGTCGTCGATGCCGTCCATGCCGTCCATGCCGGAGAGACCCTTCACTTGCGCAGCCGTACTTCGAACGCGTCCCGCAGCCCGTCGCCGATGAAGTTGAACGCGGCGACGACCAGCACGATCGCGATGCCCGGCGGGAAGATCAGCCACCAGTAGCCGTTCTGTGTGTACGTGATCCCGGCCGACAGCATCGAGCCCCAGTCGGCCGAGGGCGGCGGGATGGACAGGCCGAGGAAGGCCAGGTAGCTGACGTAGAGGATGGCGTCGGCGATCTGGAAGGTGCAGTTGACGATGACGGTGCCGATCGCGTTCGGCACGATGTGCTTGAACACGGCCCGCGCGCCCCCGCCGCCCATCATCCGCATCGCCTGCACGTACTCGCGGTTGCGCAGCGAGAGCGCCTCGCCCCGCACGAGCCGCGCCGGGGACAGCCAGGCGACGGCCGCGATGATGAGGATCAGGACGCCCTTGCTGGGCGTGATGATCGCGGCGACCACGACGAGCAGGAACATCGCGGGAATCGCGAGCGCCGCGTCCGTGATGCGCATCATCGCGGCGTCCACCCAGCCGCCGAAGTAGCCGGAGACGGCGCCGTACACGGTGCCGAAGAGGGTGGCGAGCAGCCCTGCCGCGAGGCCGATCTCAAGGGATGTCCGACCCGCGACCATGAGGCGGCCGACCATGTCGTAGCCGAGGTCGGTGGTGCCGAGGAGGTGGCCGTCGGTGCCGGGGGAGAGGTTCGCCCGGGACAGGTCGGTGTGGATCTGCTCGGTGTCGTACAGGAGCGGGCCTAGGTAGCTGAAGGCGAGGAGCAGCACGAGCAGGACGACGCCGGTGAGGGCGAGCTTGTTGCCGGTGAAGACCTGGAGGGTGCGGCGGGTCAGGGAGGGGGTGGCCTGTGCGGCCTCCTCGTGCCCGGGTGCCGCGTGCGGGGCCGTCGTGGTGGTCATGCCACGCTCCGTATCCGGGGGTCGAGGACGGCGTAGAGGATGTCCGTGAGGAGGGAGCCGAGGACCGTGGCGATGCCGACGACGAGGGTCACGCCGAGCAGCACGGGGAAGTCCGAGCCCTGGGCCGCGTTCCAGAACAACAGCCCCATGCCGGGGTAGTTGAACATCGACTCGACGACGAGCGCGCCGCTGAACAGCGTCGGCAGATACAGGCCGAGCAGCGTCGCGAGCGGGATGAGCGCGTTGCGCAGGACGTGCCGGACCAGGATGCGACGGCTCGACTGACCCTTGGCCATGGCGGTGCGGACGTATTCCTCGGTGAGGTTGTCCAGGACCGCCGAGCGCATGTAGCGGCTGAACATCGCCACGATGCCGAACGCCATCGTCACCACCGGAAGCACAAGGCCCGTGAAGTCGCCGAGGAGTTCACCGACCGACTCGCCCTGCGGTGCCTCCGCCGGAAGGACCGGGAAGACCTGAGCGAACAGGATGATCATGATGAGGCCGAGGAAGAACACCGGCGTCGCGTACAGCAGGAACGCGAGCCCGGTGAGCGCGTAGTCCGAGGCCTTGCCGCGCCGGACCGCCTGCAGCAGACCGAGCGGCACCGCGATGACCACGGCGAGCGCGGTCGACAGGACCGTCAGGAGCAGCGTCTTCGGCAGCCGCTGCTTCAGCAGCTCGAAGACGGGCGAGTTGAGCTTGTACGAGTCCCCGAGGTCGCCGGTGAACAGCCGCTTCAGGTACATGAGGTACTGCGTCGGCAGCGAACGGTCGTACCCCTGCTGATGGTTGAACTGGTCGATCTGCTGCGGGGTGCCCTTCGGTCCGAGGATCGCGCGCGCGGGGCCGCCCGGCAGCATGTGCAGGAGCACGAAGACGATGATGGACACCAGGAAGAGGACCACGAGCGCCTGCAGGAAGCGCTTGACCAGAAAGCCGGTCACTTCTCGGCTCCCTTCTTGACGTAGTACCAGTCCTGCGGCGCGAACGTGACCGTCGGGTTCTGCTCGATGCCCCGCAGGTCGTTGCGGATCACCGAGACCTGGTAGGCGGGGTTGGGCATCCACATCACCGGCAGCTGGTCGGCCAGGTACTCGCCGTACTCGTGCACGGCCTTCATGTCGGGGGAGTACTGCACGGCGCGGATGATGCGGTCGGCCTTCTTGTCGCTGTAGTTGCCGAAGTTCGCCGACGCGCCGGTGGAGAACAGCTGCTCGCCGCTCGGGTTGAGGGGGTAGTACCAGCTGCCGGCAGTGCCGAAGAACGACATGTCCCAGTCGCAGCCGGGGTCCTTCGCCGTGCACGGGACGGATTTGCCGAGCACGGAGTTGAGCGGCTGCTGGCGGACCGTCAGGTCGATGCCCGCCTTGGAGAGCGACGACTTCAGCTCCTGCATCGTGTTCGTCGTCTCCGTGGAGCCCGACTGCGACAGCAGCGTCAGCTCCAGGGGGTCGTTCTTCTCGATGCCCTCGCCGCACTCGTCCGCGCCCGTGCCCGGCCGCACGCAGCGTGCGGTGCCGTCCTTCTTCTCCCAGCCGTGCGACGTGAGAAGGGACTTGGCCTTCGCCACCGAGAACGGGTAGCGGTTGCGCTCCATCGCCTTCGACAGGTACCGGCTCTTCGGCGTCACCGGCACCGGGCCGAGCGTCGGCGTCGCGCTGCCCTGCCAGATGACGTCGCTCATCGCCTTCTGGTCGACGAGGTGCTGCATCGCGCGGCGGATGTAGAGCTGGCGCATCAGCGGACCGGCGTGGGTGGAGTTGAAGTTGTAGACGATGTACGTCGCCGCCCAGCCCTCCCACGGATCGACGCGGTAGCCCTTGTCCTCGAACTTCCCCTTCTGCGCCATCACCGACGGCGGGATGTAGCCGTAGTCGACCCCGCCCGAACGCAGCACGTTGTACTCGGAGTCGGCGGTGGTGAAGGGTTTGAAGACGACCTTGTCCAGGTGCGGGCGCTGGGACCTCGGCCCGGTGAACTTCTCGTTCGGGACGATGGTGACCTGGCCGCTGTCGCGCCAGCCCGCCAGCTTCCAGGGCCCGTTGACCGTCTTCCACAGCGGGTCGGAGCCGTACGACCCGAGGCTCTTCGCGTGCCGGGTGAGCCGGGCGAAGACGGCCTTGGCGCCCTTCTTCGTACGGTCGAAGTCGCCGACGGGGCCGCCGTCGGTCCGCGCGCCCCAGGCGTGCTGGGGCAGTGCCCGCATCAGCGTGAGCTGGTTGGCGGTGAACCAGTCCGGGTTGTACGCCCGGGTCAGGCGCAGTCGCACCGTGTGGTCGTCGAGCGTCTCGAAGCGTTTGACGTTGTCGGGCATCGTGCCGAGCGAGTAGTTGCCCCAGTTCGTCTTGTTGGCCTTGAGGAGGTTGAACCAGAACTCCAGGTCGCGGGCCGTGACGGGCTTGCCGTCGGACCACTTCACGCCCTTGCGCAGCGGCACGGTCACGGTCCTGTTGCCGTCGGAGTACTTCGGCTCCAGGCCGAGCGTGCTCGGGCCGTGCGTGGTCAGGCCGCCCTTGTCCTTGTCGAGGACGGCGTCGTACACCGGCATGAACAGCAGGAACTGGATGCCCGCGTTGTACGAGGCGCCGTAGCCCGGCGGGCCGATCGGGAAGATCCAGTTGGGCGTCGCGTTGGGCGGCAGGGCCATGGTCGCCGTGCCGCCCTCGACCGGGACGCCGCCGGTCGGGCCCATGTCGACGCGGCCGCCCTCGCGGGTGCAGCCGGTGAGGACCGCGAGCACGAGGCCCGCGGCCGCGGCTGCCTTGACTGAGCGCATGGTGGTGGGCCTCCAGGGACTGCCGGGACCGATCCGTACACGTGAGCGGTAGGGAGGCCCGAACGCTAGGCCTGTGGAGAAAAGCAAGTCAAGAGCTTCGTTCGGCAAAGAATGTGAAAGGTCGAGAGTTGGGGCGCCTTTCTTGGAAGGTCTGGTCAACTTCGTTCGTGGCGACCTAGTGTTCGGCTGGTACTCGAAGCAACTCGTCGAACGAACGGGGTCGGTATGGCCAGCAACGCACACGACGAACCCGGATCGGCGCAGCACATCGTGCGACTGGTCTCGTCGGGCGCGGCCGCCTCCAGGGCCGACCTGGTGCGGGAGCTGGGGCTCGCGCCGTCCACCGTGTCGCTGCGCGTCCAGGAACTCGTCACCGCCGGTGTGCTCACCGAGTCCGGCGAGGGCGCCTCACGCGGCGGGCGCCGCCCTCGGCTCCTGCGGGTGCGCGCCCAGGGCGGCATCGCGCTCGCCGCCGACCTCGGCAGCCACCACGCCCGCCTCGGCGCGGTCGCCCTCGACGGCACCGTCCGCGACACCGCCGACCTGCCGCACGACATCACCGCCGGGCCCGAGTCGGCCGTGGACTGGCTGTGCGAGCGCGTCACCGAACTCGCCGCACGGGAAGCCGAGGCGGGACGCACCGTGCGCGCCCTCGGCGTGGCCTTCCCCGGCCCCGTCCGCCCCGGCGAGGGCCGCGTCCTCAGCCCGTCCCGCATGCCCGGCTGGCACCGCTACCCGCTGCGCGAGGTCCTCGCCGACCGCATCGGCCTGCCCGTGTCCGTCGAGAACGACGCCACGATGATGGCCGTCGGCGAGCACGCCGTGGCCCGCCCCGACCTCGGCCACATGGTCGTCGTCAAGGCAGGCCGGGGCATCGGCAGCGGCGTCATCGCCTCGGGCCGCCCGCACGACGGGGCGAACGGCGCGGCGGGGGACATCAGCCACGTACGGGTCGAGGAGGCCGGTGACCGGCCGTGCAGCTGCGGGAACATCGGCTGCCTGGAGACCGTCGCGAGCGGCGCCGCGCTGATCCGTGAACTCGCCCGCCAGGGCGTGGAGGTGGCGACCACCGGCGAGCTGCTGCGGCTCGTCGCCGACGGCGATCCGCTGGCGACCACCCTGGTGCGCACCGCGGGCCGCCACATCGGCGCGGTCCTCTCCGTCGTCGTGAACTTCTTCAACCCGCAGGCAGTGGCGCTCGGCGGCGTCCTCGCCACCGCCGAGCCGCTGGTCGCCGCCGTCCGGGGCGTGCTCTACGAACGCTGCCTGCCCGTGTGCACCGCCGACCTGGAGATCACCACCACGGTGACGGGACCGGACGCGGGCCTGCTCGGCGCGGGCCTCACCGCCCTGCGCCGCCACCTGCGGACGGACCCCGCGGACCCCGCGGCCTGGGGCCCCGACAGGGACCAGGGACCGTCCGGCACCACCACCCAGGACGCCACCGCCAAGGAGCCCTCCGCCCCCGCCGACCAGGAAGAGAGCGCACCCGCATGACCACCGCCCCGGCCGCCCACGCGACCGCCCCCGCTGTCACCCACCGCCGCCTGCGCGTCGGTATCGGCGGCATCGGCATCGAGTCCTCCACGTTCTGCCCGCACCGCTCCACCGCCGACGACTTCCGCCAGACCCGCGGCCGGGAACTCCTCGGCCGCTACACCTGGACCCAGCCGGACTCCGACCTCGCGGACCTCGTCGAGTGGGTGCCCCTGCTGCACGCGACCGCGCTCCCCGGCGGCCCGGTGGAGGCCGATTCGTATCTGACGCTCAAGGACGAACTGGTCACCCGGATCCGGCAGGCGGGCCCCCTCGACGGGCTCGTGTACGACATCCACGGCGCCATGAGCGTCGTCGGCCTCACCGACGCCGAGGCCGACCTGACGGAAGCCGTCCGCGCGGCCCTCGACAGCGTCGGCACGCCCGACGGCACCGGGCGCCCGATGATCTCCACCGCCATGGACCTGCACGGCAACGTCTCGCACCGCTTCGCCGCGCCCGTCGACCTGCTCACCGCGCACCGCCTCGCCCCGCACGAGGACGCCTGGGAGACCCGCGAGCGCGCGGCCCGCAACCTGGTCCGCTGTCTGCGCGAGGGCAGGCGCCCGCACCGCGCCTGGGTGCAGGTGCCGGTGCTGCTTCCGGGCGAGAAGACCAGCACCCGCCTGGAGCCCGCCAAGTCCCTGTACGCCTCGCTCGCCGACATCGAGCGGCTGCCCGGCATCCTCGACGCGGCGATGTGGGTCGGCTACGCGTGGGCGGACGAGCCGCGCTGCCAGGCCGCGATCGTCGTCACCGGAGACGACGCGGAACGTGCCGCCGCCGAGGCCGGACAGCTGGCCCGGCGCTACTGGGACGCCCGGCGCGACTTCGTCTTCGTCGGGCCGACGGGCAGCGCCGAGGAGTGCGTCGAGCGGGCCGTGGCCTCGACGATGCGGCCGTTCCTCATCAGCGACTCCGGTGACAACCCGACGGCGGGTGGCGCGGGGGACCTCGCGTACATGCTCGGCAAGCTCCTGGAGAACGACGCGATCCGCTCCGGCGAGGTCACCGCCGTGCACCCGGGCATCACCGACCCGGTCGCGGTCGCCCGCTGCTTCGAGGCGGGCGTGGGGGCGCAGGTGTCGCTCTCCGTCGGCGGCAAGGTCGACGCCAACCACGGCGGACCGTACGCACTCACCGGCACCGTCGTCGCCCTGCAGCGCGCCACCGACCGGAAGGACCGGGCCGAGGGCGGCGCGTACGACCGGGGCGTGGACATGGCGGCGGTCCGGGTCGGCGGACTCACCCTGATCCTGGTCGAGCGCCGCAAACCCTTCCACACGCTCGCCGATTTCACGGGCCCGGCCGACGGTGGCCTCGGCATCGACCCGCGCACCTACGACCTGGTCGTCGTGAAGATCGGCTACCTGGAGCCGGAGTTGTACGACATGGCGGCCGACTGGCTGCTCGCGCTCACCCCGGGCGGCGTCGACCAGGACCTCAAGCGGCTCGGCCACCACCGCGTGGAGCGGCCCCTTTACCCCTTCGACGACGGCGCGTACGAAGACGGCGCGGGCCCCGACCTGACGGCGGCCCTGCTGCCGCCGCTCACCCCGCACCGCGTCTGACGCCGACCGGTACCGTCCGATGCCGACCGGTACCGTTCGATGCCAGAGAGGAACCGCCCGCATGAAGCGTGCCGCCATCCTGTCCACCCTCGTCTGCCTGCTCGCCGTCACCGCCGCCGCGCCCGCCGCGCCCGGCACGGGCCGGGGCCACCACCCCGCGCCCGGCAAGGGCACCCTCCTCGACTCCGTGCCGAAAAAGGGCGTCCTGCGGGTCTGCACGACCGGCGACTACCGCCCCTTCACCCACCGCGAGGCCGACGGGACGTACAGCGGCATCGACATCAAGATGGCCCACGACCTCGCCGATTCCCTCGACGCCAGGCCGAAGTTCGTCGCGACGACCTGGAAGGAGATCGCCGACGACGTCGCGGACGGGCGCTGCGACATCGCCGTCGGCGGCGTCTCCATCACACTGCCGCGCGCCCGCAAGGTGGCCTTCAGCGAGCCGACCCGCGAGGACGGCAAGACACCGATCGTGCGCTGCGCCGACAAGGCGCGGTTCGGGGACGGGGCGCTGGCCGACATCGACAAGCCAGGGACCAAGGTCGTCGTCAACCCCGGCGGCACCAACGAGCAGTTCGCTCGCAAGCACATCAAGCAGGCCTCCCTGATCGTGCACCCGGACAACTCCACGATCTTCAAGGAGATCATCGACGGCCGCGCGGACGTGATGATGACCGACGCCAGCGAGACCCGCTACCAGGCGAAGATCCACCCCGAGCTGTGCGCGCTCCACCCCGACAAGCCCTTCACCTTCTCCGAGAAGGCCTACGCCGTGCCCCGCGCGGACGCCCAATTCCGCGAGTACGTCGACCAGTTCGTGCACCTCGCGACGCACGACGGGACGTACGCGGCGTACGAGGCGGAGTGGATGGAGTGAGGGCGGTGTGAGCGCGCGCGGTTGATACGATCCCCGCTCCGACTTCGGGGGGAACGGGTGTTGACAGGAGAAGGGCTGCCCGACGACGTCGCCGGGCAGCGCGACGACGGCTCCGCCACCGGCGGCGGGCAGCCCGACGCGCGGATGCGGCACCTCGCCGAAGAGGTCAGGCAGATCGCCGCCGAGGCGCGGATCGGCGCACGACGGGCCCAGCGGCGCAGCAAGCTGTGGAACGCCACCTACATCTGCCTCGGCTTTCCGGCCGCCGTGCTCGCCGGCATCTCCGGCGCCGCCGGCCTCGCCTCGCCCGGGGCGCGGGTGCCCGCGGCGATCCTCGCCCTGCTGTCGGCGGGCTTCTCGGCCGGGTCGACGTTCCTGCGCGCCGACGCGCGGCAGATGGCGAACCTGCGCCGCAGGTACGCCTGGCAGAACCTGGAGACCCGGGCCCGTCTGATCCTCGCGCACGAGGCGTACGAGGGCGTCGAGGAGCTGCACACCGCGCTGGTGGCCCTGCTCGAGATGCGGGCGGCCATCCCCTCCAGCGCCCTGGTCCTCGCCGAGGCCGTGCCGCCGCCGCTCCAGGCCCCGGCCGCGCCCACGCCGCCGGGGGCGTAGGCCGTCCCTTCGCGGCGGCCGACCCCCGCTCCTGCCGACGGCTCTGCAATTCGCTGGAGATGGATGGTCGTGACACGTACCGTGTGCCGGTCATCGCTCGCCGGAGGTCTGCGCCGTCGCGCGAGCACAGCGTCACCAGAAAGCAGTGGGACAGTGGAACACAACGGGTGGGCCGACGAACGGTTCGGGGCGGTCGCCGACGTCTTCGCGGAGAACTTCGCCGAGTTCGACGAACTCGGCGCGGCCGTCACCGTGTTCGTCGACGGACGGGAGGTCGTGAACCTGTGGGGCGGCGTCGCCGACCAGGACACCGGCCGGGCCTGGCGGCAGGACACCGTCGTACCCGTCTTCTCCTGCGCCAAGGGCATCGTCAGCGTCTGCGCCCACCTGCTCGCGCAGCAGGGCCGCCTCGACCTCGACGCCCCCGTGGCCACGTACTGGCCGGAGTTCGCCCGCGGCGGCAAGGAGTCCATCACCCCGCGCATGGTCCTCGGCCACCGCGCCGGACTCCCCGTCCTCGACGCGTCCCCGGACTTCGCGGAGATCACCGAGTGGACGCCCGTGGTGCGCGCCATCGAGGAGCAGGAACCGCTGTGGGCGCCCGGCGAGACGTACGAGTACCACGCCCACGTCTTCGGCTTCCTCCTCGGCGAACTCATCCGCCGCGTCACCGGACTCACCCCGGGTGCCTACTTCCGCGCGGCCGTCGCCGACGACCTGGGCCTGCGCACCTGGATCGGACTGCCCGAGCGGGAACTCGGCTCCCTGGCGCGGCTCGTCGAGGCGCCGGGCAGGCCGCCGATGCCCGGCCCCGAATCGATCCTCACCCGCATGGTCACGATGAACGGCGCCTTCGTCTTCCCCGGCGTCGACGTCCCGCACGGCTGGAACGACCCCGCGCTCCTCGGCGCGGAGATCCCCGGCGCGGGCGCGGTCTCCTCGGCGCCCGGCCTCGCCGCGCTGTACGCCGCCGCCGCGACCGGCCTCGACGGCTCCGAGCGGCTGCTGAGCCGCGAGACCGTCACCGACGCGGTGCGCGAGCAGTCCGGCGGCACCTCCTGGCTCGGCCTGGACATGGGGGTCCGCTGGGGCTCGGGCTTCCTCCTCCACGCCCCCTCCTTCCGCCCCGCCCTGGGGCCGCGCAGCTTCGCCAATGACGGGGCCGGCGGCCAGTTCGCCTTCGGCGACGACGAGTTCGGGGTGGGCTTCGCGTACGTGGCGAACAAGATGATCGGGCACGGCGACGCCCGCGCGAGCCGCCTCGTCGCGGCCGTACGGCAGTGCCTGGGGGAGCGCCCGGCGACCGCCTTGGGGTAATCCCCGGGCCCGTCCCCGAGGCCGCGCCGCGCCCTGCCGTCCTACGGTGGCAGGGCCAGGAGCGGCAGGAGTCGGGGGACTTCCGCGACGGGGGGCTCCTGGTGAACGGCAACTGGCCGGAGGCCCGGACATGCACCCTTCGCGCAGGCGCTGCGTACACAGCGGCACGAGCGGACGGCTCGCCACCACGACGACCGACGACATCGACGCGCTGGTGGCGAGCCTCAAGGACCGGCCGCGCGTGGTCCTGCACTTCCACGGCGGGCTCGTCGACGACGCGCTGGGGTTCGCCACGGCCGAGCGGCTCACGCCGGTGTACGAGGCGGCGGGCGCCGACCCCGTGTTCTTCGTGTGGAGCAGCGGCCTCCTGGAGACGCTCCAGGGCAACCTGCCGCAGATCCTCGGCGAGGGCGTCTTCCAGACACTCCTGAACCGGGTGACCCGATACGCCGCCGCGGTCGTCTTCCAGGGCCCCGGCCGCCGAGCCGCGGGTGTGCTCGCCGCTCCGCCCGCCCGGGCCGTGGCCGCCGAACTCGACCTGCTGCGCACCGGCCAGGAACCCTACGCGCGCCTGACCCCGCCCGCCGCCGTACCGCCGCTCAGCGAGGCCGAACGCGTCCTCATCACCGCCGAACTGTCGGCGGACACCGAACTGGCCGACCGCAACCGGGAAATCGTGGGCTCGGTCCTGCGGTCGGCACCCACGACGACCGCCGCGCGCGACATCAACGGGGGGCGCGCGGCGGTCGCCACACTCATGTCACCGCAGACGGTGGCCGAACTCGCCGCGGACACCGCCGACGGCGGCAACCGGCGCGCCCTGGTCACCTCCACGCTCCTGGTGCGCAAGACGGTGCGCGTCATCGCCGCCGTCGTGGGCCGCTTCCGGCTGCGCACCGACCACGGCCTCTACCCGACCGTCGTCGAGGAGATCCTGCGGGAGTTCTACGTCGCCAACGTGGGCGCCGCCGTCTGGGACGCCATGAAGCGGCAGACGGCCGACACCTTCGCGGAGTCCGACGAGACCCGCGCGGGCCGCTACTTCCTCGACCGCTTCAGCCAGCTCCTCGCCTCCGGCAGCCGCCCGAAGGTCACCGTCGTCGGACACAGCGCGGGCGCCGTCTTCATCGGCAACCTGCTCACCGACCTCGCCCGCAGGCGCGCCGCCGCCGACGACCCGCTGCCCGCCGACTTCCGCGTCCGCGACGTCGTGCTCCTCGCGCCGGCCTGCACCGTCACCCAGCTCGCGCCGGTCGTACGGCTGCGCCGCGAACTCTTCGACCGGCTGCGGATGTTCACGATGACCGACCCGGCCGAACGCGCGGACCACCTGGTGCCGCTGCTCTACCCGAGGTCGCTGCTGTACTTCGTCTCCGGGGTCCTGGAGCGCGGGCCCGCCCGGCAGTCGGCCGTCGCGCCGCTCGTCGGCATGCAGCGCTGGTACACCGCCGACGGTGCCTTCGGCGGGCAGGACTCCGAGGACCTGCGGGCGTTCTTCGCGGCGGACCCGCGGCGCACCGTGTGGTCGCCCGTGGCGGAGGGCGCGGGCGCACCCGGCCTGCGCGCCGGAGCCCGGACGCACGGCGCGTTCGACGACGACCCCGAGGTCCTTGCGAGCCTCGCGCGGATGCTCGCCGACTGACGGGTGCACGCGTCCGCACGGGTTCGCACAAGGGGGAAGCCCGATGAACGACCTGCACTACGCCGTGGTCGTCGGCATCAACCGCTATCCGGCGATCAGCGACCTCAGCGGCGCGCGCGGCGACGCGGCGAGATTCCGCGACTGGCTCGTGGACTCCGCCGGAGGCGACGTGCCCGAGCGGAACGTCTCGCTCGTCACGGCCACCGAACACGATGAGCGCGAGGCCGACGTGATGAGCGCCGTCCCGACCCGCGAGAACGTCAACCACGCCCTGTACCGGACGCACCGCGCGGTCCGCGCGGCCGTCGCGGACGGCGGGGACTGGGCCGACACCCGGCTGTACGTGTTCCTCGCCGGGCACGGCATCGCCCCGTTCGGCGGCGACGCCGCGCTCCTGATGGCCAACGCCGCGATGGACCTCCTCGGCAACCACATCGCCGTACGCCCGTACCTGTCGTGGTACGAATCGGCGTCGCCGTTCCACGAGATCGTCTTCTTCGCCGACTGCTGCCGCACCCGCTTCGGCGGCGTCACCGCGTTCGGGCCGCCCTTCACCGACACCACCGAGGCCCCCGACAAGGTCGAGTGCTTCGTCGGCTACGGCTCCGCGCTCGGCGATCCCGCCTACGAACAGCTCTCGCCCGACCCCGACCGGTCGCGCGGACACTTCACCAGCGCTCTCCTCGAGGGCCTGCGCGGGGCGGGCGGCGGCACCGTCACCGCCGAGGGCGAGGTGACGTCGGACAGCCTCGCGGGCTACGTACGCCGCCACGTCCTCGATCGCACCGCCGGGGAACTCGTGCCGCAGGAGGCCCGGTTCCTGCGGGAGACCAGCACGCCGATCGTCTTCGCCAAGGGGCTCGGCGGCGTCGGCTCGTACCCCGTGACCCTGCGCTTCCCGCCCGGTTTCAGGGGCGGCGTCGAGCTGCGCGGCCGGGGCTTCGAGGAGCCGCGCAGGCTGGACATCGACGGGGCGGACCACGTCGCGTCGCTGCTGCCGGGGCTCTACAAAGTCGTCGCGGACAGCTTGACCGCGCCGGAGTTCTCGGACGGCGGTTTCTTCGAGGTAGTGACCGGGGGTGGCACTGTTGTCCAGTTCTGACAAGCCGCGCGCGGCGGAGGCCTTGGGGCGCCCGGAGGTGCCGTTCGTCGTCATCCCCGACACCCCGTCGGTGCTCGTCACCGTGACCGACGAGGCGATGAGGGAGGTCGCCCACGGCATGGGCACCATCGAGACGACCGTCGCGCCCGGCATCTACCGCATCGAGCAGCGGTTCGCGGGCACGGTGGCCGGCCAGTTCGTCGAGGTCGGCACGACGGCGTTCACCGCACGCCTGCCGTTGCCCCGCGTCCCCGCCCCGGCCCCCCTCGAACGCACCGTCACCACGCAGGCCGCCCACCGCGAGGCCACCCTGCGCTGGAGCACGGAGTCCACCCACCGGCGGGGCAGGCCCAGCCTGATGGTGCTCCTGCGCAACCTGCGCCGCGGCTGGCGCTTCGACCCCAGCGCCCTGGAGATCACCGACGGGAGCGGCGCGGCCGTCGACGGCGGCGCGACGGGCTGGCGGGCCGACCCGCAGCAGGGCTGGGCCGCCTGGAGCGGCCGGCTCGCGCCCGGGGGCTACCGGCTGCGGCTGCGCGAACCCTCCGGCGAGGGGCTGCCGCTGGCCCAGGCCCTGTGGGTGTCGGAGGGCTGGACCACGCTCGTCTTCGTCGGCAACGGTCCACACGGACCGCGGCCGCAGCACGCCACGGTCGAGATGGCCCCGCTCGGCACCGGCTGGCGCCCGGCCGACGAGGCCCTGAACCTCGCCCGCGAGGCCGCCCTCTCCGGGCTGCGCCAGGGCATCGACCTGACGTCGGACCGCCAGTTGTTCCCGATGCTCGATTCGGGGCGCCTCGACCCGTTCCTCGGCATCGTCGGCGCGCACGCGATGCTCCTCGACCGGGCGCCCGACCTGCGCCGCCTGGACGAGGTCGTCCAGCGCCTCGCCCCGCACGTCCCCGGGCATCCCGACCTGGCGGCGCTCGGCACCCTGCTCGACGGGGCGCCCCCGCAGGTCTCGTCGCCGCCGATGCTGGCGGCCTCCTGCCAGCTCCTCATCCGGGCCGACGGCGCCGACCCGGGCGTGATCAAGGACGGTTCGGTCGCGGAGAGCGCCGCCGAGCACCTCGTCGGACGCGGCGTCTGGACGACGTGGCTCGAGGAGGACCGACGGTCCGCGACGGGTGCGCGCGGCGGCCTCACGGCGCCCGCCGGCGGGCCCCTGGCGGACGACCCGGTGAGCCGCGTCGAGGCCTACGTTCGCGAGATCGCGACCCTGGCCGACAAGCCCGTCGAGGAGATCCTGCGGGACGTTCCGCAGGACGAGCTGTGCCGCAGGACGGGCTTGCCGCACCGGCCGGTGGAGCGGGCGATCGAGCGGTTGCGGAAGGCGGGGGAGGGCTGAGCCGGGGGAGGGCTGAGCTGGGGGGGGCGGGGCCGGGCCGGGTCGGGCAGCGGGGTCCGGCTCCGAGGCCGGGGGGAGAGGAGGGGCCGGGCGGCTCGGGGGAGCCCGGCCCCTCTGGCATGGGTGGGGCCGTTGGTGGATGCCTGCGGTGGACGTCTGCTGCGGACGTCTGCGTGGGCGGGGCGAGCCCGAAGGCAGCTGCGAGGCAGGTACCCGCGGGGAGACCGCGGGAGTGCGCGCGACGGCCGGTGGGCCGCGAAGGCGCGCGGGGAGAGCTGGTGCCCACGGTCGACCATGTCGCGGCCTCCCGCGGGACTTGGGCACCCCGTCCAGGGCATGAGCGACCACCCAGGTGGTGGCCGTGACGGCCGGCGCGTCGCTCAACCAGGGGAGTTCCCCCTTCTCCCCGCATCCTGGACGGGGCACGTCCCATCGTGACGGCCGGGGCGTCACCGCGGCGTCACATCATCCGTGGGTGCGGTGTCCGGCGCCCCCCTCACACCAGCGCGTGCCGCAGCATCGACGAGAACTGCCCCGAAGGCTCCACGCCGAGTTCCCTCAGGAGCAGTCCGCGGAACGTCTCGTACTGCCGCACCGCCTCCGTCAGGTTGTGCTCCGCGAGGTGGACGGAAACGACCGCCCGGTGGGCGCTCTCGCGCAGCGGGTCGACGCGGGTGCTCTCCAGCGCGGCCTCGAGCGCGGGGGCGTACAGACGCCGGTCGACGAGCCGCGCCGACAGCGCCTCCAGGGCGTGCAGCCGCAGCTGGTGCAGCCGCTCGCGTTCGAAGGCGACCCAGTCCTGCTGCCAGCCGGGCAGCAACTCGCGGCCGAGGAGCAGTACGTGATAGGCCGTCCGCATGCGTTCCCGCGCCGCCGACAGGGCGTCCCCGGACAGCACTTGGTGCGCGGCCCGGGTGAAGTCCTGGATGTCGACGCGCACCCGGTGGCTCAGCGACAGGGCGCCGTCGTGGGTGTCGGTGAGGGCCGAACCCGCGCCGTTGAGGCGCCACACGGCGGTGCGCAGACTGGCGCGGGCCCGCGCCTCGGTGACGTCGGGCCACAGCGTGCCCGCGAGCGCCGAGCGCGTCGCCGCCCCGCACAGCGCGAGCCGCGCGAGCACCTGACGGCCGCTCGCGGGCACGTCGAGCGACTCACCGGCACGCGCTTCGAGACAGCCCGGGTCGTCCGGACACACGTCGGTGCAGTCCGGGTTCCCGCAGGCGGGTTCCGGCGCCTCCCGGGTGAGGAGGAATCCCCCGAGCAGCCGCAGCCGCAGTGTCGGCCGCTCCTCACCGACCGCCCCGTACCTGATGGAAACCATCGGGCCACCTCCAGCGGCTCCCGCGTTCGCCCTAGCCCTACGGGCTCGACCGTACGAGCGGGGCGTGGGGCGCGCCTCCGGGACCGTGCCGGGGATTTCCCCGGTTCCCCTCAGCCCGCCGACGGGGACGAGGGCCGCGGCCCGAGCCGCTGCACCAGGCCGATCCGCGAGGTGATCCCGAGCTTCGCGTAGGTGTGGCCCAGGTGGTACTCGATGGTCTTGACGCTCAGGGCGAGCGCCGTGGCGATCTGGCGGTTCGTGAGGCCCTGGGCGGCGAGGCGGGCCACGGCCAGCTCCTGTGGGGTGAGCGTCCCGTCCAGGGCGTCGATGGCGGCGTCCCGCTCCCGGCCGTCCGCCGGGAGGTCGGGCACGGCCCGCCCGCAGGCGTTCAACTCCCGCAGGCACAGCGCCCGGTAGGGCGCCGCACCGAGCGCCGTCATCGTCGCGTACGCGGCCTGCAACTGCGCGATGGCCAGGGACCGGCGGCCGATCCTGCGCAGGAACGAGCCGTGGTCCAGCTCCACCCGCGCCCGCCCGAAGGGCGCCGGGACCTGCGCCGCGTGGTCCTGTGCCCGCGCGAACGCCGCCTGCGCGCGCTTGGGGTCGCGGCGCGCGGCGGCCAGATTGCCCCGGGCCCGCGCGGCCGCGGCGAGCGACGCGTGCCGGCCACGGGCCCGCGCCCGCTCCTCGAACGGGCCGAGCACCGCCTCCGCCTCGTCCAGCTCCCCGACCTGCACCAGCGCGTCGCCGAGCAGCGGCTGCCAGTCGACGACCCCCGGCTCGTTGACGCCGTCCTGCTCGGCGAACCGCAGCAGCGGCCGCAGCGCGGCCACGACCTCCTGCGGCTCGCCGCGCGCGTCCGCGAGGTGCCCGCGCGCGCACACCGCGTACGCCCACGCGACGGGCGTCTCGGCGCCGCCCGGCACGTCGAGGGCGGTCCGCAGGTGGTCGGACGCGCGCTCCCATGCGCCACGCGCGGCCAGGATCTGCGCGGAGACGCCGTGGGTGACCGGCTTCAGCCACGACTGGTCGGTGTCGTCGGCGATCGACGCGGACGACTCGGCGTGGATCAGCGCCTCGTCCCACGCGCCCAGCCGGTGCAGGGTCTGGGCGAGCGCGGACGCCGACAGCAGCCGCAACGGCACGGTCGTGGTACGGCAGTTGGCGACGGCCCCGAGCAGGTCCTGCCGCGCCCCGGGCAGATCGTCCGACCAGAGCCTCAACTGGCCGCGAGCCAGCAGCAGATCGATGCTCTTCAGTGGCACGATCATGGGGTCGGGCAGATTTGCCGCGAGCGCGATGCCTTCCTTGGCACGGCCGCTGAGGCCCAGGGCGATGAGGTGGTTGAAGCGCAGCATGCGGCTCGGCCCCTGCGCGGTGGACAGGCGCTGCGCGCGCTCGGCCCACCGTGCGGCCACCGCGGCGCGGCCGCACATCACGGCCGCGTAGCTCAACTGCTCGGCGGCGCGGGCCGCGAGGGACGGGTCCCGCTCGCGGTCGCACTGCTCCCAGGCGTCCGCGAGCAGGGTGCGGGCGGCCTCCGTGCGCCCCTGGACGCGGGCCACGTAGCCGCGTACGTAGCCGCGCAGCGCCGGATCGGCCCCGTCGGGCACGCTGTTGGCCAGCTCGGCGGCCTCCTGTACCCGGCCGTCGAGGAGCAGGGCCTCGACGGCCTCGACGGTGAGCCGGTCCCGTTCCCGGGGGCTCGTCGCGACGCGGGCGGCGTGCCGCAAGTGCGTGCCCGCGACGGACCACAGGCCGGTGGCCGCCTCGCGGCGCGCGCAGGCCGCGAGTGCTTCGGCGAGCTGTTCGTCGGGTCCGGTGGCGGCGAGGACGCGGTGGCGCAGCTTGGTGTACTCGTCGTCGACCAGCTCCGCGGCCCGGGTGTGCAGGGCGGCGCGCTGGGCGGGCCCGATGTCCTGATAGACCGCCGCGTGCACCAGCGGGTGCGGGAAGGCGACCTCGGGGGCCACCCCGGCGGGGGTCTCGCGCAGCAGGCCTGTCTTGACGGCCCGTTCGAGTGCGGGCAGGGGCTGGGCGACCCGCGCGAGCCGGGCGGCGGTGCGCAGGCGGCAGGAGAGCCCGAGCACGCTCACCGCCTGCACCAGGCGCTGGGTGGCCGCCCCGCAGTCGGCGAGGTTGGCGAGCACCAGCATGGCGTAGGACCGGGGCGCGGGCAGCGGTGTCGCCACGTCGAGCAGGACGTCGGGCGGCACCTGGCCGAGCAGCGCGCGGGCGTGCAGCGGGTTGCCGTGGGTGTGGGAGTGCAGTCGCCGGGACGCCGAGTGCGGGAGGCGCGCGGAGCCGAGGCGCACGCTGAGCGCGGCCAGCTCGTCGGGGCTGAGGCCGTCGAGGGGGATGCGGCGCGTGGGGGTGCCGGTGAGCAGGCGGCGCAGCCCGTCGGGCAGTTCGGGCACCTGCGGGTCCCGCAGTGCGACGATCGCGAGGACCCGGTCGTGGCGCAGTCGCCGCAGGGCGAACGTGAGGGCGTTCAGGGACTCCGGGTCCGCCCAGTGCGCGTCGTCCACGACCAGGACCACAGGACCCTTGCCCTGCACCTCGCTCAGCAGGTCGAGAAGCCCGAACCCGGCGGCGAGCGGGGGCAGGTTGGCGTGCAGCGACTGCGGTACGCGGACGAGTCCGGCAAGGGTCTCCGGCACCGGCAGCGGGCTCTGCCCGACGAGCTGGGCGAGCACGCCGCACGGCAGCGCGCTCTCGTTCTCCTCACCGCTCGCGTGCAGCACACAGGTGCCGTGCACGGAGTCGAGGAACCGGCGCACCAGGGCCGTCTTTCCGATGCCGCCGGGCCCTTCGAGCAGCACGAGCCGCGGCGAGCCCGCGCAGACGTCGGCGAAGTCCTGCTGGAGCGCTTCCAGTTCGTGGACGCGGCCGCAGAACGCGTCGCCGGGCGGCGGGGCGTGGAACAGTTCGTGCGCTGTGCCCTCGGTCGTCATCACCGCCCCCGCGCATCGGCACCGGCCGCGGGTGACCCGAGAGAAACGGTGACCCGTGCCGGGCTCATGGCCAGGATTCCACGATGGTGGGCGACCGGCGCTCCGCACAAGGCGAATTCCGACTTCCACCGACGAGGACCGGCCAGCCGCACCGCGCGGAACTCCTGTTCGGACCTCCCGTCCGCTAGGGAGCGCTCAAGTCACCGCCCGGCGGCTCCTGACGCGGGGACCCGGCGTCAGGAGCCTCCCCGCGGGGCCCGGCATCCAGGCCCGCGCCCTCCGGCAGTGGCGGTTCGAGCAGCGCGAGCAGCTCGAGCCACCCATGGAAGGGCCGCGGACTCCCACAGCTCTCGACGGCGACGCTCCCGCACACACCGTCGTGCTCGCGGTACACCTCGATGACATAGCGCACAACGCCTCCCGGGGACCGGCCCAGGGCGTGAGCCGTGACGCATGGCGACGCCGCCCAGAGTAGAAGCGGCCCACTGGGCGGCGCGTCGGTGCGGCACCCAGGGAAATCCCTAGGGTGGTGCGGGAGATGTGCCGACGGGCGCGAGGGGCGGCGGATCCCGGCATCCGGCGGGCTCCGTGCCCGCCACTGCGGTGACACCGGTGACCCCCCCGCGCAGGCGGTGTTGCTCAGCGCAGCGCGGTGCGCGAGTGTTCCCCGCATGGATCGCGACAGGAACCACACCCCCCTTTCTCCTCCTCGTTCCTCTCAACTGTCACGCCGTCAACTGCTTGTCGCCGCAGGTGTGGCCGGGGCCGCCGGTGCCGTCGGGGTGGCGGGCGCCGGACCCGCCGCGGCGCGCGAATCCGCCGGTGTGCCCCTGTCGTTCAGACGGGCCACCAACGGCTCGGCGACGCTCTCGCCCACCGGGGACCGGCTGGTCGCCGAGGTGCAGCACGTGCTGTGGTCCCAGCCGCGCGGCGGCGGCAAGGCGGAACAGCTCACCCCGCCCGGCCTGGAACCCAACCGGCCGGTGTACGCGCCGGACGGGGACCTCATCGCGTTCTGCGCCTTCCAGGGCGGCGGCTTCCACATCTGGACCATGCGGCCCGACGGCTCGGAGGTCGAGCAGCGCACCGACGGCCCCTGGGACGACCGGGGTCCCGCGTGGTCGCCCGACGGCACCCGCCTCGCGTTCGCCTCGGAGCGCGGCGGCGACCCGGTCGCGGGCAGCCCGTACCGCATCCACGTCCTCGATCTGCGCAACGGCGAGCTGTCCCGCGTCACCGGGCTGCCGGGGCAGGGCGGGCCGCTGCAGGACGGCCCCTGGGAGGACTTCGACCCCGCCTGGTCGCCGGACGGGAAGCCGATCCTGTTCGTCCGGGCGAAGGGGGTCACCTCGGCCACCGGCATGGCCCTGGAGGCACGGACCGTCGCCGCCGTCCCCGCCGACGGGCAGGGCCCCGTCGTCGTGGAGCACACCGAGACCGAGAACGCCCAGGTCATGACGCCCGCCCCGAGTCCGGACGGCCGCCGCCTCGCCTATCTGCGCACCACTCCTGCGCCCGCCGCGTCCTGCGCGCTCGTCGTCGACGGCAAGCGCGTGGACGTCACCGGCGACATCGCGCCCGTACCGCCGCGCTGGACCCAGGACGGCCGACTGCTCCTGACCGTCGACGGCCGCTTCACCCTCGTACGCCCGAAAGAGCCGGCCACGGCGGAGGCGATCCCGTTCGACGGCGTGCTGCGGGTGGACCGGCCGCGCTACCGGGTCAAGGAGTACGACCTCGGACTCGCGGACGAGCGGGTACGGCCCGTGCGGGGCGTCCATCTGCCCGCGCTGTCGCCGGACGGCCGCAAGGTCGCCTTCGCGGCCCTCAACTCGCTGTGGCTCGCGGACGCGAAGGGCGGCCTGGCCCCGAAGCGGCTGCGGCGTTCGGAGCCCACGCGCTACCTCCTCGGCCCGACCTGGGCGCGGGACGGGCGCTCCCTGGTGTACGCCGACGACCGCGACGGCCTCCTCGGCGTCTACCGGCGCGACCTGACCACCGGCGAGGAGACCGCGCTGGCGACGGGCGGCCGCGTGCACCCCGCGCTCTCGCCCGACGGCAAGCGGCTCGCCTGCCTCGACATGACCGGCAGGCTCGTCGTGCGCGACCTGGACACGGGCGCCGAACGCGTCCTCGCCGACCCGCTCGGCGGCGGCGGTATCCCCGGACGGCCGAGCTGGTCGCCGGACGGCCGCCTGGTCGCCCTCTGCGACCGCAACCGCCTCAACCTCCGCTTCCGCGAGGGCTACAACCTCATCCGCGTCGTCGACGCCGCCACCGGCAGCGCCCGCCTGCACGCCGTCGCGCCCCACACGTCCGTGGCCGACCGCTACGACTCGGGGCCCGTCTGGTCGCCCGACGGCCGCTGGATGGCGGTGATCGTGGAGTCCGCGCTGTGCCTGCTGCCCGTGGCCCCCGACGGCAGCCCGCACGGAGAGCTGCGCACCCTCACCACCGAACCCGCCGACCACCCCACCTGGTCCGGCGACTCGAAGAGGCTCCTGTACCTGTCGGGCGCCGAGCTGCGCCTCATCGGTGTCGACGGCGGCCACGCCCGCACCGTGCGCGTCCCCCTCGACCAGCGCAGGCCCGCGCCCGCCGACACCGTCGTGCACGCCGGACGGCTGTGGGACGGCACCGGCGACACGGTCCGCGAGGACGTCGACATCGTCGTACGCGGCGGGCGCGTCGCCGCCGTCGAACCGCACCGCGCCTCCCGCGGGGGCACCCTTCGGCGCGTCGACGCCTCGGACCGCACCGTCCTGCCCGGCCTGTGGGACACCCACACCCATCCGTGGCAGAGCACCTACGGGGGCCGCCAGACCGTCGGCCAGCTCACGTACGGCATCACCACGGCCGTCTCGCTCGGCGGCTTCGCCCACGAACAGGCCCGCATCCGGGAGGCGGTCGCCACCGGGCAGCTCGCCGGGCCCCGCCTGCTGACCACCGGCGAACTCCTCGACGGCGGGCGCGTCGCGTACAGCATGGGCCGTGCCCACCGCACCCGTGCGGGCCTGCGGCGCTCCCTGGAACGGGCCGCGCAGCTCGACTGGGACTTCGTCAAGACCTATGTACGGGCGCCCGGTTGGGTGATGGAGGAGGCCGCGCGCTACGCACACGAACGCCTGGGCGTGCGCTCGGGCAGCCACTTCCTGTCGCCCGGCATCCAGTCGGGACAGGACCTGACGACCCATCTGCAGGCCACCCAGCGCGGGGAGTCCGGCCACGCGATCACGGCGTCAGGGCGTGCCTACGACGACGTGACCGAGATCTACAGCGCGCGGGGGGCGCGGTTCGCGATGATCGCGACGCCGTTCACCTCTGTGCCGCTCCTCGGCGCCGATCCCGGCCTCGCCGACGACCCCCGGGTCACCGCCGTGATGGCGCCGTGGGACGCGGCCGCGGTCGTCAGGGGCGCGGGCACCCCGCCGACGGCCGCCCAGCTGGCCACGCTGCGCAAGGAGACCGACATCTACCGGCGCATCCTCGCCGCAGGCGGCCTCGTCGCCCTCGGCACCGACCAGCCCCTCGTCCCGATCGGCCTGTCCCTGCACCTGGGCCTGCGCGCCCTGCACCGTGGCGGGCTCTCCCCGGTCGAGGCGCTGCGCACCGTGACGGTGCTGCCCGCGCGGCTCTTCGGCGTCGCGGACGACCTCGGGACGGTCGAGGAGGGGAAGGTCGCCGACCTCACGGTCGTGGACGGCGACCCCTTCACGGACTTCACGTCGCTGGTGCGGACCGTGTCCGTGCTGCGCGGCGGCACCCCGTACGAGACGGACGCCCTGGTGTCCGCCTTCCCGAAGGAGACCCGGCACGCCCACGAAGGCCCCGACTGGCTGAAGGTGGGACGCCTCATGCGGCGGGACGGCTGCTGCGATCCCGGGGTGTGAGCCCAGGGGCCGTGGGTCCGGGGGCCGTGAGTCCGGAGGCGTGAACGACGCCCGGTGCGCGGTGCAACCCACCCCGCACCGGGCGTCGTTCTTCGCAGGCAGGGCTCAGACGGACCGCAGGTACTGCTGCGGCACCCGCACCTCCGCGCCGAGCTCGCGCGCCGCCTGGCGCGCCCACGAAGGGCTGCGCAGCAGCTCACGGCCGAGCAGCACGGCGTCCGCCTCACCGTTGGCGACGATCTTCTCGGCCTGCTCGACACCGGTGATCAGGCCGACGGCGGCGACCGGAAGCCCCGTCTCCGCGCGGACCCGCGCGGCGAACGGGACCTGGTAGCCGGGCGCGACGGGGATCTTGACGCCCGCGGCGTTGCCGCCGGTGGAGACGTCGAGCAGATCGACGCCGTGCTCCTTCAGAAGCGCGGCGAAGCGCACCGTGTCGTCCGCCGTCCAGCCGCCCTCCTCGAGCCAGTCGGTCGCGGAGATGCGGAAGAACAGCGGCTTGTCCTCGGGCCACACGGCGCGGATGGCGTCCACGACCTCCAGGGCGAAGCGCACGCGGTTCTCGAACGCCCCGCCGTAGGCGTCGGTGCGCCGGTTGGAGTGCGGCGAGAGGAACTCGCCGATCAGATAGCCGTGCGCGCCGTGCACTTCGGCGACCTCGAACCCGGCGGCCAGGGCGCGCCGCGCGGCGTCCGCGAACTGCCGCGCCACGTCATGGATCTGATCGACGGTCAACTCCGTCGGTACGCTGTGCCGCTCGTCGTACGCCACCGGGCTCGGCCCCACCGGCTGCCAGCCCTCCGCCGAACCGGGCGCGAGCGGCGCGCCGCCGAGCCACGGCCGGTCGGTGGACGCCTTGCGGCCCGCGTGCGCCAGCTGGACGCCCGGGACGGTGCCGTGCTCCTTGAGGAAGCCGGTGATGCGGCGGAACGCCTCGACCTGCGTGTCGTTCCAGATGCCGAGGTCGGCCGGGGAGATGCGGCCCTCGGGGCTCACGGCGGTCGCCTCGACCAGGATCAGGCCGGTGCCGCCGGTGGCGCGCGCCGCGTAGTGCGCGAAGTGCCAGTCGGTCGGGACGCCCATGTCCGGGCCCGACGCCACCGCCGAGTACTGACACATCGGCGCCATCCACACGCGATTCGGGATGGTCAGCGATCGCAGGGTGCAGGGCTCGAACAGCGCGCTCACGGCGGCCTCCAGTAGTGACGGCGGCGGTACGGAAGGGGGCGCTCGCGGCCGGGCCACGGGGATGCGCCTCCTCTCGTACGATAGGCGTCGTAGTACGGCATCTGTCAAACTACGATGAGTCTCGTACAACTCGTACACTGGAGGCGTCCGCACCGCACAGGGGCGCCCCCGGCCGCCCAGGGAGAGTGGAGCCGCCATGACGACCGCCGCACCGAGCGCCCGCGCGCTCGCTCACCCGGCGCGCGAGGAGATCCGCCTCGAAGGCGTGCTGCACGCGCTGTCCGATCCGCTGCGCATGCTCATCGTGCGGGAGCTTGCCGCCGGCGCGGAGGCGGGCCTGACGTGCTCGCACTTCGACCTGCCCGTCACCAAGTCCACGTCCACGCACCACTTCCGGGTGCTGCGCGAGGCGGGCGTGATCCAGCAGAACTACCGGGGCACGGCGAAGCTGAACGGCCTGCGCAGGGACGACCTGGACGCGCTGTTCCCCGGACTCCTGGACAGCATTCTCGACGCGGCGGCCCGGCAGGCGCAGCGGCTCGGCACCTGACGTCCCGGGGCGCGGGCCCGGCGCGACCTGCGCGCCGGAGCGGGCGTGGGCTCAGCCCGCCCGGCCGGAAAGCCCGCCACGTGCCGCCGAGAGCAGTCCCGGCCAGTCCGGGATCTTCACCGAACCACGCCCGAGGGAACGCCCGAGCTCCGCCTCCGCCCGCTCGATCGCCTGCCACCCCGGCCATTCGACGGGATCGACCCCGGCGGCACGCAGCGCCGCCGCGGGATCGCTCGCCACGGCTCGATCGAGGAGAGCCGGGGCGTCGTCGAGCAGCGACAGCGCCGTCTCCTTGGCGCAGGGGCGGTTGGTGCCGATGACGCCCGTGGGGCCGCGCTTGATCCAGCCCGCCACGTACTCCCCGGGGGAGACCGTGCCGTCGCGCAGGACCCGCCCCGCCGCGTGCGGCACAGTGCCGGTCCCCTCGTCGAACGGCAGCCCGTCCAGCGGCACCCCGCGATAGCCGACGGACCGCAGCACCAGCTGGCCCGCGATGTCCTCGTACGTCCCCGAGCCCGTCACCCCGCCGCGCCCGTCCGGGAGCGTCCGCTCGAACCGCACCCCGCCGACCCGTCCTTGCGCGTCGAGCACGGCGACCGGCCGCAGGAAGAAGCGCAGCCGGATCCTCCGGGCGGGCGCCTGCTCAGGGGGCGCTGCCGCCCAGCCGCGCATCACCTCGACGTTGCGCCGGTTCGCGGCGGGCAGGCCCGACGGGTCCGCGTACGCCGGGTCGAGCGCCAACTCCGCCGGGTCCACGACGACTTCGGTGTCCGGCAGCGAGCCGAGCTCCCGCAGTTCCTTCGTGGTGAACCGCGCCTGCGAAGGCCCGCGCCGCCCCACCATGTGCACCTCGCGCACCGGGCTTTGGGCGAGGACGCCGAGGGCCTCCTGCGGAATGTCGGTCGGCGTGAGCTCGGCGGCGCCGCGCGCCAGCATCCGCGCCACGTCCACCGCCACGTTCCCGACGCCGATGACCACGGCCGACTCCACCCCGCGCACGAAGCGGTCGGGCGGCCCCGCGCCGTTGACCGCCACATCAGGGTGGGCGCTGTACCAGGACACGAACTCCGTGGCCGAGCAACTGCCGGGCAGGTCCTCGCCGGGTATGCCCAGGTGCCGGTCCGTGGCCGCGCCCACGCAGTAGACCACCGCGTGGTACATGTCGAGCAGTCGCGCGGGGGGCAGGGTCCGGGGGCCGATCTCGACACCTCCGAAGAACCGCACCCGCTCGTGCTCCAGGACCGTACGCAGGTTGTTCTGGAGGGACTTGATCTTCTCGTGGTCCGGTGCCACGCCGTAGCGCACGAGGCCGTACGGGCACGGCAGCCGGTCGAGCACGTCGACCCGCACGTCCGGCACGCGGTCCTGCTGCACCAGGCTCTGCGCGGTGTAGACCCCGCTCGGACCCGATCCCACGACGGCGATCTGCACGGTGGCGCTCCTTCCGCGGGGTGTCCCCGGGACGCCTTGCGGCCGGCTGCTGCCCGCCTGGAATCAGCATCGCACCCCTGTGCGTCCAGGGGGAGATGTGCCGCGACGCGCAGTGGTGGGCGTGGCGGCGCCCGCGTGCCCGGTGCCGCTGTCAGGGGGCCCTGCCCGCCGTCGTCGCGCGCGCCGTTCGTGGCGGAATGTGACTGTACGGCTACCGTGCGACTGTGCAGAAAGGCTCATATCGCAACGAAAATGATCATTTCCGATCGGGTGGCGGGGTGGGGGAGCTGCGGGGGGTGGGGTCCGAAGGGCTGGCGGAGATGGGGGCCGGTAGTGGGCCGGCCGCTCCGGCGGGGACCGGGTGGTCGGGGGAGGAGGGGCCGGTCGAGGTGGTGTGGTGGCCGGACGCGGCGGCGAGTCCGCGGGAGGCGTGGGGCGTCCCGTCGGCGGGGAGCCCGGGGAGCCCGGGGGGCCCGGGGAACCTGGAGGGCCCGGGGGGCCGGGCGGAGGCTGTGGCGAACGGCCCCAGTTGGCCTGTGGGATGGGTCAGGGACCTGGACGAGGGGTGGCCGGGGGCCGGGACGGGCTTCGGCGGGGACGCGGGCGTCGACAGCGGGGCGGGGGCGGACCTCGGTGTGGATGCGGCAGGGTGCGTCGAGGTCTCAGTCGCAGTGGGGGCCGGGCAACCCGCGGGCGCGGGAGGGGAGTTCGCCTCATCGCTGGGTCGGGGCGGCGACTGCGGTGCGGCAGGTGACGAGCCGGGCCCGAGCGCGGAGGGCGCCGGGGTCCGGGACGGCGTGCCGCCCTCGCTCTTCCACGTGCGCCTCGCCTTCGGCGGCGACGGCGGCGGTGCCGGTGAGGGTGGTGGAGCCGAACGCGGCGGATTCGGCGGCGAGAGCGCCGATGGCGGCTGCTGCCGTGGCGCGCCCCGCGGCGCCGACGTCCTCGCGGTCGTCTCGGACGGGCGGATCGCCATCGAGGAAGTCCGCGCCTGTCCCCCGCTTCCCCTCGACGACCTCATGGCGCTCGCCGCGCGGATCGAGGGCCCCCTCCACGACGCCTTCCGCGGCCTGGTGGACCGCCACGGAACCGCCGACGCGCTCTGCCGGGGCGGCGGCTCCGCCCAGGAGCCGCCCGGTGCGCGCCGGGGCCGCCCGTCCGCGCGACGCGGCAACGCGGTGCGGAACGTCGCGGCGGAGGCCTACCGCGGGGCGCTGGACGACGGCGAGGACCCGGTGCTCGCCGTGATGCGGGCGACAGGGCGCAGCCGCCGCAAGTCGCTGCGGCTCATCGCGGGGGCGCGGGACGCGGGGCTCCTGGTGTCGCGACACCACCGCCGCTAGGGACGCCGGGTCTGTCGTCGTACGGGAGGGACCGGGGCGACGGCCGAGCGAATCCGGCACCCGATCAGCAAGCTGGAGTTCTTCGTCGAGCACACCCGTCTCTGGGTGATATCTGCCGTGATACTGCCCCAGGGGCAACGTCTGCGCGTGGAACAAGAGGTCCAGCATCCCGTTCATGACCCTCCCGGGCCGCTACCACGGGACGTACGCGGCTCCGAGCAAGGGCAAGCAGATCTGGGTGTTCGACAACGAGAAGGCCGGCGGCCGCGATCACATCAAGCCGGCGTGGAACTGCACGCGGGGCACCGCCGTGCGGAACACGTGCCCGACCTGCAACCCCGACCCCGGCCAGGACGAGGGCGCCATCGGCGGGGCGGGCAAGAGCACCCGAAGACCTGGGTGTTTCCACGGCCGGTGACCGTCCGCTGAGACGCTCGATGTTGACGGCGATCGTCGTCGTGGCGTGCTGGAGGTGGGCTTTTCCCTGTCCTCGGCAGCGGCAGCGCCGAATGCCGTGTCCGTGGGATGCCGGTCCGCGGCTGGCGGTCTGCGGCTGGCGGACTTCGACGGCGTCGGCCTGCGGCCACCACGCAGTTCCAGCAGCTCCGGCGGATCTCCAGCAGGGCGGTGGCCTGGTCGGGCCCGATGAGCTCCCAACGGCGGGCGGCGCCCACCGCGGGGTGGGCGCCGCCGGGCCGATGGCGGAAGGTCAGGCGAGGTGGAAGCCTGCGCCCACACCGCCTCGGGCGTTCATGTCGCGGATGATGAACTCGATCGAGGTGTGGCCGGGGAAGCCCCAGAGATTGCCGACGAGGGTGGTTCCGTTGACGACGGGCCCGCCGGAGTCGCCAGCGTTGGTGGCGATGGCGCTGATGAAGCGGCCGATGCTCTCCGGGCCGTGGCCGACGACCTTGCCACAGGTCTTTCCGGTCCGGTGGCCCATCTTGCACAGGCGAGTGCCGACGTCGGGGCGGGCGCCGAGTGAGGTGATGGTCACCGAGCCCGACGGGCTGTCGACCGTGTTCGTCGGGGTCACCTTGGTCGGGTCGAACTTGATCACGGCGTAGTCGGGGCCCGCCACGCCGCCGGTGTAGTAACCGTTGCCCTCGCTGATGTAGGTCACCTCGCCGATCACGCCGACCTCGAGGAACTCAAGGCTGCTGGGCAACGGGGCGGGGGAGAAGAAGGTGCCGTGCGGAGACCTGTCGAGGTAGACCTTGTCGCCGTGCACCTTGTTGCCCGCTTCGTCGACGAAACAGTGCGCGTTGGTCAGGCCCACGAGGTCGCCGGCCTTGTCATAGCCGACCGCCGTCAACGTACAGCTCTTGACCTTCGCTCCCGCCGGCGTCTGCACGAACTGCTGGAAGATCCCCGTGCCGCCGCCGATCGGGTAGCGGGTGTCGGCCTGTGTCGCGGGGGCCGGGGTGTCGGCCTGGGCGGGGGCCACGGAGACGAGCAGCGAGGCCGCCATCGCCGCGGCCAGGACAGCGGCCTTGCGTATGAAGTTGGGCATGTTCACTCACTCTCCGGGAGAGATCAAGACGTCGCTCATGCGAACAGCAGACGATGATGTGGGGGTTGTCAGACTCCGGTCAGGTCGTACGTACCCGTGCCGTCCTGCCTGCCGCCGGAGTACTGGCGGATGAACTCCCCGTCCGCGTACCGGTCGTGGCCCATCATGGAGCCGGTGTACTTGTTCTGTACACCGATCTTCGAGCTGCCGGGGACGTCGCGGTAGATGGTGAACCGCTGGAGGTCGTCCTCCTTGCAGGGGGCCGTCTGCAGGGCCGCCCGTTCGGTGGACGCGTTCTGCGCGGGGATGGTCGCGCACCCGCCGTTGCCCCAGTTCTTCAGGGACGCCTCGAGGACTCCGTTGTTCTCCGTCACGTTGCACAGGAACCAGTGGTCCAGGTGGGCGGAGAAGATGGTCGAGGGCCGCAGGCGGACACCGTCGGCCGCGAGGACCGGTGCGCCCCAGGACAGGGGCTTGCCGGGTACGGCGATCTTGTAGGCGCCGGGCTTGCAGGTGAGAGCGCGCGCGTTACGCCCGGTGGCGGTGGTCTTGGTGGGTTGTTCGGCGGACGTGCCGGCGGTGGGAGCCGGGCGCTGCGCGTCGCGGTCCTGCTTCTGCTTCTCCGTCGGCGCCACCGCACCCGCCGGGCGGGTGACCTTCGCGGCGGCCGAGCCGCAGTCGAGGAGGGTTTGCGCCTTGGCCATGATGCTGCCTGCGGGCACCTGGTCCTGGCAGCGCACCGCGCCTTCCTCAAGGGTGGTGTAGGTGGTGAAGCTGCCGTTGCCGGGCCCCTCGATCCACTCCAACGCCCAGCTGTTGTCGTCCTGTTGGACGCGGTTGCAGTTGAGGCTTCCGTACGTGCCGGTGACCTTCTTGGTGCCCTTGTAGACGCCGTAGTAGCCGGGCTGGTTGAAGTTCCACGCGACCGAATTCGATTCGCTGCTGGTGGAGGAGGACTCAAGCTTTACGTTCAGGCCCACGCTCGCTCCGGCCTTGCCGAGGGTCTCGGAGGCGAAACCGGCCTCGATATTGTTGTTGAGCCCGACGGAGACCGTGATGGTCGTCTGGGTGCTGGTGGTGACGGTGTGGTTGCCGGTGGTGCCCTCGGTGACGTACCAGCCCTTGAAGTGGGTGATCGTCGGGGACACTTCGGTGGACTTGATGTACGGGTGGCGTGTGCCGAGGTCGGCCGCCGTACAGGTGCCGCCGGGCCGGGGCGCCGTCGTGTCGGTGGGTGCCGCAGCAGCCGGTGAGGCGGCAAGGCCCATGGCGGCGACCGCTGTGGCGGTCACCGCCATGAGTGATCTGCCCATGCGGCTGACGGGTCTTATGGAGCGCATCGTTGTCCCTTTCCTCCCTGGGCGTGCGTGGGTCAGGGGGAATGTAGCGGTCACGAAGGTGGTGCTGTGAGGCCGGAACTGGTCAAAAACGATCATGGAGGGGCCTATTCCACCCCTGGCGCATTCCACTGCCCGGCCGGGTCGATCACCGCTGAAGAGGGCGGAGAGCGGGCCTTCTGCAGCTGCAAGGTTCCCCCGAAGGCCCGCTCGGACCCTCGGTCGACCGATCCCGGAGCCGACCGGTCCCTCGGCCGGCCAGCGCTCCGACGCCGCCTGCCGGCCCGTCAACTCGCCCCGGCGCGCCCCTCATCCCATCCCGCGCATCCGATTGATCTCACTCGTCTGCTGGGCCACGACGTCGTTGGCCATCTCCTCGACGAGCAGGTTGTTGCCCTGGGAGAGCGCGTCGGTGGCCATCGTCACCGCGCCGGTGTGGTGGGTGATCATCAGCTTCAGGAACAGCTGGTCGAAGGCCTCGCCCTTGGCCGCGCGCAACTGCTTGAGCTGGGCGGGCGTCGCCATCCCCGGCATGCCCGCGTGATCGCCGTGATCGCCGTGTCCCGGCTTCGGCGACTTCGCCCCCCTCTTCCCCTTCTTCGCGTGGACCTTCAACCACCGCTCCATCGCGCCGATCTCCGGCTTCTGGGCGGCGGTGATGCGGTCGGCGAGACGCTTCACCTTGGTGGACTTCGCCCGCTTCGGGACGAGTTCGGTCATCTCCAGGGCCTGGCTGTGGTGCGGGATCATCTTCTCGACGTACTCGAAGTCGGCGGAGTTCGGGCTGTCGTCGTCGGTTCTCTTCTTCGCGGCGTCCTCGGCGGAGAGCGTCGCCGCGGTCTCACCCGGCTTGCCGGGCGCGATGACCGAAGGGCCGGTCGAGGAAGGCGACGTGGCCTTGCTCCCGGAGCCCGAGTCCGATTCCGAGCCGGAGTCGCAGGCCCCGAGCGCGAGGACGGCTGCCGTGAGCAGTCCGGTCGCGGCCCAGGCGCGCCTGGACGGCGTTGCGGTCGCGGCGGGCGTACGGGCGGCGGACGTACGGCGGTGGGGCACGGCGACCTCCTGTGGCGCGCGGGGCGGTTGGGTACGTCCTAGCACGCCGATGAGCGTCAGTGATCAGAAATGTTCATTACGACTGCGTTGCCATCTGTTGATTTGTACATGAGGAGCACGATACTGCGGGTGTCCGTGAACCGTTCGCCCCCGAACGGGCACAAGGGAGGACGCAGTGACCCTGTTGAACGAACCCAGAACGCGCCGCAGACGCCTGGGAGTTGTCGCGGCCGCGGCCGGGCTGCTGGCCGCGCTGCTGACCGCGGCGCCCGCCGGGGCGACCCCGGACCCGGGTGACACCCCCAAGGCCCCCAAGAAGGTGTCGAAGAGCGACGCCGAGGACACCAGGAAGGCGATATCCGACGGCAAGATCCCGGCGCCGGACGAGATCGTCCACTCCGACAACATCGAGCACCTGGCGAACATCCCCAAGGACGCGCTGCCCGGGACGAACTCGGACCTCGCCTTCCAGGGAAAGTACGCCTTCGCGGGCAACTACGACGGCTTCCGCATCTTCGACATCAGCAATCCGAAGAAGCCGAAGACGGTCGCGCAGGTCCTCTGTCCCGGATCGCAGAACGACGTGTCGGTCTCCGGCGACCTGCTGTTCCTGTCAACGGACTCCTCGCGCAGCGACAGCTCCTGCTCCAGCACGACGCAGCCCGCCACGGAGAAGTCGTCCTGGGAGGGCATGAAGGTCTTCGACATCAGCGACAAGAGGAACCCGCGCTACGTCGCCGCCGTCGAGACCGCCTGCGGCTCGCACACCCACACGCTGGTCCCCGAGCGCCGCAACGTCTACGTGTACGTCTCCTCGTACGCGCCGAGCGCGTCGTTCCCGGACTGCCAGCCGCCGCACGACGGCATCTCCGTCATCAAGGTGCCGCGCAAGGCCCCGCACAAGGCCGCGGTCGTCGGCTTCCCCGTGCTGTTCCCGGGCGAGGGTCCGGACGGCGGCGGCAACCCGGGCGGGCCCACCAACCCGGGCGTCTCCAAGACCACCGGCTGCCACGACATCACGGTCCTGCCCTCCAAGGACCTGGCGGCGGGCGCCTGCATGGGTGACGGCATCCTGTTCTCCATCAAGGATCCCGAACGCCCGAAGGTCATCGACCGCGTTCAGGACAACGTGAACTTCGCTTTCTGGCACTCGGCGACCTTCAATCAGCGGGCCGACAAGGTCGTGTTCACCGACGAGCTCGGCGGTGGCGGCGGCGCCACCTGCAACGCCGAGATAGGGCCGAACCGCGGCGCCGACGGCATCTACGAGATCAAGGGCTGGGGCGACAAGCGCAAGCTGGTCTTCAAGAGCTACTTCAAGATCCCGCGCCACCAGGCGGACACCGAGAACTGCGTGGCCCACAACGGTTCGCTGATCCCCGTCAAGGGCAAGGACCTCATGGTCCAGGCCTGGTACCAGGGCGGCGTTTCCGTCTGGGACTTCACCGACTCGACCAAGCCCAAGGAGATCGCCTACTTCGAGCGCGGCCCCATCTCCGCCGATCAACTCGTCGGCGGCGGCTCCTGGTCGGCGTACTACTACAACGGCCACATCTACTCGAACGACATGGTCAAGGGCTTCGACGTCCTGAAGCTCAACGACAAGCGCACCAAGCCCGCCGAGCGGGTCCGGATGCGTGAGCTGAACGTGCAGACGCAGCCGGACTACTTCGGCTGGCACGACTGACCCGCACGGGACGCGTGCGGGCGGGGCCGTCCGGCACGAGCCGGACGGCCCCACTGCCGTGCGCACCTCCTCCTCCCGGCCCGTCAGCGCCTCCTGCGGCAGCGCCTGGGCGGAGCCCCGTGGGCGGGCGGTGACCATCTGGCGCAGGGACGCGGGGAAGAGGATCGCCTCGCCCGCCGCGACCACCCGCACCGCCTCCGCGATCTTGGGGACGGGAAGCCGCTTGAGCACGAAGCCGCTGGCCCCGGCGCTGAGCGCGGCGGTGACGTGGTCGTCGTTCTCGAAGGTGGTGATCACCACGACCTTCGGCGGGTCGGGACTGCGTCTGCCCACCGGCCCGGTCATGAAGTTCCCCGCGGAAGGGAAGCGGCGCTACGACCTCGTCGGCTTCGACCCGCGGGGGCGTCGGGCACAGCACCCCGGTCAGCTGCGGTCTCGGCGCGGACGAACAGAAGGACACCCCGTACAGGCCCGAGACCTTCGCGAAGGACAGGGACCGGGTACGCGGGGTCGCCGCGAAGTGCCGTGCCAGGGCCGGTGCCAAGCTGCCGCATCTCACCACCCGCAACGCCGCGCGCGACATGGACGTCATCCGCCGTGCCGGGCGAGAAGAAGATCTCCTACCTGGGGGCCACCGTCGCCGACGGGGAGGGACACGGCGTCCTCTGCGCACCCGACGGCGATCCCTGCGCGGACAAGGCCGCGTCGGTCTGCCTGACCACGGCAGGCTCCCCGCGAAGGACCTGACCTGCCGGAGCGGGACCGGGCAGGAGTAGCGACCCGCAGCGGGGGCGGACCTCATCGGTCCGCCCCCGCCGCGTCGGCCACGCACCGCGCGGCATCACGTTCCCGCGGCCGACTTTCCGCGCAGTTTCACGGACGCCGTGCTCGCGTTCTTGACGGCCGTCTCGATCTGGGACATCGAGGAGGCGGAGGTGAGTCCCGGCACCTTCGCGGTGTTCAGGGCGTGGAGCGTGAACGTGTACGGGTGCGAGGAGCCGCCCGGGCACGGGCCGAAGTACTGACGGGAGTTGGCGCCGCTGCCCATGGCCTTCTGCTTCGCGCCGTCCAGGCCGGGGACGTCGAAGCCCGGGCCCAGTTTCTCGGGGACCCCGGAGCGGGCGGCGGGGATGTCCCACAGGGCCCAGTGGAGCTTGTTGCCGTTGCCTGCGACGTCGGCGAAGAGCACGGCGTAGGCCTTCGCCCGGGTGGCGCCCGCGCTCCAGGCCAGCGGGGGCGAGATGTCCTGGCCCGCGGTGCCGTCCCCGGCGCAGGTGTACTTGTCGGGGATGGTGGCGTTGTCGGCGAAGGAGCCGCTGGACAGCTTGAAGTCGCCGGGCTGAGGGTCGGGGCCGCCGGAGTAGACGACGTCGATGAGCAGGATCCGGTCGTTGCCCGCCGTGCCGTCCTTGTCCGTGGACGTGGTCAGCCAGATGTCGCCGTCCGGGTCGACCTCGACGGTGCGCAGCCGGTCGTACGTCCCCTGGAAGTACGTCTTCTGTTCCACCAGGTTGGATCCGGAGTCGATGCGCAGCCGGTAGACCCGCTCACCCTTGGTCGTGGCCACGAAGACGTGATCGTTGACGATCGTGATGCCGCTGGGCGATGCGGACGCCGTCGGCCAGGTCTTCTTCGGCGCGACGTAGCCGGAGCAACTGCCGCTGGTGCCCTGGCAGTTGGGCCAGCCGTAGTTGCCGCCCCGCTGGATCAGATTGACCTCGTCCATGATGCTGTCGCCGAACTCGGCCTGCCACAGGCGGCCCTTGGAGTCGAAGTCGAGTCCCTGCGGGTTGCGGTGGCCGAGGGACCACACGGCGTTGCCGAAGGGGTTGTCGGACGGGATCGAACCGTCGGGGTTGATGCGCAGGATCTTGCCGTTGAGGGAGTTCTTGTCCTGCGCCCGGGAGTCGTTCTGGGCATCGCCCATCCCCGCGTACAGCTTGCCGTCGGGTCCGAACCGCAGCCTTCCGCCGTTGTGGAAGCGGCTCTTGGTCATGCCGTCGAGCAGCACCTTGTAGCCGCTGAGCGTGTTGTTCTCCAGTGTCATCCGGGCGATGCGGTTGCCCTCGGACGAGGTGTGCAGGAAGTACACGTAGTGGTCGGTGGCGAAGGTCGGCGAGACCTCCACGCCCATCAGGCCGCCCTCGCCGCCCGTGGTCTGGGAGTTGGGCACCTTGCCCAGCAGCGTCTTCTGGCCGGACTTGGTCAGCCGGTGCACGGTGAAGGTGTTCCGCTCGGTGAAGATCCCGGAGCCGTCCGGCAGGAACGCCACGCCCCAGGCCACGTCCACGCCGCTTGCGAGGGTCTTCACGGTGCCGGGGTCGGGGGTGCCGCCGGGCTGGGAGCCCGCGGTGGTGACGCTGATCCCGGGCCCGAACGCCGACTTGTTGCCCTTGGCGTCGACGGCCCGCACCTTGAACGTGTACGCGGTGCCCGCCGTCAGGCCCGCGACGGTCGTGGACGCGGTCTCAGAGGTGCCGGCGGCGGCGCCGTCACGGTGGATCTCGTACCCCGTGACCTTCACGTTGTCGGTGGACGGCGTCCAGGCCAGATCGACGCTCGTCGCCGTCTTGCCGGTCGCGCGCAGCCCCGTGGGGACGCTCGGCGGCTCGTCGTCCGGCGGTGTGGGCAGCGTCGCGACGGTGACCGGGTTGCTGGCGTCGGAGACGTTCGAGGCGGCGTCGCGCGCGAAGACGGTCCAGTCGTAACTGGTCTCGGGCGTCAGGCCGGTCACCGTGGTGGCCAGGGTGTCGCCGTCGACCTGCTTCATCAGCTGGCCGTGCTGGTACACGTCGTAGCCGGTGACCTTCACGTTGTCGGTGGCCGCGGTCCAGGCGAGGGACACGGAGGTGGTGGTCGGCTCCTTGTCCTTGCGTAGGTCCTTGGGGGCCGACGGCTTCTCGGTGTCCGCCGGGCCCTGCGGGGTGACGGTCAGGCTGTCGAGGTTGGGGCCGTCCACGCCCGAGGTGGCGGCACGGATCTTGTTCGGGCCGGAGGTGAGGGTCGTGGTGACGCTCGCGGTCCTCCAGGTGGTCCAGGCGCCGGTGCCGGGGAAGGAGAGGTTGTCGGCGGCCTGGGTGCCGTTGACGGTGACGTCGAGCGGCCGGTCGGCGGACGTTCCGTTGGCGTAGCGGAAGTCGAGCTTCGTGGCGCCGGGGCGCTCCGCCTCGACGGTGAACTCCACGTACGCGTCGGACACCACGTCGAAGTTCACGAAGCCGGTGCCGGTGTGCCCGGCGTGGTTGGACTCCACCTTGCCCTTGACGACCTGGGCGGTCTCGGCCTCGTACGTCGCGGCGCGGGGGAGGGGGGCGGAGTGGGCGGTGGGCAGGGCCACGCAGAGCGCGGCGGTGGTGGCCGCGGCGACCAGGGCGCCGAACGCCCTGGACGGCCGGGGGAGGGGGCGTCTCACGGTGTCCTCCAGGGGGCAAGGGGGGGCGGAGGCGGGTGGAGGGGTACGGAGGGGGTGGGGGTGCGGATGGTGCGGGGGAGGGGGGAAGTGGTGGTCGCCCAAGGGGAGTTGGCCGCATCTGGACCATTAGGAAACTTTCCTGTCAGGTGGAGGAGCACGCTAAAGCTCGGATGTGTACCTGTCAACGCATGGCGTGCGACCCCGCGCCTGAACCTGCGTGCGCGCCCATGGAGTTCACGTGACTGAATGCGCTTATCGTGAATAACGCGGAAAAGAAGCTAAATCATCAACCCATCCCGCCTGGTCCGCGCCGGGCATTCACGTAGGTGAATACCCGGCACGCACCGACGTCGAGTCTCACCTCCGTACCCGGACCGTCACCGATCGCGCCATCGGAGCATGCGCGTTGTTGAACGCGCGGACGAGGAGGGTGTGCCGTCCCGCCCCGAGCCACGCCGTCGCCGTCAGTCGCCCGGTGGCTGGATCGAAGCGGTGCGCGATGCGTTCGCCGGCCGCCTCCACGCTGATCCGGTCCACGTCGACGCCCGACACCGCGTCCGTGATCCGCGCCGTGAGCCGCACGGACGGGCCGGTGACGTCGGCGCCGTCCTTCGGCGTGACCTTGTCGATCACCGGGGCGAGGGCGGGCTGTCTGCCCGGCGGCCGGAACGGACGCTCCCGGCGGCGCTGGACGCGCGCGACGGACGGCGGCACGGCCGCACCCCCGCCACCTGCCCGGGAGCCGCCGAGGTCCGCCCGGAACCCGCCCGGCTCCGCGAGCTCGCCCTCGAACACGAGCGGCAGATCCACGCCAGGACGCACCCTCGGCCCCGCCGTGACCGTGAACCTCGCGCCGACCCGCCCCCCGGCGGGCACCCGCACCCGCACCTGACGCGGCGTCACCGACCAGCCGCCGAAGGCCCGCCCGGACACCGTCACGGTCCGCGCGGCCGCGTTGAAGTTGTAGACGTCGACCGTCATGCGCGTGGACGCGCCGAGCCGGTAGCCCAGCGGTGGCTCCGCGTCCCCATCAGCCTTGTCGGGCGCGGCGTTCGCGGCCGCGTACCGCTGGTTGAGGACGATGTGCTCGGCGGCGGACAGCGGCCTGGTCCGGATGCGGTCGTCGCCCGCCGGGGGCCTCGGGCGGCCGGGCGGGGGCGCGGCGGTCACCAGGTAGAGGGGGTCGCGGGACGCGGCGACGCGGACCGTGCCGCGAGCCGACCGGGCCGGGGCGCCGCGCGCGGCGCCCATGATGTCGTACACGCGCGTCGCACCGTCCGGCACCGGCACGTCCACGTCCCGAGGCTTCGGCGCGCACACCACGGTCACCGTGCGCCCGGCCCCGTCCCCGAACACGAACCCGGCCGCGCCCGGCAGCAACTCCTCCAGGAGGCCGACGTAGTTGGCCTCGCCGAGCAGCCCCGTCAGGGCCGCGTACGCGCTGAAGGCGGGCAGCGGCTGGAAGTCGCGGCTGAGCAGCGCGAACGACACGCCCTCGTCGGTGCACGGCGGCCCGCAGAACCAGAACTGCCGCTCCGTGCCCGCCGCCAGGCTCTCCACCGTCGACAGGACGAGGTAGCGGGCCTGGGTGCGCTGCGTCGCGTACGCCGGGTCCGTGCCGGGTTCGGCGGGCAGGAACGCGCCCGACTCCGTCATCCACTGCGGTGTCGCCGCCCCGAACCGCTCCCGCAGCTCCGTCTGGTCCTCCGCCGACGAGGGGAAGTCCGGGTCGGTGTCGTCCAGCGGCGGATAGCCGTGGAAGCTCCACACGTCCGCGTACCGCACCACGTCGTTGTGCAGCATCAGTTCCTGGAACACGCCCTCCCCGGCGATGCCGGGAAGGACCACCGGCGGCGCGTCCGGCTGATCGGCGATGCCGAGTGCCGCCGCCTTCACGTAGGCGGCGTGCTGGTCGCCCGTGCTCGCGGTCGCGTCCACGTCGGGCTCGTTGGACAGCTGGAGCGCATCGGCCACGACCCGCTTGCCCAGGCCCGCCAGGTGCGCGCCGTAGCGGTAGGCGTGCCGCAGGTCGGCGGGCAGGGGCACGGACGTCGGTGTCAACGCCCAGCCCGGCGGCGGCGAGACGACCTCCAGGACCTTCAGGCCGTGCTTCCGGAAGGCCTCGACGACCGCCTCGTGCAGGCTGCTGTCGAACGGCCCGTCGGGCTCGCGCTGGGCGGCCGGCCAGGCGCTGCCGTCGCGCACATGGCGTACGCCCATCGACTCCATCGCCGTCGCCAGGGCGGGCAGCAGGGGAGGCGGGACCAGGGCGTGCGTGAACACGTTCACGCCGAAGCGGTTGGCCGGGCCGCGCGGTGCGCGCCGTGCGGGCAGGTGCGCGAAGCGGCCGGTGACGGGGGCGTGGGGGGCCGTCGTCAGCGCGGCGACGGCACGGTAGTGGCCGGGCGGCAGCACGGGGAGGGCGGCGTGTGCCGTCCGGGCGCCGGGCGGAATCGGGAGGGTTCCGGACGCCACCTGCCGGGAGAAGTAGTCGAGGACGCGGTACGTGAGGGTCGACGCGCGCGGCGCCGCGCCGTTCAGGCCGAAACGCAGCTCCGCCGGGGCGTCGCCGCGATAGTGGCCGAGGTTGTCCGCCGGGCCGCGCAGCCGCACGGAGCGCAGAGCGAGGGGAACCGGTGTGAGCGTGAACTCGTCGAGCAGGAACCGGTATCCGTCGTAGTCGTCGAGGACCGTGGGCCCGTCGACCGTGAACGTGAGGGTGTTGACGCCACGCCGCAGCTCCACGTCGCCGAGAGTGAGGCGCGACAGATCGCCCCACGCCTTCGGGGACTCGTACCAGTACGGCTGCGAGCGCGTCACCGACCACGGCGCCCCGCCGTTCACGGCGAGCCGGACGTACGAGCCGGTCTCCTCGATGTGCGGCTGCTCCACCGGGACCGTCGCGACGGCCTCGATCCGGTACGGCCCGGCGGTCGGGACGCGCACCGTGTACGTGGCGTACCAACCGCGCGGCGGTGGCGGGGGCTCGGCCGTGGCCAGGGCGAGGAGCGCGCCGCCCGACGCCCTCGGGTCCCGGGCCGTGGGGATGCTGGAGCGGGTCGGGGACTCGCCCCGCACGGTGATCGCGGGGGCGTCCCGGTCACGGCCGGGCGCCGTCGTCCTCGCCACCGTGGCCGACGCCGTCAGGGCGAACCCCGCGGCGAGACCTCCGGCGACTGCTGTGCGTCGGTCGATGCTCATGTGTCAAGCCCACCGCGGCGCGGGCGCGTCGGCGTCCTGCCCGAGCAGGGAACCGCCCCCGGCCCCGGGGTCCAGATCGCCTCCACCTCTGGGTGGAGACGGGCGCCGGTAGGGTCGAAGCGTGGGACGGGGAGCGGTACGCGACCGGCCGGGGGCCGCCGATGTGACGGTGCCCGCCGTGCTGATGGCGGGGCACGTGCTGGCTCTCGCCCTCTGCGGGGTGCTCGTCGACGGCGGGACCGGCGGAGGGCTCCCGGGTGCCCTGGACGGGGGCACCCCCGCGGACTCGGGGGCGTCCTCCGCTGCCGTGGCGACCTGGCACCTGCTGCTCGGAGCCCTCGCCACCGCCGTGGCCGTCCTCGCCCTGGTGTGGCGGAGAGCGGCCCCGCTGCCGGTCTTCTGCGTGGCACTGAGCGCGGACGGCGCAGCGGAGGCGCTCCTTCCGCAGGCGGCGTTGACGCCCGCGCTGCCGTGCGCGCTGTGGGTCGCGCTGTTCTCGCTGGCCGCGCGGGGTGATGTGGGGCGCGCGTACGGGAGTGACGCGGGGAGGCGGGCGCGGGGAGTGGTGGCGCCACTGAAGGGCGGGGCGCGTGGGGTTGGGCTCCCCATGCGCGTGCCTGTGCCTCTCGGGGGCAGCCCTGTACCTCCCACGGGCAGTCCCGCGCCTCTCACGGGGCACCCCGCACCCCTCACACGCAGCCCCGTGCCCCTCACGTGCAGCCCCGCACCTCGCACGCATGGCCCCGCACCCCTCACGCGCAGCCCCGCGCCCCACGCGCTCCTCGCCGCCGCGCTCGCCACCGCCGTGCTTCCGCTGCACGGGATCCCCGTACCCGGCACCGGAGACGAGGCGTCGGGCCCGCTGCTCGACGACCTTCTCGCGGGCGCCCTGCTGCACCTGCTCATCGTGCTCGGCGGACGCCTGCGTCACCACTGCGTCGCCCGCCGTGCCCGGGCCCGCGCCCGCCTGGCCGAGGTGGAGCGCGAACGCCGCGCCGCAGCAGCCGCCGAACGCGAACGCCTGGCCCGCGACCTGCACGACACCGCGGGCCACCACCTCACCGCCGTCGCCGTCCAGAGCGCCGCCGCTCTCCGCCTCGCCGACGGCCGCCCCGAACTCGCCGCCGACGCGCTGGCCGCGGGCGCCGCGTCGGGCCGTGACGTCCTCGCCTCACTGGGCCGCCTCGTCGCGGCCGTCGGCGACGAGGCGGCGGGCGGCGCGCCCCACGAGTCCGTCCCGCACCTCTGCGCGGGCCTGGCACGCCTCGGTTTCCCCGTCACCCGTACCGCCGAGGGCCGCCCCCGCCCCCTGCCCGGCGTCACCTCCGTGGCCGCGTACCGCATCGTCCAGGAGTCCCTGACGAACGCCATGCGGTACGCGGCCGGGGCGCCCGTCGCCGTGCACCTGCGCCACGGTGCCGCGGAGCTGGCTCTCACCGTGGTCAACGGGCCGCCGCCGGGCGGGACATGGGCGGACGGCGGCGCCCCGCTCGGCTCGGGCCGGGGCCTCGCGGGCATGCGGGAGCGGGCCGTGGGCGTGGGCGGCGAGCTGACCGCCGGACCGACATCGGAGGGCGGCTGGGCCGTCGAGGCGACCCTGCCGGTTCCCGGCGCCCGCTCGCGGACCCGCGGCCTTCTCGCGGACACGGCGGCCTTCGCCCTGTCCACCGTGCTGCCGCTGCTGCTCGCGACGGCCGTGCCGGACCCACTCCTGCCCGGCCTCACGACATCCCAACGCGCCGCCCTGGCAGCCTTGTTGACCCTCCACGCGGCCCCGCTGTTCCTGCGTCGGCGCGCGCCCGCCACGGCCCTCGCGGCCATGCTGACGGTGAGCCTCGGCTGGTCGGCGGCGGCCTCCCTCGGGCTCGTCGACATCGACTGGCTCGGCCCCCTCGCCCTGGCGTGGACGGCGGAGCTGACCGGGCTGCACGCGGTCGGCGCGTACGGTCCCGCCCGCGTGACCTGGCCCGCCCCCGTGGCGGTCGGCCTCGTCGGCGGGCTCGCGGTCGGGCTCGCGGTCGCGGGCGACCCGGCGGAGTCGGCGGGCCCCGGCGCGATCGCGCTGCTCGCGGCGCTCGGACTCGCCACCGTGCCCTGGCTGCTGCCCGTCTGGGCGCTGGGCCTGCTGGCCCGGGCCCGGCGGGGCGCGGACGGCCCTCGGGAGCGGCGGCTGCTCGACAGGGTCGCCGCACGGGTCGGCGAGGCGGTGGCGGGCGAGCGGCGACGGGTCGCGACGGGCCTGCACGCGACGGTCGTGGAGCACACCGTGGCTCTCGTACGTCATGCGGAGGCGGGCGCCTCCGGGACCGGGGACGTGAGGACGGCCCTGGGCGAGGTGGCGAGCGCCGCGCGCAGAGCGCTGGCGGGGCTGCGGGAACTGCTGGACGCGATGGAGGGGGCGGAGGGGTCGGAGGAGCCGGACGCCTTGGGCCCGGACGCCTTGGGCCCGGACATCTTCGGCCCGGACGCCTCTAGGCCGGACCACGCGGCCGAGCCCGCCCCGCCCCCACCCAGGCCCCGCAGCCGCACCAGCACCCCCACCCCGAAGGAGACGCACGCATGACCGTCAGCGTGGTCGTGGTCGACGACCAGGCCGTGGTCCGGGCCGGGTTCGTCGCCGTCATCGACGCCGAACCTGACCTCGCCGTGGCCGGACAGGCGGCCGACGGCGCCGAGGCGCTGGACGTCGTCCGCGCCTGCCGTCCCGACGTGGTCCTCATGGACATCCGCATGCCGGGCATGGACGGCCTGACCGCGACCCGCCTGCTGACCTCGGCGGAGCCGCTCGCGCGGGTCCTGGTGCTCACCACGTTCCGCCGCGACGAGTACGTGTTCGCGGCCCTGCGCGGCGGCGCGTCCGGCTTTCTCCTGAAGGACTGCGAACCCCAGGAACTCGTCGACGCCATCCGCACGGTGGCCGCCGGAGAGGCCCTGCTCGCCCCCGAGGTCACCCGCCGCCTCATCGACGCCTTCGCCACCGGCGCGGTCGGCCCGAGGGCCCGCCCCGACGGCCGCCTCGACGTCCTCACCGGGCGCGAGCGCGACGTCCTGCGCGAGGTCGCCCGGGGCCTCAGCAACGCCGAGATCGCCGAAGCCCTCGGCGTCGGCCGCTCCACCGTGAAGACGCACATGAACTCCCTGCTGGCCAAGCTGTCGCTGCGGGACCGCGCACAAGCGATCATCCTCGCGTACGAAGTGGGCCTCGTCGGCCCGGGGGACCGCGACAGCCCGTCCCGACCTGGTTGAGAGCAGGTGGCTCGGCGCCGTCCCATGGCGTCCACGTGGTCCAGATCCTTGCCGTACACGCGGGGAGGGCGACGCGGATGCCGGGCGTCGTCGGCGACGGGGGCGACGGCGGCCGGCAGAAGTCCCTGCCTGCGGCCAGTTGAGAGGTGGTGCTGCGGGTGCGCTGGACGCGTCGCCCGGACACCGTCCTGACCGGCGGCTACTCGACTGGGTTGTACTTGACCGCGCTGTCGTGCATGAGGGATTCGGCGAACCCAGCGCGGTGCCGACCGCCCGGCTCTTCCGCGCGGAGCGGAACCCCGTGCCGTGCAGTGCTTGGTGCTGCAGCTCCACCGCATGGGCGTAGACGAGACCGAGCAGCAACTGTGCCAGGAGAGCCGCAAGCCGACCGTGGGTGAGGTACAGCCGGGGCCCCGCTCACAGGGGCCGTCGTGACTGATGAGAGGGTCGGGCGGGTGAGTGAGGCACCGAAGAGCGCCCTGTGATACCGCCTTGACGGGCCAGGAGACGCCCCGGCCCTGGCCTCGGGCCCCTCACTGGGTCCCGCATGGCACCGGCGGGACCGTCGCGTACAGGAGTGGACGGGGAGAGGGACAGCGTGGCGCAGCAGCTCATGTCGTACCGGGTGGACTACACCAGGAACGCACCGCAGATCGTGAACTGGCGGCCGCCCCAGAAGTGGCGCGACGGCGGTGAACTGGCGTGGCTGCGCCGGAACCACGAGTCCGTCCGTGGTCGGGGTGCCGCGGCAGGCGGACGGGACACGTCCGCACGCGACTTCGACATCACGGTGGACGGCACACCGCCGATGGCCCGTGTCCGCACCGAGCGGCGACTGGGCCGCGAACACGCCGTCTACCTGATCGACGACGGCCATGGCGCCCCGCTCGGCCGGATCACCTACCGCCGTCGCCCCTTCCGCCGGACCGAATGGACCGTGGAGCCCACCGTCGGCCCGGTCGTCCGGGGTCGCAGGGGCCGACTGTTCTGGTGGGCGGTGTGGTGGCCCTGCGGCATGGTGCTGGGGTGGGTGAGCATGATCATGGCCGTACTCGGCGAGGGCGACGGCGGTTTCGGCCCGCCCCGCCGGGTGATCTGGCGCGACGGCTCCCGCCGTGCCCATCTCGTCTTCCGCGGCATCGCCGACGAGTACCAGGTCCTCGAAGAGGGCTGGGACCCCCGCCTGGTGAGCGCGCTCGTCGGCCTGCACCAGTCCTTCGACCCCTCGGACGGCGCCCCGGCGGGCGGCTGGTACGGCGGGTGAGCGCGCCCCGGCACCCGGGCCGGGGCGCGCCCACCCGACGCTGTGTCAGTCCCTGCGGTACTGCGCCGGCGAGTTCTTCGTGCCCTCGTCCTCGTACGACCCGGCCTTGCCCCGGTCCACATGGAACGTCGTCAGCGTGCTGACCGGCGAGCGCGGGTCGCGGCGGTCGCCGATGACCCGCATGTGGGCGCTGAACCGCTCCGGCGTGACCTCGTACACGTCGTAGCCGTACCGGTTGCCCTCGAAGTACTTCAGGTGCGGATTGGCCTTGCCCATGACGGGACCGTTGGCGGCGTTCCACTCGGGGGAGTAGGCGCCGGACGTCACCGAGTGCGCGGTGAACTCCGTGCCCACCAGCGGGGAATCGGGCTCGTCGAAGTCCGTGCGGACGTCGTCGACGAACGCCGAGTGCCAGTCGCCGGTGATGACGACCAGGTCCTCCAGGCCGCTCTGGTGGACGTGCCCGAGGACCTCCTTGCGCTCGGCGAGGAACCCGTCCCACTGGTCGGTGAACATGTACGAACCGCCCGGCTTGCCCCGCAGCTGGCTCAGCATGATCGAGTTGGCCCAGACGTGCCAGGCGTCGGGGGCGCGGTCGACCGTCTTCTTCAGCCAGGACTTCTGCTCGGCGCCGAGGATCGTGCCGTCGGGCAGGTTCTGCGCCGAGCGGTACGAGCGCAGGTCGAGGACGGCGAGTTCGAGCAGGTCTCCCCAGCGGCGCACCCGGTGGATCTCCGGGTCCGGCAGGGCGGACCCACCGAAGGAGTCGCGGTGCGGCATGTGCTCGAACCACGCCTGGTACGCGGCGGCGCGGCGCCGCATGAACGGCGCGCCGCCCCCGGTGCCGCTGTAGTCGTTGACCACCTCGTGGTCGTCCCAGGTGAGGAACCACGGGTGGGCCGCGTGCGCCTCCCGCAGTGATTTGTCACCCTTGTACAGTGCGTGCCGTTTGCGGTAGTCGCCGAGGGTGAGGATCTCGGGCCCGTCGTGGTCGCGCACGTGCTTCTCGGGTACGCCGCCGACCTGGCCGTGCTCGTAGATGTAGTCGCCGAGGTGGACGACGAAGTCGACCTTCTCGCGGGCGATCCCGCGGTGCGCGGCGTAGAAGCCGTCGTGGAACGCCTGACAGTTCGCGGCTGCGAAGGTCACCTTGGAGACCCGGCCGCGCGGCGCCGTCTTCGTACGTCCGACGCGGCTGGTCCTGCCGAGCGCCTTGAACGCGTACCAGTAGTGGCGGCCGGGCGCGAGGCCGCGGACCGGCACGTGCACGCTGTGGCCGAGCGTCGCGGACGCGGGCGCGGTGCCCCGGGCCACGACGCGGCGCAGCCCCGGGTCCTTGGCGACGACCCAGTCGACCTCGACGACCTCGGGCAGTCTCTGCTCCGCGGCCAGGGGTTCGGGCGCGAGTCTGGTCCACAGGAGCACCGAGTGGGGCTGCGGATCACCGGAGGCCACGCCGAGCGTGAAGGGCGCGCGGTCGTACTCGGCGCCCAGGTTCTCGGCCGCCTCGCGGGCCTGTGCCGGGGTCAGGCCCGAGGCGAGCGGCCAGGCGAGGCTGAGCGCGCCCGCGGCCGCGGCGGACTTGAGCAGGTCACGGCGGTTGACGGTCATCGGCGGTCTCCGGCGGGCTCGAGGGTGAGGGAAAGGGCGTCCGCGTAGCCGTCGTTGGAGGTTCCGCCGCCGCTGCGGGTGAAGACGAGCAGGACCCGGGCGGAGCGGGCGGTGGGCGGTACGGCCGCCTCCGCCGTGCGCTCCAGGAGCCCCGTGCGGCCCCCGCGGTCGGCCGCGCCGACGGGCCCGAGGACGCTGAGGGCGACCGGGGTGCCCTTGGCGTCGCGGAACTCCACGGACAGCCGAGCGCCGTCCTCCTGCGTCGCGTAGCCGCCGAGCCACGCCGTCACGGTGTACCGCACCTTGCCCGCGTCGACGGCGCGCCGTCCCGTCGGGCCGCTCCGGGGCAGGGGGATGTCCTGGACCAGCGTGGTCCGTGGGCTGTTCCCGCCCGCGAAGAAGCGGCTGCCACGCCGGGCCGGGCCGGGGTCCGCCGGGGTCGGGTAGCCCCCGCCGAGGCTGTAGGCGATGAGCGCGGGGGCTCCCTGGGCGACCTTCCAGCCGCGGACCTTCGCGACGGGTTCGGCTGTGCCGCCCGGACCGCTCTCCGCGTCGCCGTTGACGACGAGATTCACGCACGCCTCCTGTTGATCGGTGAGTTGAGCGCGGTCAGCCCACCAGCCCCGCATGAACCAGGAGAAGCGTTTCGGCGAATTCTGTTACCAGCCCGCCCCGGGTGCGCCCCCACCCCCGGGGCTCCCTCCGTTCCCGTGACGGCGCGGGCACAGCGGGCTAGGTTGAGGGCGGCAGGGGCCGACGGACCAGGGGGAGTCGTCATGACGTACGACGTGTCGCTCATCAACAGCAACGTGCCGCACTCGGCGCGCATCTGGAACTACTGGCTGGGCGGCAAGGACTGCTACGAGGTCGACCGGCAGGTCGGCGACCGGATCCGGGCGGCCAACCCGGAGATCACCGAGATCGCCCGCGCCCAGCGGGCCTTCCTGGCGCGCGCGGTGACGTACCTCGTCGCCGAGGCCGGGATCCGGCAGTTCCTGGACGTCGGCACCGGGCTGCCCACCGCGGACAACACCCACGAGGTCGCCCAGCGGACCGCCCCCGATTCCCGGATCGTCTACGTCGACCACGACCCGATCGTCCTCGCCCACGCCGCGGCCCTGCTCACCAGCGCCCCCGAGGGCGCGACCGACTACATCCAAGCCGACCTGCGCGACCCCGGCACGATCCTGGAACGCGCCGCCGCCACTCTGGACTTCACCCGGCCCATCGCCCTCATGCTGCTCGGCATCACCGCCCACCTCACCGACGACTCGGCCTACGAGGTCGTGGCCCGCCTGACCGACGCCCTGCCGTCGGGCAGCCACCTCGTCCTGTGCGACGACACCGAGGTGATCCGGCCCGAGCAGATGCGGCGGATGATCGAGCAGTGGAACGAGGCCGGCGACAACCCGCGGGTCAACCGCAGCCCCGAAGAACTCGCCCGGTTCTTCGACGGCCTCGACCTCGTCGAACCCGGCCTGGTCTCGGTGTCCCGGTGGCGCCCGGTGCCCGGAGGGTCCGAGCAGCCCGCGGAGGTCGACGACTTCGGCGGCGTCGCCCGCAAGCCCTGACCTCCGGATGCGGCCACGGCCACGGACGCGGACGCGTCCCCGACCACGGCCACGGACGCGGTCCCGCGCGGCGATTTTCCTCTCTTCCTCTCTTCCTTTCCTCCTCGCGTGGCAACCTCCCGCGCCCGGGATGACTCTTCCTTGTCAACGGCCCTCGCCTTGACCAACTGACCAGAGGGCCAGAACAAGGAGGGGAACTGTGCGCACGCACAGATGGAGAAACGCCGCCCTCGCCACCGGGATGGCCGGCGTACTCGCCGCCACCGGAGCGACCGCCATGGCCGAGACGGGCAGTGCCCAGGCCGCACCCCAGGTGCCCGATCTGCGCGCCGACGTGAACCGCGACGGCACCGTCGACGTCGAGGGCACCACCGACTCCGCCGGTGAGAACACCTGGACGGCGACCCGCGGCGCCCTCGTCCTGCCGAACGTCGACGACGACGCCAAGCGCTGCCCCGTCAAGGACGCGCAGGGCGAGCCCTTGACGGACGCCAAGCTGGCCCGCTGCAACGACGCGTCGGACACCAAGGTCAACGGGGCACGCGACGCCGCCGACCTGGCCCGGCTCAAGACCGTGCCGCTGCCCAAGACCCCCGCGGGCAGCCACGGCACCGCCAAGACGGTCGGCACCGGCTCCAAGAAGTCTCGCCTCTTCATCAAGCGCGACGGGCGCTGGTCGCTGCTGCGGCCCACCGACAAGCTCACCACCAAGGAGCTGCGCAACGGCGTCGAGCTGGGCGTGGAGGCCACCGACGTCGTGCGTGACGCGGCGAAGTGGAACGGCGAGGTGAAGGTCCGCTTCACCGTCACCAGCGGCGGCACGTCCCGCTCCGACGACGTCGTGCTGCGCACCGCCCCCGTCCTGACCCACCACCACCTGCAGCGCACCGAGGAAGTCCTCGTCACCGAGGTGCAGGGCCAGGGCCCCTACAGCCGCGCCCAGCAGAAGTTCGTCAAGGACCTCGCCAAGAAGGTGAAGGACGCCGGGATCAGCAAGCCCATGACGAAGTTCACCAAGTATGCCGACCCGTGGGCGCAGGACTTCGTCGAACCGGCCTACGCGAGCGTGCCGGGCCCCGGCGGCAAGCAGCACACCATGCGCGTCCTCATCCGCTCCGCGCAGCCCGACCGGGACGCCGGCCGTGAGCTGTTCGAGAAGCTGCGCGGACCGGACGTCGGCGTCGTGCAGGTCAACGGGGTGCGCGACAGCGAGGAATGGACGCTCAATTCCATGGGCAACCTGGAGACCATTCCGCCGTACACCCTGAACGGCAAGAGCTACCCCGCCGGACGCATCATCCAGGGCTACCGTGCCGACTCCGGCTCCAAGCCCGCCAAGGCGATGCGCACGTTCCTGAAGTCGCAGGGCGTGCAGGCCCCGCTGCTGCTCGACACGTCCTGGCTGACGGTCGGCCACGTGGACGAGTTCATCCAGTTCCTGCCCGCGGACACCCCGCGCGGCTGGCGGATAGGCGTCGCCGACCCGGCCATGGGCGTGGAGCTCCTCGCCAAGGCCAAGCGGGAGGGCCACGGTGCCAAGAAGATGTTCTCCGTGCCGAGTTCTCCCGACGTCCCTGCCCCCAAGGAGACCATCGACAAGGTCCTCGCCTCGTCGAAGTTCCACGCCGACAACAAGCTCGCGGCCGGGCGCATCAAGGCGAACCTCGACATCCTCAAGCGCGAGACCGGCATCACCGACGACGAGATCGTCAAGGTGCCCGGCCTGTTCACGCGGGACGGGGACGAGAGCAGCTCCCTCAGCGACAGCCGCACGCTGCGCCGCATGGGCCCCGACCGGCTGCAGAAGTTCAACCAGCTGCGCGGCGCAGAGGAGCAGCAGGACCGCGGCGGCGCCACCGCCCGCCAGGCTCCCACCCGGACGCACAGTGCCTACGTGCCGGGCGCCGTCAACGGCGTCCTGCTCAGCCCGACGCGCTACCTCGCGCCCCAGCAGTGGGGACCGGTCATCGGTGGCCGCGACATCTTCACCGATGCCGTGACCTCGGTGTACGCCAAGGCCGGCTTCAAGACGACCTACATCGACGACTGGTACACGTACCACCTCGGCATGGGTGAGGTGCACTGCGGCACCAACACCCTGCGCGACGCCACCGCGCCGTGGTGGCCCAAGGCGTAGGGCTTTCTCTGCTGTCCCTGCTGTCCCTGCTGTCCCCGCGGGACCGGTGCGCCCTCACGGGCGCCGGTCCCGCTCGGCTCACGCGTGCTCTGCCGAAGCCCGGCCCCCGCTCCGCAGGGGCTGTGGCCTCGGCGGTTGCGCGCCGGCGTCTCTGCCCCGGCTGTTGCGCGGCGCCTCTGCCCTCGGCGAATCTGCCGACGGCCGAGAAATCCGCCGATCCTCCTCGTCGCGATCCACAGTGGTCCCACTGACCGCACCGCGACGAGGAGGCCCCGCGATGACACCCCCGATCAACGACTGGCCCGCGCACCCGCGCGCCGAGGACGGGGACACCCCCGCCACCCGCTTCGACGACCAACTGGCCGCCCAACTCCTCGGCCAGCGCATCGTGTTCCTCGGCACCCAGGTCGACGAGGTCTCCGCGAACCGGGTCTGCGCCCAGCTCCTGCTGCTGTCCGCCGAGGACCCGCGCACCGACATCAGCCTGTTCATCAACAGCCCCGGCGGCGGCGTGCACGCCGGGCTCGCCATCTACGACACCATGCGGCTGATCCCCAACGACGTGTCCACCCTTGCCATGGGCTTCGCCGCCAGCATGGGCCAGTTCCTGCTCACCGTCGGCACCCCCGGCAAGCGGCACGCGCTGCCGAACGCGCGCATCATGATGCACCAGCCCTCCGCGGGCGTCGGCGGCACCACCGCCGACATCGCGATCCAGGCGGAGAACCTCGAGTTCACCAAGCGGACCATGGAGCAGATCACCGCGGAGCACACCGGGCAGACCCCGGAGACCATCGCCCGCGACGGCGACCGCGACCGTTGGTTCACGGCCGAACAGGCCAAGGAGTACGGCATGGTCGACCACATCGTGACGTCGTTCGCCGACGTCCGTCCGGCGGCCTCGAAGCGACGGATGGGACTTCAGTCATGAGCCAGTACACGATCCCGACCGTTGTCGAACGCACCCCGCAGGGCGAGCGCGCGTACGACGTCTACAGCCGGCTCCTCTCCGAGCGCATCATCTTCCTCGGCACCGAGATCGACGACGGCGTCGCGAACGTCGTCATCGCCCAGCTTCTCCACCTGGAGTCCGCCGCGCCCGAGCACGAGATCGCGCTCTACATCAACTCGCCCGGCGGCTCCGTCACCTCACTCATGGCGATCTACGACACCATGACGTTCGTCGGCGCGCCGATCTCGACGTTCTGCGTGGGCCAGGCCGCCTCGACCGCGGCCGTGCTGCTCGCGGGCGGCGACCCCGGGCGGCGGTTCGTCCTTGAGCACGCGCGGGTGCTGCTCGGCCAGCCCGCGAGCGGCGGACAGCAGGGCACCGTCTCGGACCTGAGTCTGCACGCCAAGGAGATGGTGCGGATCCGCGCCCAGGTGGAGGAGGTCCTCGCCCGGCACACTCACCACGACGTGGCCACGCTCCGCGCGGACACCGACCGGGACAAGGTCTTCACCGCGCACGAGGCGGTCGCCTACGGACTCGCCGACGAGGTCGTCAGCCGCCGGGCGCTGACGGTCTGAGCGGTGCGGGCCCGGACGGCGCCGGTTCGGGCTGTGCCGGTCCGGCGGGTGCCGGTTCGGGCAGTGCCCGTTCGGGCGGTGCCGGTCCGGGCTGTTCCGGTCTGAGGGGTGCCGGTCCGAGGAGTGCGTCCGCCGCGTACCGGGTCATGACCGGCACCAGATAGTCGGCGAGGTCGGCGCCCGGCCCGGTCAGCTCCGCCAGCTCGGCCGGGGAGCCGACGAGCGTGATGCGGTCGAGCTCAGGCTCGCGGCCCCGGTCCTTCTCGGCGGACACCAGGGCCGCGAAGCGCTCGCGCAGCAGCGCGGCCGGGCGGGGCGGAGCGAGGAACAGGACGCCGACGCCGCCGTGCGCCCCGCGCGTCACGAGCCACAGCCGGAGCTCCCCGGGCGCCGACTCCACGCCGGTCTCCTCGGCCAGCTCGCGGGCGGCGTGCCCGCGCAGCGCCGCCAGGTCGAGCGCCCGGCCCTCGCCGGGCGGCTCCACGGAGCCGCCCGGCAGCAGCCAGCGGCCGGGCGCGGACGTCGACCGCCCCATCCGGCCCACGAGCAGCCGACCGTCCTCGGTCGGCTGCACGACGTCGACGAAGAGCGCGGGCAGGCGCGCGGTGGCGCCCGGCACCCACCGCAGCGCGTAGCGCCGGTACGTCGTCCTGGCCCAGGTGACGACCACGCCGTGCGGCCCCTCCCGGGCCAGCCCGGCGCACGCCGCCACCGGCCCGTCGAACAGGCTCGGGTTGGCGAGGACCGCCTCGTCCCAGAGGCGGTCCATGGCCAGGCGCTCCCACGGCGGCGGCTCGGGCGCGGCCGCCTCCACGAGACGGACACGGCGTACGTCCAGGAGCTCGACGCCGGGCGGGGGCGGCACCGCACCGGTCGTCCCTGCCGGGGTCGGGGCCACCCGGGGGCCTAGGCGGCGAGCCGCAGTTCGGTCTGGTGCAAGCCGTGGTTCGTGGTGCCGCGCGCCGCCGCCAGGGGGGCGGTGACGACGGACACCGCGCGCTGCCGGGGCGCCGCGGCCTCGTGCCGCCCGGCCGACGCGGTCGGCGTCGTGGCACGCGGATCCCGGGAGCGCGGGCGGCGCGCGGCGACGAGCAGCTCGCCGTGGGCCAGTACGAGCAGGTCGGCGAGGTCGAGGCCGAGGGCGGCGGCCGCCGCGGCGAGCACTTCGGACGAGGCCTCCTTGCGGCCGCGCTCCACCTCCGAGAGATAAGGCACCGAGATCCGCGCCGCGTCCGCGACGTCCTTCAGGGTGCGCTCCTGGGCACGGCGTTCGCGGCGCAGCACGTTCCCGACGAGGTGGCGCCACAGGGGCTCCTTGGCGGCGGGGCCACGGGCGGCACCAGGGGCGGGCGCGGCGGCCGGCGCGGCCTGCGGCGGCGCGGCCCCGGGATCCCGGTCCGGGCGAGCGGGACGCGTGGGCCGCAGGGGGATGACGCGGGCGGCGGCCCGGCCCGCCCGGCGTGGAGGGCTCGTGGGATTCGTCGGGTTCGTCGCGTGGCTGGTCACGGCTTCAGGGTAGGAGGGGTGCCCTCCTGGTGGTCGGCGTTCTGCCGATGGCATAGCGCGTTCTGCCACGGGCGAAGTCCGGGGGGAGAACGGGGGAGGGCAAGGGGGAACTCCTGGGCGGGGCGCAGAGTGTGGGGTGTGGGGAGGCGGAAGGGGGGCAGGCCCGTCCACACGCGTCGGGATCTGCTGCGGCCGCAGCACGTAGGGGTGCGCCGCGTCTGCGAGGCGTCGGCATGCGCCGCATCCGCAGCACGTCGGGGCGTGCCGCCGGGAACCTAATCAAGTGCCCCGCGCGTTGAAGCGATTGGCGCCCCGCGCGCCCACCGCGCACCGGAGCCCGTCACCACGTACCGACCGTCCCGACCCCAAGTACCCACCACGCACCACCCGCTCACGCACCACCCGCTCACGCACCACCCGCTCACGCACCACCCGCTCACGCACCACCCGCAGCCGCCCAGACGCCGCCCCGGGCACCGACTCGACCAGGAGGCTCCGAGTGCCCTACCGCACCCGGTCGGCGCGCCTGGCCGCCTCGCTGCTCTCGGCCGTCGTCGCCGTCCTGGCGTTCGTCGTGCCGTCCCGCGCCGCGAGCGCGGCCACGGGGCCCGCCGTCCAGGCCTGGGCGACGGCGACGGCCCCGTCCAGCGGCCCGCACGCCACCAACTCCCCGAGCCAGCAACGCCCCAGGGCACACGGCCCGTACGCCTCGTCCGGCCAGGACGCCCCGCGCGCCGTCCACGCGACCGTCGCGCACCTCCACCAGGCCCACGTCCCGCACCCGCCGTACCCCGTTGCCACCGGCCCCCGTGCCGACCGCGCGCCGCTGCGGGCCCTCGGCGGACCGGACACACGCCCGGGTAGCTCCACACCGTCCACGCGGTTCGCGGACGCCGCTCCCGAGCCGCGCGGGCCCCCGTCCCGACGGAGCTGACGACACCTCACCGGACGCCGCCCGACCGGCCGGTCACGCCGGGGCGCGAGCCTGCCCCGCGCCCGGCCCGTTCCCGGGGCCGTCCGCCCTTCGTCATGCCTTTCTCGTGAACGTCACGGCCTCGTGAACCTCACGGCCACAGGAACCAGCTGGCCCCTGAGCCTCACGGCCCCGTGTCCCGCACGACCTCATGGACCTCACGGACCCATGGACCGCCCGGACCGGCGGGCCTCACCGCCCCACGACCCCCTGGCCCCATGCGTCCCCGTGGATGTGGAGAACACCCATGCCCCGCGCACCCATCTGGCGGGCGATCGTCGCACTCGTCGCCGTCGCCGCCTCGCTGTACCTCGCCCTCACCCAGTCACCCCGCCTCGGCCTCGACCTCAGAGGCGGTACGCAGATCGTCCTGCAGACCAAGGACTCACCCACCGTCGAAGCCGACGCCGACGCCACCCGCAGGGCCCTTGAGGTCCTGCGGCAGCGCGTGGACGCCCTCGGCGTGTCCGAGCCGAGCCTCGCGCAGGCCGGGGACCGGCGGATCGTCGTCGAGCTGCCGGGAGTGCGCGACCCCCGGGAGGCTTCCGAGGTGATCGGCCGCACCGCGCAGCTGACCGTGCACCCGGTGACCGGGGAGACCGACCGGAAGGGCTCGGCCCGGCCCGCCGCCGACGGCTCCCGCACCCTGCCCGACCCCGACCGGCCCGGCGGCCACCTCGTGCTCGGCCCGACCGCGCTCACCGGCGAGGGCGTCAAGAACGCCGAGGCGGTCTTCGACCAGCAGTCCATGAACGGCTGGCAGGTCACGCTCGACTTCCGCGGGAAGGCGGGCGGCGACTGGGCGCGTGTCACCGGCGAGGCCGCGTGCGCGCCGCAGGGCGCGCCCGAACGGCGCGTCGCCATCGTCCTCGACGGGAAGGTCATCTCGGCGCCCGGCGTGAACGCGGACGTCCGCTGCGGGGCCGGCATCACCGGCGGCAGCACCCAGATCACCGGCGGGTTCGACGAGGACGAGGCCAAGGACCTGGCCGCGCTCGTCAAGGGCGGCGCCCTGCCGGTGCCCGTCGACGTCGTCGAACAGCGCACCGTCGGCCCCACGCTCGGCGCCGACGCCATCGCCGCGAGCACCCAGGCCGCCCTCATCGGCCTCGCCCTGACCGCCCTGTTCATCACCTTCGTCTACCGGCTCCTCGGCGCGCTCGCCACCGTGGCGCTCGCCCTGTACGGACTCATGTCGTACGCGGCCCTGCTCGCGCTCGGCGCCACGCTGACGCTGCCGGGGCTCGCCGGATTCGTGCTCGCGATCGGCATGGCGGTCGACGCGAACGTGCTGGTCTTCGAACGCGCGCGGGAGGAGTACCTGGGCGCCCGCGCCACCAACCCGGACGCCCGTAGCCGGGGCGCGGGGGCCGGCGGCCTGCCCAAGGCCCTGCACACCGGCTTCACCAAGGCCTGGAGCGCCGTCATCGACTCCAACGTCACGACACTCCTCGCCGCGGGCCTGCTCTTCACCTTCGCGACCGGGCCGGTGAAGGGCTTCGGCGTGACGCTGTCCATCGGCGTCCTGGTGTCGATGGTGTCGGCGTTCGTGGTCACGCGGGTGCTTGCCGAGACCGCCGTCCGCCGCGGGTTCGTGCGGCACACCCCGCGCCTCACCGGCCTCGCCACCACGGGCCGGCTGCGCACCCTGCTCGCGCGCCGTGAGCCGCAGATCGTGCGGCACCGGCGCCGCTGGCTCGGCGCGAGCTCCCTGCTCGTCGCCGTGGCCGTCGCGGGCATCGCGCTGCGCGGCCTCGACCTGGGCGTGGAGTTCACCGGCGGGCGCCTCGTCGAGTACAGCACCAGCAAGCAGGTCGACGCCGACACCGCCCGCAAGGCCGTCGCCGACGCCGGTTTCCCGCGCGCGGTGGTGCAGGAGTCGGGATCGGACGACATCACCGTACGGACCGGTGAACTCAGCGACGCCGAGCAGGAGAAGATCAAGGAGGCCCTGGCGGAGAAGGGCGGCGGGCAGGCCACCGTCGAACGCGACGAGCGCATCGGCCCGAGCCTCGGTGACGAGCTGCGCCAGAAGGCGCTCATCGCCCTCGGCATCGCGGTGGCCGCTCAACTCGCCTATCTCACCGTCCGGTTCCGCTGGACGTTCGCGTCGGCTGCGATCGCCGCGATGGTCCACGACGTGCTGCTCGTGGTGGGCCTGTTCGCGTGGCTCGGCAAGACCGTCGACAGCGTCTTCCTCGCGGCCGTGCTCACCGTTATCGGCTACTCCGTGAACGACACGGTGGTCGTCTTCGACCGCATCCGCGAGGCCCGCCGCCGCGACCCCCGCGCCGACCTGGCCAGAACAGCCAACACCGCCGTGATCCGCACCCTCCCGCGCACGGTCAACACAGGCATGGGCGCCCTGTTCGTCCTGGCCGCCCTCGCCGTCCTCGGTGGCGACTCCCTCGCCGACTTCTCGGTGGCCCTGATCGCCGGCGTCATCGTGGGCGTGGCGTCGACGGTGTCCGTGGCGGTGCCGGTGGCGGTGTCCCTGGAGCGCCGCAATCCGGGCGCACCGCGAGGGCGGTCGGCACCGCAGAAGCAGGACCGGCCCGCCAGCCCGCTGGAGGCCCGACGCCGACAGCGCGGAACGGGCGCGGTGGTCTGATCCCTCGACGGAAGGCCGTGGCCCGGGTCCCCCTGCCCGGGCCACGGCTCCGTCCTCGACCGCCGGACGGGCGCTTTCCCCCGACCCGTCCGGCGACGAGTCGCCCGGTGCCGCCTCCCCTCCGCAGGGCGGCACCGCCGAGCGGTGATCAGACGTCCGAGCAGGGGGCCTGCGGGCCCGCGGCGGTCGTGACGTCGCTGATGACGATCCGGTGGTCCCGGTTCACCGTTGCCAGCATGCAGTTCCGGGAGTTGATGCCTCGGTGGAGGATGTAGTCGAACTTCCTGGGCACGTTGACATACGTCGACTTGCACCGGGCGTCCGGGCGACCGCCGTTCCATCGGCAGAACGGATCCACGTCACGGAACGAGGCATCCCAGATCGGTTTCATCTCGGGGTAGGACGGCTGGGCGTTCAAGTCACCGCCCATCAGTACCCGCCCGTGCCCGCGAGCGGCACCCAGCAGTTCCCTGATCTGCGCGGTCCTCAGATCGCGTGCGCCCCCGTCGCTGAGGTGCGTGTTGAACACCTGGACCCGTTGGCCTGCGAGCCGGGTGGAGAACGTCTGGTAGGCGCGGGCCTCGGACCACTCGTCCTGGGCGTACTCCTTGTGGCGATAGCCCTGAAACGAGGTGCCCTTGGCGTACAGCACGGAGAGGCCGAGCGGACTCCACCCGTCGCAGCCGAAGTTGATGGTGCCCGGCCCGTGCTTGAAGCTGTACTCCATTTCGTCCTGCTTGAGCAGCTTCACGGCCTTTTGTACTTCCGTCCTGCACGACTCCTGCAGGACGACCACGCGCGGCTTGAAGCGCTTGATGTGTCGGGCGAGGTTCTCGGGTGTGCCGTTCTGCTGGCCGTTGGAGTTCCACGACATGATCCTGTTCGGCACCACGCGGGTCGACGCTTCGCCGGCGCCGGCGGAATCTGTCCGCGCGGAACCGGCCTGCGCGGGACTGACGGCTCCCGCGGTCGCCAGCAAGGCGATCAGCCCGGCGTTCGCGGCGAGAACGGCCCTGCCGCGGCTCGATCTGGTCATTGGTCCCCCTGTCGTAGATCTGTCCTGGGTCTGCGTCCACTGTCCGCCGCTGTCCTGCGACGAACCGTGGGCAAACGTTGATGCGGCAGCTGGGAGCCGGTGCTTGGTTCCGGTCGTGGGCCGGAGGCACGGGCACCGCGGTGACGCGTCACCAGATTCGGTGGGAGGAACGGGAGAGTCGACTTGTTTCGGGCTGGTCCGAAACGACCGGGAGTGGAAAGACTCTCGCGGTGACCTTGCGGATCCACTTCACGGCGGAGGACCTCACCCGCACGCGCATGGCCTCCGGAGTCCGTCCGCTCCTCGAGCTCTCGATCGGCATCCGGCTGCTGCAGGAGACGACGCATCCGGTGCGCTTCGACGCCTGGCGGCAGCGGGCCGCCGCACGCATGCATCCTCGCGCAGGAGCGCTGTTCGCCTTCATCCCCGCTCTGGGGGCGACGCCACAGTTCCTGGATCTCAACGGGCCGGACGTCCTCGACGACTTGGAGAAGCTGCGCTCGACCCCGGCGCGACAGGTCACGGCGGAACTGGACCTCTGGAGCTCCGGACAACGCCACACCCCCAGGGCGGCACGGCAGCTGCGGGAGGCGCCGCGGCTGATCCGGCACCTGGCCGACGCCATGGAGTACGCGCACCAGGAGTTCATCGCTCCCTACTGGCCCCGGATCGAGCAACTGCACGGCGCCGACCGGGCCCTGCGGGTGCGGCAGGTGGCCGACCACGGCGTGGAGCGCCTGCTCAGCGACCTCAACCCGCGCTACATCACATGGGCGCCGCCCGTCCTGCGCATGACCACGGCCTCAGGCCGAGACGGCGACATCACCCTCGGCGGCCGTGGCCTGCTCCTGATCCCGACGGTCTTCGGAGCCCACTACCCCGCCTTCGACTGCCCGGACAGCGGGCAGCCCTGGATCACCTTCCCGATCCGGGACGGCTTCCGCTCCACCCTGGCCCCCGTCGCACTCACCGCAGGCGCACTGACCGAGGTACCGACGTCCCTGCGCGCCCTGCTCGGGCGCACCCGCGCCACCGTGCTCTGCGTCATGGCCGAGCACTCCGGCTGCACCACCGGCCAGCTGGCGGCCCACGCCCGCATCTCCCCGGCCAGCGCCAGCGAACACGCGAGCGTCCTGCGCAACGCCGGCCTGGCCGCCCTCACCCGTCAGGGCAAGCGGGCGCTGCACACCTTGAGCCCCGCAGGCCAGACCCTCCTCGACGCCACCGCGAAGCCTTGACCCGCGCCGACGCGTGCCGCCCCGGTGGCGCAGAGGCGGCACGCGCCGGTCAGCGGCGCACGCGGCAGAGCCTCAGCGCGCCACCCGCCACGTCAGCGACCCCTTGAGGAGCTTGCGCAGCTCCGGGTCGCGGACGGCGCGGGTCGGGTCTGTGGCCCGCACGCTGATCTTGTGAGCCCGTCCGTCGGCGGGCACGCCCAGGGCCTTCGGAGTGATGGAGCGAGCGTCGACACCCTTCTTGACGGAGCGTCCGTCGACGGACCAGCGCAGGCGCACGCCCTCGGCGGCGAGGACCTTGACGCGCTGGCCGCGCCGGACCTCCTTGTCCGTGGGCGTGACCGCGGAGACGGCCGAGCCGTGCCGGTGGAAGCCCGCGATCATGGCCTCGCGTCCGGGTGAGTTGAACTCCCGGCCCAGGGTGCGCATGATCGAGTTGTCCGTCGGGCGGTACAGGCCGCGCGGGTAGTAGCCGCCGCCCTCGTACGCGCCGACGGTGCCGCCGTCGGGCGAGGACTGGCCGATCCAGCGGTACCACTTCTTCTTCTGCGCGGTGAGCTGGGCGGCGGTCAGCTTGCTGATGTTCGACTCCCACGGCTCGGCGCCCGTGTACCTGCCGTACTCCTCGTACACGTACTCGTCCGCGAGCTTGCCCAGCGAGTGCCCCGTCTCGTGCGCGACGACCTGCGAGGACTGCTCGTTGTCGGAGGACGCGGTGGCGATGCCGTCGTAGCCGGACGGCGAGGTGATGTCGTTGTAGCCCGCGCCGCCGTACTTGGTGGAGTTCGACAGCACGATCACCAGGTCGGGGTCGGCGGCCTTGCTCGCGTACGCCTCCACCTTGTTGGTGTCGACGCACAGCAGGCGCTCGATGCCGTCGCAGTAGAAGGCCGAGCCGAGGGCGGTGTCCTTGCGGACGTCGCTCGTCGGGTCGCCCGAGACGCCCGACTGCCGCGAGTGGGCTTCCACGGCCCACACGTTGAAGAGGTTCTTGTACGAGGCGTACGGCTCGACGGCCGAGACCTCCGCCCACTTCGTGCGCACGTCGGCGTGGAAGTCCTCCTGCTGGGAGGCGGTGTAGCCGTCGCCGACGAAGACGACGTCGGCCTTGGAGCCGACCGGGCCGTTCTGCACGATCGGGACGACGGTGCCGTCGTCCGCGGCGGCCTTGCGCTCCTTGGCGGTGAGCGGGTCGGGAGCCGGTACCTCGGTGTGCCGGGGGTGGCCGTTCGCGCCGGTGAAGTACTCCACGTGCTGGGTGGAGTCGGCTCCGCTCCGGGCGGAGGGGGAGTCCGGATCCGCGGTCGCGCCCGCGGAGGCGGCGAGCGTCGCCGCCAGGGCGATGCCCGCGGCTGTTGCGATCTTGAGCGGCGTACGTCTGGCTATGCCGGACTTGCGTCTGCGCATGGTGGGGGTCCTTCCGAAGTCCGCCGTGTAAGTGGCGAGTTAAAGCCGTTTAAGGCGTCGCTCAACGTAGGGGCTTCGGCGGCGTCAGGCAATGGTGATGCGCAAGATGTGTATGAGACAGGCGAGTTCAGGCCACTGGTGACGGTGGCCAGAGCGTCGCGGACGGCGTCCGCCGAGACCGGGACGCCCGCTCACCGGACACGCGGTCCTGGTGGCCGTACCCTTGACAGATACCTGAATTCCCTCCGGCCTCTATGCATGACCGTCGTCATCGACTTAGCTCAGGGCCTGACCTAGGGAAGGGGAGAGGTGGCGGAGAACAGTCCCGGGGGCACCCGGTCCGACGAAGCCGTCGCAATCGGCCGTCGCGTGCTGAGGCTGCGTACCGAACAAGGCCTCACGCAGCGGCAGCTGGCCGAGCCCGCCTACACGGCCGCGTACGTCTCCACGCTGGAGTCGGGCAAGGTGCGGCCCTCGGAGGCCGCGCTGCGCCACCTCGCGGGCCGGCTCGGCGTCGGCTACGAGGAGCTGCTCACGGGCCGCCCCGCCCGTCTGGCCACGGACCTGCGGCTGCGCCTGACCGACGCGCGGCGCGCCCTGGCCACCGGCGCCCCGGAAGACGCGGCGGCGCTCTTTCGCGTCCTGCACGAGGAGGCCGTGGCGCACGCGCTCGTCGAGGAGCAGGCCGCCGCCCTCCAGGGCCTCGGCGACTGCCTCCTGGAGTCCGGCGAACTCACCGACGCCCGCGACTGCTTCGCCGCCGCCGAACGCCTCCTCGCCGACCAGCCGCTGCCCGTGCGCGTCCCCGCCATCCGCGGCCGCGCCACCGCCCACCTCCTGACCGGCGAACTGCGCTACTCCTGCTACCTGCTCGAAACCACCCTCGACGAGCTCAACGCCTCGGGCCTGCACGACCCCGACGCCCTGCTGCTCCTCTACACGGCGTCCATCGCCCCGTACATGGACATGGGAGCGCACGCCCGCGCCGCGCACGCCGCCGAACTCGCCCTCGCGCTCGCCCCGAGCGTCAGTGATCCCGCCCTGGTCGCCCACATGCACCGCGGCGTCGCCCGCACCCTCATCGCCGAGGGCCGCACCGCGGAGGCCGACGCGTCCCTCGCCAAGGCCCAGGAGCTCTACCGGCACCTGCACATCCGCACCGAACTCGCCCACTGCCACTGGATGCGCGGCTACGTCCACGCCCAGGACGGCGACCTGGAGGGCGCCGAGAGCGAGCTGCGCACGGCCCGCGACATGCTCGCCTCCAAGCGCGCCGCGCTGTTCACCGTGCAGGTCGAGGTCGAACTCGCGGACGTGCTGAGGCGGCGCGGCAAGACCGACGAGGCGGAGGCGCTGCTGCGGCCCCTGCTCACCTCGGGCGAGGAGACCGGAGCCCTCGGCGCCGAGCGGGGCGCCGTGCACGCGGGCGGCGCCCACCGGCTGCTCGGCCTCATCGCCGAGGAGCGCGGCGACACCGACAGCGCCGAGGAGCACTACTGCGCCGCCCTGTCCCTCCTGGAGCGCTCCAGCGCCGCAGGCGATCTGGCGGACCTGTGCCGCCTCCTGGGCGACCTGCTGCGCCGCACCGGCCGCGTCGAAGCCGCCCTGGACGCCTACCGCACCGGCCTCGGCCACCGCGCGGCCCCCGGCACCACGACCCTCGGCCCGGCCCCGGCGACACCCCCGATGTGACGCCGGGCCGCCTCAGCCGTCCCGCTCGCCGTACTCCCGGTCGTGCACCGGCGCCTGCGGGAGCTCCGCCTCCAGGGATTCCCGGTAGCGAACGCAGCCGCGCAGGAAGCGCGGCCACGGCGGGACGGCCACGGCGGGCTCGACCCGCTCCGGCAGCAGGTCCCACAGCTGCGGGTGGTGCCAGCACAGATCGTGCCCGGAGCTGTCGCGATGCCTGCGCACGGCCGCCCGGAGGCGGCGCACCTCGGCTTCCAGCTTGCCGCGGGTCAGGTCGCGCAGGTCCTCGTCCAGGTCCATGGGCCGCATGAGTGCGTGAGCGGGTGCGGAGGACGGCCGCGGGTCCCCGAGGTCACGGCTGGTCGGGCTTGTCCTGTACGTCGCCAAGGGTCGACGAGGCCACGGGGGCGCCCTCGGCGAAGTCGCCGGGCGGGATGCCGGGGTGGTGGCCGGCGGACGCGGTGTCGGGCGGGGTCGTGGGAGCGAGCGCCAGGCGGGAGGCGATGCGGTAGCGGTCGCCCCGGTAGAGGGAGTGGACGTACTCCACCGGCTGGTCCGCCGCGTCCGTGGTGAGGCGCTCGAAGAGCAGGGCGGGGGACAGCTCGGGCACGTCGAGGAGGCGTGCCTCGGAGCGGGTGACGACGGTCGGCTCGATCGTCTGCGTCGCCTCGTGGACCCGGACGCCGTGCCGTTCGCGCAGGTGCGCGTACAGGTCGCCCGACTCCAGCTCGGGCGCGGTGAGGCCCGGCACCAGGTCCGCCTTGAGGTGCAGGTGCTCGACGGCCATCGGCGTGCCGTCGACGAGCCGCAGCCGCGCCACGTACACGATTCTCCCGGCCGGTGACATCCGCAGCCTGCGGCCCACGCGGGCGCCCGCCGGGACCGTGGTGAACTCCAGGAGACGGCTCGACCAGGCGCCCGCCGCCTGCGGCACCGACAGCGCGGCGCGCCCCGAGACCAGCTCCTGGGTGATCTTCTCCGGCGCGACGAACATGCCGCGGCCGTGCTCACGGACCAGCAGGCCCGCCGCGACGAGCTCGTCGACCGCGGCCCGCAGCGTCGGCCGGGACACACCGAGACGGGCGCACAGCGTGCGCTCGGAGGGGATGCCGTCACCGGCCTGCCGGGACTCGATCAGCTCCAGGACGAAGTCGCGCACACGCTCCCGTTTGAGCACCGTTCCCGGTGCGTCGGTCTCCATGGCGTCCTCCGTCACCTCGCTGGCCAGGTGAAGTGTAGTCATGGGATCGGTGTACGGAACCTGTCAACTCAGAACGTGTGCAGCCGAGTTGGGCGACGAGGCGGCTCGTGCGTCCAGGGTTGACGGGTCCCTGGTGCCGTGCCACCTTCTTTCACCGGCAAGAGGTCAACTGACCAGTTGCCCAACTGGTCAGTTCCAGGGTCGTCGGACCGGCACGCCGACCCGACCGGTTTCCCCCCCACAGTTCCGGAGAGGAACGCCCCGTCATGACCCAGCACTCGACGCCTGCCCCTGCCTGCGCCGGTGCCCGGCGCCCACGCCGCCGTGCCGCTGCCGCCCTGGCCTGCGCCCTCGGCTGCGTCGCCCTCGCGGTGCTGCCCGCCGCCGCGTCCGCCGCCGACTCCCCGCGGGGCGAGGCCCGCGCCGCGGCCGACGCGGTCCTGTTCGACGACTTCGCCTACACCGCCCACGACGACCCGCGCGTGTCCGCGCACGGCTGGAGCGTCCGCTCCGACTCCGGCGGCCCCGGGGTGCCCGGCGCCTCCTGGGCGCCGCGGAACATCACGTTCTCGTCGGCCGGCGGTACCTCCGTCATGGACCTGGAGACGAAGACCGCGGGCACGCCCGCGAGCACCGAGCAGACCGAGATCCTCACCCGGTCGGCCAAGTTCAAGAACGGCACCTACGCGGCCCGCGTGCGGTTCAGCGACGCCCCGGCGTCCGGCCCCGACGGCGACCGCGTCGTCCAGACGTTCTTCACCATCAACGACCTCAAGGCGCCGATGGCGGACGACTACTCCGAGTACGACTTCGAGTACCTGCCCAACGGCGGCTGGGGCGAGCCCGGCAACATCCTCTACACGACGTCCTGGGAGACCTACGATCCCGACCCCTGGCAGGCCGTCAACCAGCACACCGAGCGCCGCGAGAGCTTCGCCGGCTGGCACGACCTGGTCCTCACCATCGACGACCGGGCCATCACGTACTACATCGACGGGCAGCACTTCGGCACCCACGACGCCGCGTACCTGCCCGAGCGCCCCATGTCCATCAACTTCAACCAGTGGCTGATCGACCTCGCGGGCCAGCCCGCCACGCAGCCCCGCTCCTACCACCAACAGGTCGACTACGTCCTGCACGTCAAGGACCAGGTCCTCACCCCCGCCGAGGCGTCCCGACGCGTCGCGGCGTACCGGGACGCGGGCACGGCCTTCGAGGACACGGTGCCGACGCCGTAGCGCACGCACCGGCCCCCGCCGCGCACCGGGCGGGGGCCGCCCACGGGACCGGCGGGCCGCCGTGCTGGGATGACCCCATGACAGCACCTCAGCCCATGCCGCCCCGGAAGCCCGCGACGGCCGCACGGAGGTGTCGTACCAACTTCTGCCCGAGCACTGGGGCGACGGCTACGCGCGCGAGGCCGTCGCCACCGTCGTGGACTGGGCCCGCAACGGCGTCCGGTCCTCCGCACCCGGCGTGGTCGCGGTGACGCAGCGCGCGAACCTCCGCTCCACGCGCCTGCTCGAAGACCTCGGCGCCCGCCAGACGGACGCCTTCGTGGAGTGGGGCGAGCCGCAAGTCCTGTACGCGTTCGGTCCGGACGCGTCCGTTGCGGCACCGGCGGCCTCATGACCGTCGAACTGCGCGTGGGCGCGAGGGACGGGGCACCCGGCATGGTGCTGCGGCCGTGGGACGACGGTGACGCGGCGGCGCTGATCGAGGCGTACCGCGATCCCCTGCTGCGGCGGTGGACGCGAATGCCCGTCCGCGACCGCGCCGACGCCGCACGCTGGCTGGCGGTGCGGCACAACGGGTGGGCCGCGGGGGACTACGTGAGCTTCGTCGTCGAGGAGGAGCACGGGGACGACGGGCCCGGGGGGCGACGGCTGGTGGCCAACGTGGCGGTCAAGACGCCCCGGCATCCCACCGGGGTCGGTGAGGTGGGGTACTGGACGGTGGCCGCGGCGCGTGGCCGGGGCGTCGCGTCCCGGGCCCTCGACGCGCTGACGGACTGGGCGTTCGGGACGTACGGCGACAGCGGGCTGCACTGGCTGCGGCTGCTGCATCAGGTCGACAACGTCGCCTCGTGCCGGGTCGCGGCGAAGGCCGGCTACGACCTGGACGCGGTGCTGCCCGTCAGACCGCCGTTCCCCGCGCCGGGGCATCTGCACGTCAGACGGCGGGTCACGGCGGACGCCGTGGTACCTCACGGCTGGTGCCGTGACCGCGTAGGCCCGCCGCACATCACCACGGAGAACGGGCCGCGGCCGTCGTGAGAGCACCAGCCGTAGGAAGGCGCCGGAAGGGGAAAAGGCCTGACGGCAAACGACTTTAATCAGCCGTTGTCGTGGCGGTAAATTCCACCGATTCGCGGAGCCCCCGGAATCCGTTATCTCCGGCATTGAAAACGGTCACCGATGCAGCCTTTGCGGACCTCGCCGATCTACGCTTGACTGCCGTGCGTCGGACGCCGAGACCAGCCGCGAGACAGCAGGGGGGACCTTCCTGTGGGGCACGCTCACACGCACCACGACGGACACGATCACCAGGTGGGAGGCCATGGCGGACACAGCCACGGCGTGTCTGCCGACGCCGATCGGCGCTGGCTTTCGCTGGCACTCGTATTGATTGGCGTTTTCATTTCGGTGGAAACGGCGATCGCTTTCATATCCGGTTCGCTCGCGCTCCTGTCCGATGCCGTCCACATGCTCACGGACGCTTTCTCCATCATCCTCGCGCTGGTGGCGATGCGGCTGGCCGCGCGGCCCGCGAAGGGCACGTACACCTTCGGGCTCAAGCGCGTCGAGATACTCTCCGCGCAGGCCAACGGCCTCACCCTGCTGCTCGCCGCGGTGTGGCTTGCGTACGAGGCCGTCGTGCGGCTGCTGCATCCGCCGGAGGTCACCGGCTGGATGGTCCTCGCCACCGCGCTCACCGGCGTCGCCGTGAACCTCGCGGCGACCTGGTGCCTGTCCAAGGCCAACCGCGCCTCGCTGAACGTCGAGGGCGCCTACCAGCACATCCTCAACGACCTGTTCGCGTTCATCGGCACCGCCGTCGCCGGTGTCGTCGTCATGACCACGGGTTTCGCCCGCGCCGACACCATCGCCACGCTCTTCGTCGTCGTCCTCATGGTCAAGGCGGGCTGCGGGCTGCTGCGCGACTCCGGCCGCATCCTGCTCGAAGCGGCGCCCGCGGGCCTCGACCCCGACGCCATCGGCGACCGGCTCGCCGCCGCGCCCGCGGTGGCGGAGGTCCACGACCTGCACGTCTGGACCATCACCTCCGGTGAACCCGCCCTGTCCGCCCACGTCCTCGTCCACCCGGGCGGCGACTGCCACGCCGTGCGCCGCGACCTCGACCAGGTCCTCGCCGAGACGTACGGCCTCACCCACACCACGCTCCAGATCGACCACGAGGACGCGGCCCCGCACCCGGCCGTCGCGTCGGCGTCCACCGGCGCGGCAGCGCCTCATTGCGCCAACGGCCACGGCCCGGCGCACCGGCGCGAACCCCATGCCCACTGAGGGGCGTCGAGTGCCGCCCGCGCCGGGAGCCGACCGGCCCGCTCAGACGTGCAGCTCGGGCGGAAATCCGGTCCAGCGCAGCTCGGGCGACAGATGCCCGGTGTCGTTGTAGAGGAGCAGGGACGCAGGGCGGCCCGGCGCGTATCGGATCACGGTGAGGCCCGCGTTGGTGTGGTTCAGGCCGAGCCAGCGCCACGCGGGCGCGTCGAGTGCGGCGCGCACCAGCCAGCCGATGAGGAAGTTGTGGGTCACCACCAACTCGTGGCGGGGCACGTCGCCCTCGACGGGTCCGGTGAACCGGTCGAGCGCCGCCCGCGCGAGGGCGGGACCCCGCTCCCGCTCGACGGCCGGGAAGGCGGCGAGCCGGTCGAGCGTGGCGGCGGCCGAGTCCTGCGGCAGCTCGTCCGGGGTCGGCAGGTGCGGGATGTAGTCCCCGGCGGCCTCGGAGGAGGTGAGGGGAACGCCGGGGAGCCGGTCGTGGACGAGGCTCGCCGTCTGCGCGGCGCGCGGCAGCGGGCCGTGGCTGATCTCCGCCAGCGGAGTGCCGCGCAGACGCTCGCCGAGGAGGACGGCCTGGCGGCGCCCCCGGTCGGTCAGTTCGGACTCGTCCGGGGACGCCTCGCCGTGCCGGGCGAGATAGAGGTAGCGGGCGGCGGTCGCGGTCATCGAGGTGCTCCGGGGCGGTGGGTAGGGACGGTTCCGAGGGGGTCACGAGGCCGAGACCAGCAGGTGCGCGGCCAAAGCGACGATAAGGGCACGGGAAGCGAGCGCCGTGCCGAGGCGGCCCCGGGGCCCCGTGAGGGCCCGGCCGACCAGCGCGCCGCCCCCGGCAAGCAACAGTTGCCAGCTCGCGGACGCGGCGAACGCGGCGAGGGTGAACACGGCCTGGCCCACACGGTCCGGCGCCGCGTCGGTCCGGCTGCCGACGACGAGCGCGGCGAAGTACACGACGCTCATCGGGTTGAGCGGAGTGAGGGCCAGGAGACTCGTGTACGCCCGGGCGGGGGTGACCGCGCTCCCGGCGTCCCGCCCGGTCGTCGGCGGTCGGCGGTCGTCGGCGAGGGCGCGGCCGGCCGGGTGGAGCGTCGGCGCGATGACGACGCCCGCCGAGACTCAGCGCAACGGGCCGATGAGGGGGGGGCAGGACGACGGGTGGCGCGATCCCGCCCGCCTACTCCGCGCTCCCTTGACATCCGCCCGCGCCGCCACGACGCTCCATCTCGCTCGTGTTAACGCTAACACCGGGCCGGGACACACCCGGGAAAGCACCTGGGGGGCCACCCATGTCAGGCCGCACGCCCAGTACTTCCAGCACTTCCAGTACCTCCAGCACCTCCTCGTTGACCCGCCGCACCCTTCTCACCGCGTCCGCCGCCACCGCCGCGATGAGCGCCCTCGCCACCGGCTGCGGCACCGCGTCGGGCCAGCCCGCGGGAAAGGTCGCCGTGTTCGGGGACAGCGCGGCCTGGTCGGCGCCGATGGCCGCGGCGGGGGCGGCCATGAGGTCGGTCGCGGGGCTGCGGCTCGTCCCGGAGGTCAACCCGTCCCTGGAGGCGTTCGAGCAGGTGGTGAAGTCCTCGCTGCGGACCAGGAAGACCCCGGACCTGCTCAAGTACTGGTCCGGCTACCGGCTCCAGGACCTGGCACGCACCGGCGGCATCGCCGACCTGACCGACCAGTGGGACACGGCGGTCGGCAGGGGCTGGGCCGACCGGTCCCTGCGGGAGGCGTTCACGTACCGCGGCCGGGTGTACGGACTGCCGATGAACCTCGCGTACTGGGTGTTCTTCTACAACCCCGAAGTGTTCGCGGAGCACGGCCTGAAGCCCCCGGCGACCTGGGACGACTTCCTCGCCGCCGCCGACCACCTGAAGCGGAACAAGATCGTCCCGCTGCACGGCACGGCCGACGGCCGCTGGCCCGCGTTCATCTGGTTCCAGGAGATCCTCAGCCGCCAGGACCCGCAGTTCTACGACGACTTGATGAACGGCCGCGAGCGATACACCGACCCGCGTGCCGAACGCGCCCTGCGCACGCTGGCGGGCTTCTTCGACAAGGACTGGTTCACGCCGATGGACATGAACCACGTCGACGCCGCGGCCGCCCTCGTCCACGGCAAGGTCGGCATGCTGCCGTGCGGCACCTGGCTCGGCTCGACCCTCGCCGCCGGGGGCGGCAAACCCGGCGAGAACGTCGGGGCGTTCGTGCTGCCCATGGCGGACCCCGCGGCCCGCCCCGCCGTGATCTTCGAGTCCAGCGCCCTGGTCGCCACCGTCAAGGGCCCCGACCGCACCGAGGCCCTCAAGGCCACCAGGAACTGGCTGCACCCCACCGTCCTGAAGGCGTTCTCGCACGCCCTCCAGGACGGCTGCCCCAACCTGCGGGTCCCCGCCGCCAACCCCGTCATCGCGGCACTGGCCAAGAAGGTGCGCGGCGAACGGCTGCGGCTGCTCAACCGGTTCTGGGAGCAGGGCCCGCCCGAGCTGGTCGAGGCGACCGTCGACGACCTCGCGGGCTTCCTGCTCGACCCGTCCTCGTACCGGAAGGTGCTGCGCACCATGCAGGAGCGCGCGGACGAGGCCTGGAAGGTGTGGCGGGAGGCGGCACGGACATGACCGGGACCACGACCCCCGCACCGGCCGCGGCGACGGCGGCCAAGGCGCCCCGCGCCCGCCGCCGGGTCCCCGTCCGCACGCCCCACCGGGCCGTCCGCCCCGGTGCCCGCCGCGGCGGACCCCTGGCCGCGCTGCCGTGGGCACTGCCCGCCTTCGCCTTCGTCGGCGTCCTGCTGGTGTACCCGTTCTTCCGCAGCGTGTACGGCAGCTTCTTCGAGGACAACGGCTTCACGAGCAGCTACACCGGGATCGACAACTACACGCGGCTCGCCGACGACCCAATCTTCGGCCGGTCGCTGCTCAACACCCTGATGTGGGTGACAGGGACACTGCTCCTGCCGGTGCTCCTCGGCCTGCTGATCGCGGTCGCCACGCACCGGACGCGGTTCGGGGGCGTCGCGCGCCTCGTCATCGTGCTGCCGTTCGCGATCTCGACCGCCGCCACGGCCGTCCTGTGGAACTTCATGCTGACGTCCGACGGGGCCGTCAACCAGTTCCTGCGCTCCGTCGGCCTCGACTCCGGGGCGCAGACCTGGCTCCTGGAGTGGCCGCAGAACACGCTCGCGCTGATCGTCGCGTCCACCTGGCAGGCGACCGGCATCAACGTCGTACTCTTCGCCATCGGCCTGCGCGCCATCCCCCGGGACACCGTCGAGGCGGCCCAGTTGGACGGGGCGAGCGGCTGGCGGATGTTTTGGTACATCACGCTTCCGCAGCTGAGGGCGGTGACCGTCGTGGTCGTGGGCATGGCCGTGGTGAACAGCCTCAAGGCGTTCGACATGATCTGGATCCTCACCAAGGGCGGCCCTTCGCGGTCCTCGGAGACGCTCGCCCTGACCATGTACCGCGAGGCGTTCCGCCTCTTCCACGTGGGCTACGGCTCGGCGATCGCCCTGGTCCTCACCGTGATCGTCGTCGCCTCGTCCTGGGCGTACCTGCGCCACCAGATGCCCGACACCGGCTGGGCGAAGGCCTGAGGAGGGGACGGCTGTGGGACGCGTCGTACGTCATCTCTTCGTCGCGGGCTGCGTGGCGCTGTGGCTGGTCCCGCTGTACCTGCTCGTCGTCAACGCGCTGACTCCGTCCACCGCGTACGAGGGCAGGCCCGACTGGACGTTCCAGGGCTTCGCCTTCGTCGACAACGCCAGTACCGCCTGGACGGAGGCGGGCATCGGGGACAGCTTCCAGGCCTCGCTCCTGTACTCCGTGGTGTGCGGGACCGTGGCCGTGCTCGTCGCCGCGATGGCGGCCTTCGCCGTCGTCGTCCTGCCCATTCCGAGGCCCGCGTTCTGGTTCTGGCTGATCTACTCCGGCACGCTGTTCCCGCTCCAGATCTTCCTCGCACCGCTCTTCGGCCTGTACGCCGACGCCAACCTGTACGACACGAGGCTCGGCCTGATGCTGGTGTATGTCGCCTGGGCCATCCCCTTCGCCTTCTTCCTGATCCGCAATCAGATGACCACGATGCCACCGGAGTTGACGGAGGCGGCTCTGATCGACGGGGCGTCCTTCGGGCGGATCTTCTGGCGCATCCACGTGCCCCTGATGCGGGCGGGGCTCGGCGTCGCCTTCCTCTTCCAGTTCACCGCCGTCTGGAACGACCTGCTGCTCGGCATCACGCTCAGCCGCAGCGCCGACGTCCAGCCCGTCATGGCCGCCCTCACCACCCTCAACAACGCCTACTCCTCCGCGGGCCCGCCCGTGATCCTCGCGGGCGCACTGATCGTGTCCGCGCCCACCCTGCTGCTCTTCCTGGTGTTCCGCGGCCTGTTCCTGCGCGGCATCACCGCCTCCGCCCGCTGACCGACCGCGACCTGCCCGCCGACCGACACCCACCGCCCCGCCGACCGCCCCGGGAGAGATCCGCATGACGACACGGGCCCTGGTCCGCACCACCGACTGGGACAGCGACCGCATCCGCGCGAGCCTGCGCGCCGGGGTGGTCAGCGCCGAGGGAGCGCTGAACGGCCGCGTGCTGAGGCTCACCGAGGAGCCCCTGATGCGGCACGCCGCCGACGGGACGCTGCTGCAGTCGCTGCGCGTCGAACCGGTCAACGGGTCAGCCGTGCCCGGCGACGTGGAGGTGCGCACGGAATCGGGGACGCCGCTGCGCACCGAGCGGGTCCCCGGTCCCGGCCGCGCCGTGCGGCTGCTCGTGCCCGCCGTCACCGCGCCCACCCGCGTCACCGTCGCCCTGCCCGGCGGCGGCGTCGAGGGCATCGGCGTCGCCCTGGCGCCGCAGCGCCAGTGGACCATCCACCTGGTGCACCACTCGCACCTCGACATCGGCTACACCGACCCGCAGGGGCAGGTCCTCAACGAGCACCTGTCCTACCTCGACTCGTGCCTGGAACTGACGCGGACCACCGACGACTGGCCCGCCGAGTCACGGTTCCGCTGGTGCGTGGAGTCGCTGTGGTCCTTCAAGCAGTGGGCCGAGTCCCGGCCCGCGGAGCAGGTCGAGGAGCTGATACGCCGGGTGGGGGAGGGCCGCATCGAGCTGACGGCGCTGCCGTTCAACCTGCACACCGAGACCTGCTCCACCGACGAGCTGCACGAACTCCTGCGCCTGGCCCACGACATCCGCGTACGCCACGGCGTGCGCTTCACCTCCGCGATGCAGACCGACGTGCCCGGCGCGGTCGTGGGCCTGATCGACGCCCTCGCCGCGGCGGGCGTCAGCTATCTGTCCGTCGCCCACAACTGGGCGGGCCGCTCGGTGCCGCACCTGGTCGGCGGCGAGAGACTGCCGAGGCTCTTCCGCTGGCGGGCGCCCAGCGGCAACAGCGTCCTGGTGTGGATGACCGACACCCCGCACGGCCTCGCCTACATGGAGGGCCCGCTGCTCGGCTTCGACACCGCCTACGCCGACGTCGACGATCTGCTGCCCGCCTATCTGACCTCCCTGGCGAGCCACCCCTACCCCTACCGCGGCGGCATCTTCGGCTGGGCCATGGACCAGGAGGACATCAAGCGCGAGCCCTACCCCTGGGACGTCCTGCACCTGCGCGTCCAGGGCAAGTTCGGCGACAACGCGCCGCCGCGCCGCATCATCGCCGACACCGTGCGGCGGTGGAACGAGACCTGGGCCCACCCCCGGCTGCGGCTCTCCCGCAACGAGGACTTCTTCCTCGACGCCGAGGCCAGGATCGGCGACGAGATCGCCACCTTCGAAGGCGACTGGACCGACTGGTGGGTCGACGGGGTGGGAGCGGGGGCCCAGCCGCTGTCCCTGTCCCGCACCGCCCAGTCCGCGGTCGCCGACGCCCAGACCATCAGCGCGTTCGCGTCCCTCCTCGACGCCACGGGGGCCGAGGACGACACGCGTGACGCCGCCGGGGTCTACGAAGCGGTGTCGCTCTTCGACGAGCACACCTGGGGCGCCGGCGACCCGTGGACCCACGGCGACGAGGGCGGGCACAGCGGCGAGCAGCAGTGGCACTGGAAGTACGGGCAGGCCCTGCGCGCCCACGACGACGGCACGTCGCTGCTTCACCGGGCGAGCGCCCGGCTGGGCCAGCGGCTCGCCGCCGCGCCGGGCGCCCTCGCCACGTACCACGTCGTCAACACCTGCTCCTGGCCGCGCACCGACGTCGTGCGGATCTTCCTGCCGGAGAGCAGCGTGCCGCTGGAGCGGGCTGTGGCCGTTCGGGACGGCCGCAGCCACCGGCGGCTCGCGCACGAGGAGCGGGCGCAGACGAACGACGACCATCGGGACGCGGGGCGGTTCCTCGTCGTGCGGATCGACGAGGTGCCGGCCGCCGGTTCGGTACGCGTCGAGCTCGTCGACGCCGACACGGACACGGTCACCGACGCCGGCACCGACCCGGTCACCGAGTCCGGCACCGACACCGGCGGCGACGCCCGCACCGTCCCCGGGGCCGCCGTCGCCCAGGCGGCCACCGGCTGGAACCCCACCGGCACCGCCGAGCGCGAGGACCCCGCCGACACCGCCGCGCAGGCCCTCGCCCACCCCCACCCGACGCTCCTGGAGAACGAACACCTCGCCGTCCGGGTCGACCTCGCGCGCGCCTGCATCGCCTCGGTCATCGACAAGTCGACCGGGCGTGAACTCGTGCGCACCGACCCCGTCGTGGGCTTCAACGGCTACTTCCACGACAGCTACACCACCGCCGGTGGCTTCAACCACAACTCCAGCCGCACCACCGCGTCCGACCGCCTCGAACACCTCGGGACCCGGGCCGTCGCCCCACCCGCGGCCCTCATCGCCCGGCACTCCACGGCGACCGCCGAGACCCTCACCTACGAGACCCGCCCGGCGGGCGCCAACCGGCTGCGCACCACGCTGACCCTGGCGCGCGGCGTCCCCCGCCTCGACATCGAGAACCGCCTCGACAAGGACCGCACCCTGGGCAAGGAGAGCGCCTACTTCGCGTTCCCCTTCGCCTTCGACGACCCGGTCGTGCGCATGGAGGCCTCCGGCGGCGTCACCGGCACCGGCCTGCCGGTGGTGCCGGGATCCGCGCGCCACATGCGGGCCGTGCGCCGCTGGGTGACCCTCGCGGACGACGGGTGCGCGGTCGCCTGGTCCTCGCAGGACGCGCCGCTCGTCCAGTTCGGCAACGTCGCCCTGCCGTACGCGCCGTTCCCGAGGACGATGGGCCACGACGAACCCGCCACCGTCTTCTCCTGGATCCACAACAACCTGTGGGACACCAACTTCCCGAGCGAGCAGGGCTTCGAGGTCACCTTCCGCTACAGCCTCGCGTGCGCGCCCACGGCCGACGGGCTCGGGCCGCGCACCGCCGCCGCGTTCAGCCGGCCCCTGCGGGCGGTGCGGGCGCGCGGTCCGGTCGTCGCCGGCGCGGCGACGCACGCCTTCGTCGAGCTCGACGACCCGCGGGTGCGGCTCGTCGGCGCGACGGTGCCCCGGCCCGGTGAAGTGCTGTTGCGCCTGCAGTCGTTCGCGCACGAGCCGGTGGACTGCCGGGTCCTGGCCCGCTTCCCGGTGGCCGCCGCGTACCGGGCGGACTACCTCGGCGCGAAGGGCGCCGCGCTCGACCGCGGGGACGGCGTGGACGCCGGGGCCGGTGCGGATGACGTCAACGGCACCCACTGGGCCACGACACTCGCCGTCCCGCCCTTCGCCACCGCCGCCCTGCTTCTCGTCCGCCCCTGAACCACCGCGCGCAGCACGGCGCTCACCGCGCGGGAAGCATCCCGGGACCACCGCAGGAACCACCGCACGAAGGAGAACGCGTGTACCGGCTCGACCCGCGTTACGGCCCGGCACCGGGGGCCGTGATGGCCGCCGGATGGCGCGCCGTGGCCGCCCGGCTGCCCGGGGGCCCGTCGACGGTCGCCGTCGACGGGCCGCCGTCCGTCGACTTCCCCCTCCTCGCCGCCCGGCTCACCGCCGAACTCGCCGCCTTTGGTGTGCGCGTGGACACCTTCGACGTGACCGCGCACCACGCCCCGCCCGACGAGGTGCGCCGACGCACCGACGACGGCAGCGGCGACCCGTACTACCGCGCCCTCGCGCACCACCCCCTCACCGACCTCTTCGACGCCCTCCCCTGGCCGGACCCGCCCACGGACGGCCTGCTGCTCGTGCACGGCCCCGGCGCCGCGCTCGTCCCGCACGACCGCCTCTGGTACGCGGACGTGCCCAAGCGGCACGCGGAGGCCGCCGTCGCCGCGGGCCACGGGGACAACCTCGGGCTCCCCGGCGAACCGCCCGACCTCCGACGCCTCTTCTACATCGACTGGCCGATGCTCGACCGGCACCGCGACGCCCTCGCCCCACGCGTCGACGCCTGGCTCGACGCGCAGGACCCGGACCGCCCCGTGTACGTCGACGGACCCGGCCTGCGCGCGACGCTCCGCGCCCTCGCCCGGCGGCCCGTGCGCACCCGCCCGTACTTCAACTCGACCCCGTGGGGCGGCCACTGGGCCCAGCGCGTCCTCGGCTTCAACCCCGGCGCCCGCAACACCGCCCTCGGCTACGAACTCATCGCCCCCGAATCGGGCGTCCTCATCGGCGCGGGCCCGGGCGTCCAGGCCGAGATCCCCTTCCAGCTCCTGTGCGTCCTGCACCCCCACCAACTGCTCGGCCCCGACGTCCACGCCCGCTTCGGCACGTCCTTCCCGATCCGGTTCGACTACCTGGACACCGTCGACGGCGGGAACCTGTCCGTGCACTGCCACCCCCGCGAGCGGTACATGCGCGAACGGTTCGGCTGGCCCTACACCCAGCACGAGACGTACTACGTGACCCGCGGCGGCCCCGGCGGCCGTGTCTTCCTCGGGCTGCGCGAGGACGCCGACGTCGAGCTGTTCCGCAAGGAGATCGAGGAAGCCGCGCAGGACGGCGTGCCCATGGACCCCGAGGACCACGTCCTGACCTTCCCCGCCGAACAGGGCCGCCTCTTCATGATCCCCGCGGGCACCCCGCACGCGAGCGGCGCGGGAAACCTGGTCCTGGAGATCAGCGCCACCCCTTACCTCTACAGCCTGCGCTTCTACGACTGGCTGCGCCCCGACGCCGACGGCAACCCCCGCCAACTCCCCTATGAACACGGCCTCGCCAACCTCGACACCGAACGGCGCGGCGAGGCCGTCGCCCGCGACCTCGTCCAGGAGCCCCGCCTGCTGCGCGCGGGCGAGGGCTGGCACGAGGACGTCATCGGAGCGCTGCCGGAGATGTTCTACGAAGTACGGCGGTACGCCCTGGATGCGGGCGCCGTCGCCGACGACGACACCGCGGGCCGCTTCCACGTCCTGAACGTCGTGGCGGGCGAGGGCGTGGAGATCCTGACGGAGGCGGGCGACCGGCACCCGCTCGCGTACGCGGAGACCCTCACCGTTCCCGCCGCCGTCGGCGCGTACCGGATCGCGGCGCGCGGCGGGGCGACGAAGGTGGTGAAGGCGCTGGTCCGGCCGCTCGCGGCGGCCGGGCAGGCGTGCCGCCCGGCTCCGTCCCGCCCGGACGCGGGCCGCTGATGCGGGCCGTCCTGGAGATCGGCGGCAGCCACGTGACCGCCGCGCTCGTCGACCCCGGGCGGGCCCGCGTGCTGCGCCGGGCGAGCCGGGACCTCGATCCGCGCGGCACCGCCGAGCACGTCCTCGGCACGGTGGTGCGCTGCGCCACCGGCATCGACGCGCCCGCCGCCGAACTGTGGGGTGTCGCCGTGCCGGGCCCCTTCGACTACGACAGGGGCATCGCGCGCTTCGAAGGCGTCGGCAAGTTCGAGGACCTGTACGGCATCGACGTGGGGTCGGTCCTGCTCGACGGCGTGTGGCCGCGCCCCCGCGGCGTCGTGTTCCTCAACGACGCCCATGCCTTCGCCCTCGGCGAGTGGTCGGCCGGGGCGGCGCGCGGGCACCGGCGTTGCGTGGGCGTCACCCTGGGCACGGGCGTGGGCTCGGCGTTCCTCGTGGACGGGGAGGTGCGCCACGACGGACCGGGGGTGCCGCCGTGCGGCCGCATCGACCTGGTGACCGCGCGCGGGCGGCCGCTGGAGGACTCGATGTCGCGCCGGGCCCTTCTCGCCCGCTACGGTGACCGCCGCGCGGAGCTCCACGACATCGCCGCGCGGGCGCGCGGGGGCGAGGCGCGCGCGGGCCGCGTCCTGCACGAGGCCCTCACCACGCTCGGCAGCGTTCTCGCCCCGTACGTGCGGGACTTCGGAGCCACGGCTCTCGTGGTGGGCGGGGGCCTCGCCCGGTCCTGGGACCTCGTCGGGCCGCCGCTGCGCTGCGCGTTGGCCAACCCGCGGGTCGCCGTCCGGACGGGCGCGCTGGGCACGGAAGCGGCGCTGGTGGGGGCCGGGGTGTACGCGCGGACGGGGTGAGGGGCCGGCCACGGGGGTACGCAAAGGACCGAGCCGCCGGAGCACGCGAGGAGCGCGCCCCCGGGGCCGGCAGGAACGAGAGGAACGCGAGCCCCATGCCCGCACCACGAGACCCCAGGGCCGGGCAGCCCCCCACCCTCCGCGACGTCGCCGAGCGGGCCGGGGTCAGCGCGATGACGGCGTCCCGGGTCCTGCGCGACGACCCGCGCGTGCTGCCCGCCACCCGCGACCGTGTCCGCGCGGCCGCCGCCGCCCTCGGCTACCGCCCCAACGAGGTGGCCCGCAGCCTCCGCCTCGGCCGCGGCACGGGCCTGGTCGGCCTGGTCGTCACCAACCTCGCCAACCCCTTCTACTCACGGCTCGCCCTCGGCGTCGACTCCGTCGCCGCGGCCGACGGCCTGAAGACGGTCATCGGCAACACCGGCCAGGACCTGGAGGGCGAACGGGACCTGGTGGCCGACCTGGTGGCCCGGCGTGTCGACGGCATCATCGCCGTGCCCGCGGGCTCCGACCAGCGCCACCTCGCCGCCGCGGCGGCCGAGGGCGTCCCGGTGGTCCTCGCCAGCCGCCCGCCCGAGGGCTTCGACGCCGACTGCGTCCTGGTCGACGACGTCGGCGGCGCCCGCGCGGCCACGGCCCGCCTGCTGGCGCACGGCCACCGCCGCGTCGGCTTCCTCGGCTCACCGCCCGCCGTGTACACGGGCACCGAGCGGCTGCGCGGCTACCACGCCGCCCACGCCGCCGCGGGCCTGCCCGCCGACCCCCGCCTGGTCCGCCAGGGCCAGACCGAACCGGCCGAGGCGGAGCGCGCCGCCACCGAACTCCTCGCCCTGCCCGAGCCGCCGACCGCGCTCTTCTGCTCCAACAACCGCAACACCATAGGAGCCTTCCGGGCGTTGCGGACCACCGGCACGGACACCGCCCTCGCGGGCTTCGACGACTTCGAACTCGCCGACGCGCTGGGGGTGCCGCTCACCCTCGTCACGTACGACAGCGACGAGCTGGGGCGCACCGCGGGGCGCCTGCTCATGGAGCGGGTGCGGGAGCACAGGGGCGGGGGAGCGGGCACGTACCGGCGTGTGGTGCTGCCCACCGGGCTCGTGGAGTACGGGAGGTGAGCGACCGGCGAGGCCTCAGAACGTGAAGCGCCGCGCCGAGCGGGTCAGCACCGTCGAGGCGGTCTCCACGCCCCAGGCCGCGCGCAGTTCCGCCGTCAGCGCGTCCATCAGCTTCGCCACGTCCGCCGGAGCGGTCTCGTGCAGCGCCTCCACGATGATCAGGACGTCCGACGTGGTGTCTCGGACCGCCGAGTAGCCGCTCTGCCGGTTGGTCCAGCGTCTGGCGTGGGCCCGCCGGGCGTCGTCGGCGAAGATCACCTCGCGGGGGTCGGGGTGCTCCTCCGTACCGGCGAACGTCTCGTAGACCTCGTCCCCGTCGGCGTACCGGACTTCGAGGTCACCGGAGATGAGGGGGACGTCGAAGACGCCGACCGGGATGCCGTACGCGAGGGACGCGGCGTTGCAGAGGTCGATCAGGGGGTGGATGCGGGGCAGGGAGCCCTCCTTGCGGAAGCGGCGCAGGAGGGATTCGGAGGCACAGCGGTACTGCGTCGGCTTGAGGCCCATCGCGGTGAACGCGCGCCGCCAGGCCTGGATTTCGGGCAGGGCGCTCTCCTGCGTGCCGGCGAGCCGTTCGGCCGCGGCCGCGCCGAACGCGGCGACGGGCCGGTCGACCGACACGTCGGCGGTGATGCCCCGGGCGAAGATCACCCCGGGGACCAGCTGGGGGAAGTCCTGCCAGAGGTCGCTCGCATGCTGGAAGTGCACGGTGGTTCCGTTCGGGAGGGGGCGGGAGGGGGGGTGGGAGAGGTCAGGACGGGGCGGTTGGGGGCGATTGGGGGAGTGGCGGTGGATGGCGGTGGGGTGAAGGGGTTCAGAGGAGGGCGAGTTTGAGGCCGAGCGCCGCGAACGCGGTCGCGAAGACGCGCCGTACCCAGGCCATGACCCGGGGCCGCCCGATCACGTGGTCGCGCACCGCCGCGGCGAACACCCCGTACAGGGCGAACACCACGAGCGTCACCAGCATGAAGACGGCGCTGAGTTCGGCCATGCGCAGGAAGGTGTGGGGCTCGTCCTTGTCGACGAACTGCGGCAGGAAGGCGAAGAAGAACACGGTGAGCTTCGGGTTGAGCAGGTTGAGCAGCACGGCCGATGTGATGACGTCGGAGACGGAGTGCGGCGCGCCGTCCCGCTCGGCCGCGAGGTCGCTGTTGTCGCGGAGCGTCTTCCACGCCATGAAGAGCAGGTAGGCCACCCCCAGGTACTTGAGCGTCTGGAACGCCAGGGCGCTGGTGTGGAGCAGCGCGGCGACACCCGTGAGGGCGGCCAGCATGTGCGGCACGATGCCCACGGTGCACGCCACGGCCGCGACGAGACCGGCCCGGGTGCCCCGGGAGAGACCGGCCGCGACGGTGAACAGCACGCCGGTGCCAGGGGTCACGGTCAGGACGAGCGTGGTCAGCAGGAACTCCATGGCTTGACTCTCCCGCCACAATGGATCCATGAACAGGTCCAATGGATCTCCCTCCGACAGGTCCATAACGGTGGTCGGCACGACCGGAGCCGCCTCCGACTTCCTGCAGTTGAATCCGGCTGACGCTCCCAGGGGCGGGATGTCGGACTGGCTCGCCCGGCAGGTCCGGCGAGCCGTGGCCGAGGGGCTGCTGCCGCCCGGGAGCAGGCTGCCCGCCACCCGGGTGCTCGCCGAGGAGCTGGGCGTCTCGCGAGGTGTGGTGACCGAGGCGTACCGGCGGCTGACGGAGGACGGGCACGTCGAGGGGCGGGGGCGGGGCGGGACCGTGGTCCTGGCGGCGCCGCTGGCCCGACCCAGGGAGGGCGGCCTCGCGGAGGACAGCCGGGCAGGGCGCGGCCGGGCGGAGCTCCGGGTGGAGGACCGGGCGGCGGGGCATCGGACGGGGGAGCGGCGCGCGGGCGGGCGGCGGCCTGCGGCGCGCCGGACGGGGGCGCCCGAGGTCGCGTCGCGGGAGCGGGCGCTGTTCGCGGACCCCCTCGACACCGGCGTCTTCGACGCGCTGCGCGCCACGCCCGCCCGCGTCGATCTGTCACCGGGCCTGCCGGACCTCGCCGCCTTCCCCCGGGCGGCGTGGCTGCGTGCCGAGCGCGCCGTGCTCGCCGGACTCGTTCCGGCGGACTTCGGCTACGGCGACCCGCGCGGCACCCCGGCGCTGCGCCGCGCCGTCGCCCGCTGGCTCGCCCAGAACCGCGGGATCGCCGCCGACCCGGACGAGGTGCTGATCGTCGCGGGCACCGCGCAGGCGCTCGGCCTGCTCGCCCTGGTCCTCAAGGACGAGGGCGTCACGCGGGTCGCCCTGGAGGACCCCAGCTCCCTCGGCATCCGGCAGCACCTGCGCAACTCCGGCCTCCAGTCACCGCCGGTGCCCGTCGACGAGCGGGGCGTCCGCGTCGACGCGCTGCGCGCCACCGGAGCCCGCGTCGCCCTGCTCACCCCCGCCCACCAGTTCCCGACCGGCGTCGTCCTCGACGGCGAGCGGCGCCGCGAACTCGCCGACTGGGCCCGGGACGGCGGCCTGATCATCGAGGACGACTACGACGCCGAGCACCGCTACGACCGCCCGCCCGTGCCCGCGCTGCGCTCCACCCTCGCCGACCACGTCGCGTACGCGGGCAGCGTCTCCAAGCTCCTCGCGCCCGCCCTGCGCGTGGGCTGGCTGCTCGCCCCGCGCCGCTACCGCGACGCCCTCGTCGACGCCAAGCGCTTCGCCGACCTCGGCAACGCGGCCCTGCCCCAGCTGGTTCTCGCCCACCTCATGGAGTCCGGCGAGCTGGAGCGCCACCTGCGGTTCCTGCGCCGACGTCACCGCGGCCGCAGGGACGCCATGATCGCGGCGCTCGCCGACCGGCTGCCGGGAGCCGTCGTCCACGGCGCCGCGGCGGGCCTGCACCTGACGGTCACTCTCCACCCCGGCTGCGACGACGTCGCCCTCGCCGCGGCCGCCCTGGAGCGCGGCGTCAAGGCGCAGCCGCTGTCCTGGCACGCCCAGCGCCCGGGGCGGCCCGGCCTCGTGCTCGGCTACGCGGCGAGCACGCCCTCGGACATCCGGGAGGGCGTGACCGTCCTCGGCGACCTGCTCCGCTGAGCGGGCCTCGGCGGCGGCGCAGGGAGCAGGTCACCGAGGGCCGTCTTGCGTGGGGCCCATTGACGAACCGTCACCCCGCTCCTACCTTCGACGCGTCCCTTCGTACGTCGTATATGAGACGTCATACGTGAGAGCCGAGAGGCAGGCATGACCTCCGTGCCCGTACCGATCCCCTCCCGCACCCAGTTCGTGCAGGAGGCGATCAAGCACCGCATCCTCACCGGGCAGTTGACGCCTGGGCAGCCCCTGGTCGAGACGGAACTCGCCGAGTCGTTCGGGGTGTCCAAGACGCCGGTGCGCGAGGCGCTGAAGACACTGGCCGGGACCGGGCTCGTCGTGATGAGCCAGTTCAAGGGCGCCACGGTGCGCACGGTGGACGCGGACATGGCCCGCGAGGTCTACGACGTGCGGCTGCTCCTCGAACCGCAGGCGCTGCGGCGCACGGTGCGCGGCGGGGCGGCCCTGGACGCGGCGGGCGAGGCGCTCGCCCGTGCCGACGGGGCCGCGGACACCGCCGAACGCTCCCTCGCCAACAGGGACTTCCACCGTGCCCTGTACCTGCCGTGCGGCAACCCGCTGCTCGGGCGGTTGCTCGACGAGGTCCGCGACCAGGCCGCGCTGGTGTCGGCGGTCGCCTGGGCCGCCGAGCCGTCCTGGCACCGCGAGGCCGCCGAGCACCGCGAGATCCTGCGGCTCGCCCTGGCGGGTGACGCCGACGGCGCGGCGAGCGCCCTGCACGCGCACATCGCGTCGTTCGTGGAGCGCGCGTTTCCCCAGGACAGGGCGGGCGGGGAGGAAGGCGGGCGGCTGTGATGTCAGGACGCCTGGGTGTGGTGGTCGAGGAGGCGGGTGAGCAACCGCGTGAACTGGTCGCGTTCGGCCAGTTCGTTGAGGACGCCGACCATGTCGCTGCGGTAGACGCCGGTGCGCCCGCTCAGGCTCGCCTGGCTGCCGGGGCCGAGGTCCGGCAGCCAGGCGAGCACGGCGTAGTGCCACTTGCGGGCGTCGGCCCGGGCAGCGAGGCCGGCCACCGGTCTGACCCGGGGCGCGCCCTCAGACAGGGACGAAGATGTCCTCGTGGGCCCCGTCGAGGATGAATCCGTTGTCGAAGCGGACCCGCACGCGCACGCGGGGCCCCTGCTCCTGGAAGGCGGTCCACGCGGGTTCCAGGGAGCCGACCTTCTCTTCGAGCTGCCTCCTGCTCTCCGTGGGCATCGCGGACCCGAACGCGTCGAGCAGCGACTTGAGCCGCTCGTACTCGCGCACGTCGTGGCCCACATCCTGGTGGCCGACCACCTGCTCGACGGTCCCGCCGGTGCCCGCCGCGAGGGACAGGAACCCGACGACTACCCCCGACACCTCGGCCGATTCGGTCAGCCGGGTGTCCGCTGCCAGCACCACCCGCTGGCCTGCCTTCAGCGTCATCTGCTCCCTGTCTCTCCTGTGTCGGCCACGCCCACCATGCCTGCCGCGTCCGCGCGGTGCAGGTACACCTCGACGAGACGGCGGCCGGTGAAAGCCCGGTCGACGGGTTGTGCCGTCACCAGGACGCGATGGTAGACCGATCCTGTGAGTCGGACCGCGTGCGGAACAGGGCCGGCGGGCGAGGGCGACGCGGTGCGCGCGCCGAGAGCGCCCCTCAGCCGTGTCACCAAGCCTCCGGCGCCCCTGCGCCTAGCGGCCGATCTTCCGCTTGTTCCAGACGTCGAAGCCGACCGCGGCGAGCAGCACGAGCCCCTTGATCACCTGCTGGTAGTCCGTGCCGATGCCGACCAGCGACATGCCGTTGTTGAGGACGCCGAGGACCAGGCCCCCGATGACGGCGCCCATCACGGTGCCGACACCGCCGCTCATCGAGGCACCGCCGATGAACGCCGCGGCGATCGCCTCCAGCTCGAAGTTCAGGCCCGCCTGCGGGGTGCCCGCGTTCAGCCGGGCCGCGTACACACAGCCCGCGAGCGCCGCGAGGACGCCCATGTTCACGAACACCAGGAAGGTGACGCGCCGGTCCTTGACGCCGGACAGCTTGGCCGCGGCCTTGTTGCCGCCGAGCGCGTACACATGGCGGCCGACGACCGCGTTGCGCATCACGTAGCCGAGCAGGATCAGCAGACCGCACATGATGAGCATCACGACCGGCACGCCGTGGAAGCTGGCGAGCGTGAGGGTGAAGGCGGTGACGGCGGCCGTGATCGCCACGCACTTGGCCGCCCACAGGCCCCTCGGCAGCGGATCGAGGTCGTACGCCGACTGCCGCTTGCGGTCGCGCCACTCGCGCCACAGCAGCAGGACGACCGCGGCGAGACCGAGCACGAGCGTGGGGTTGTGGTACTGGGTGTAGGGGCCCATTTCCGGGATGAAGCCCTTGGCGATGTTCTGGAAGCCGTCGGGGAACGGCGCGAGCGACTGCCCCTCCAGGACGATCTGGGTGAGCCCGCGGAACGCCAGCATCCCGGCGAGGGTGACGATGAACGACGGGATGCCGAGATAGGCGATGAAGAAGCCCTGCCAGGCACCGGCGACCGCGCCGATCAGCAGACACAGGACCAGCGCCAGGACCCACGGCAGGTCGTGCTTGACCATCATCACCGCCGCCATCGCGCCGACGAAGGCGACCAACGAGCCGACGGACAGGTCGATGTGGCCCGCGATGATGACGATCATCATGCCGATGGCCAGGATGAGGATGTAGCCGTTCTGCTGGATCAGGTTGGAGACGTTGTTCGGAAGCAGCAGCGTGCCGTCGGTCCAGATCTGGAACAGGACGACGATGAAGGCCAGGGCGATGAGCATGCCGTACTGGCGCATGTTGGCGCGGGCGCTCTCCAGGAGCAGCTCGCGCGCCGAGCGCGCCGGGGGCGGGGCCGCGGCGGAGTCCTGGGGCGGGGTGGTCGTGGTGGTCATGGCGGGCCTCAGCCTCTGTCCTTGGTCATCTGGCGCATCAGCACTTCCTGGGTGGCCTCGCCGCGGTGGACCTCGCCGGTCAGGCGGCCCTCGGCCATGGTGTAGATCCGGTCGCACATGCCGAGCAGCTCGGGCAGTTCGGAGGAGATGAGCAGCACGGCCTTGCCCCGGGCGGCGAGCCGGTCGACGACCGTGTAGATCTCGTACTTCGCGCCGACGTCGATGCCGCGCGTCGGCTCGTCGAGGATCAGCACCTTGGGGTCGGCGTGGATCCACTTGCTCAGGACGACCTTCTGCTGATTGCCGCCCGAGAGCCGGCCCACCTGCTCGAAGACGGTGGGCGCCTTGATGTTCATGGTGGCGCGGTAGCGCTCGGCGACGGCCCGCTCGTGGTGCTCGTCGACGAAGCCGCGCCCGCCCGGTCCCTGCGGGCGCATCCCGGGCAGCGAGGCCAGGGAGATGTTGCGGTTGATGGTGTCGATGAGGTTCAGGCCGTAGCGCTTGCGGTCCTCCGTGACGTACGCGATCCCGGCCGCGACCGCGCGCGGCACGGTCCTCGTCACCGCCTCGCGCCCGTCGACGGCGACGCTGCCCGAGACGTAGATCCCGTACGAGCGCCCGAAGACGGACATGGCGAGCTCCGTGCGGCCCGCGCCCATCAGGCCCGCGATGCCGACGATCTCGCCGTGGCGCACGGTCAGCGACACGTCGTCGACGACCTTGCGCTGGTGGTCGACCGGGTGGCGCACCGTCCAGCCGCGTACCTCCAGGGCGATGTCGCGATGGCCCTCGAAGGGGGTGCGGTCGGGGAAGCGGTGGTCGAGGTCGCGGCCGACCATGCCGCGGATGATGCGGTCCTCCGAGAGCCGGGGCTCGGCGGCGGGGAAGTCGCGGACGGTGAGCGTCTCGATCGTCCGGCCGTCGCGCAGCACGGTCACCGTGTCCGCGATCCGGCGGATCTCGCCCAGCTTGTGGGAGATGACGACGCACGCGATGCCCTGCGCGCGCAGCTCCAGGATCAGGCGGAGCAGCTGCGCGCTGTCCTCGTCGTTGAGCGCGGCCGTCGGCTCGTCGAGGATGAGCAGCCTGACCTCCTTGGCGAGCGCCTTCGCGATCTCCACCAACTGCTGCTTGCCGACGCCCAGGTCGGCGACGGGCGTCTGCGGCTTGTCGCGCAGGCCCACGCGCTCCAGGAGCCGGGCCGCCTCGCGCAGGGTGGTGTTCCAGTCGATCAGGCCGCGTGCCGTGGTGCGTTCGTTGCCGAGGAAGATGTTCTCGGCGATCGACAGATACGGCACCAGGGCCAGCTCCTGGTGGATGATGACGATCCCGCGCCGCTCGGCGGCCCGGATGTCCTTGAGGGCCACAGGAGCGCCCTCGAAGCGGATCTCACCGTCGTAGCTGCCGTGCGGATGGACGCCGCTGAGGATCTTCATCAGCGTCGACTTGCCCGCGCCGTTCTCCCCGCAGACGGCGTGGATCTCCCCGGGGCGCACGGTCAGGTTCACGTCGCGGAGCGCGGTGACGCCGGGGAACGTCTTCGTGATGCCGCGCATCTCCAGGACGGGACCGCTCGCCTCGGCCGTGGGACCGCTCACGTCAGCGCTCCTGTGCCCGTCGGCCGCCCCGCTCACCTCAGCTGTCCCGCCGTGAAGTACCCCTCGCGCACCAGCAGATCGGTGTTCTTCCGGTCGACGCTGACGGGCTTGAGGAGGAAGGCGGGCACGGTCTTCTCGCCGTTGTCGTAGTCCGTGGTGTTGTTGACCTTCGGCTTCCTGCCGTTCAGGACCGCGTCGCCCATCCGCACGGCCTGCGCGGCGAGTTCGCGGGTGTCCTTGAAGACGGTCTGGGTCTGCTCGCCGCGGATGATGGACTTCACCGACGCGAGCTCGGCGTCCTGCCCGGTGACGACCGGCAGGTCCTTCCCGGAGTAACCCGCGCTCTTGAGGGCGGAGATGACACCGATGGAGATGCCGTCGTACGGGGAGAGCACCGCGTCGACCTTGCGGTCGCCGTAGTTCTTGCTGATCAGGTCGTCCATGCGCTTCTGCGCGGTGCCGCCGTCCCAGCGCAGCGTCGTGGCCTGGCTCATCCTCTTCTGCCCGCTGCGCACAACGAGTTGCCCGCTGTCCAGATAGGGCTTCAGGACCTTCAGGGCGCCGTTCCAGAAGTACTTGGTGTTGTTGTCGTCCGGTGAGCCCGCGAACAGCTCGACGTTGAACTTCTCGTCCGCGCCCCTCGCGGGCTCGCCGAGGCCGAGGCGGTCGACGATGTACTGCCCCTGGAGCTCGCCGACCCGCTCGTTGTCGAACGAGGCGTAGTAGTCGACGTGCGCGGTGCCGAGGATGAGCCGGTCGTACGAGATCACGGGGATGCCCGCGTCGTGGGCGCGGGCGAGCACGTCGGTGAGCGCCGAGCCGTCGATCGCGGCGACCACCAGGAGCCGGTGCCCCTTGGTGATCATGTTCTCGAGCTGGGCGACCTGGTTCTCGACCTTGTCATCGCCGTACTGCAGATCGGTCTCGTACCCGGCCTTCTTGAACTGTTCGGCCATGTTCCTGCCGTCGGCGATCCAGCGCTCCGAGGCCTTGGTGGGCATGGCGAGGCCGATGGTGCCGCCCTTGCCGTCGTCGGGCCGGTAGCGGCTGCCGCCCCGGGCCTCCTGGCCGCAGGCGGTGAGGCAGACGGCGAGCAGCACGGCGCTCGCCGAGGTGAGGAGGGTGCGGGTGCGCACGGCTCAGCTCCCTTCCGGGACGGGGAAGCGGCTCAGCTCGCCGGGGAGCCGGGAGCCGAGCGGCGACATGCCGTCGGCGGCACCGTGCCGGGCGAGCAGGTCGAGCACGAGCCGGCCGCGCCGCACCCGTTCGCGGGCGGTGGCGAGGGTGTGCTCGCGCAGATGGGCGCCGTAGGGGTAGATGCCGGGCGACTTGCTGAGCCCGAACTTGAGGTAGAGCGGAGCGCCGCGCCGGATCAGCTCGGCCGTCTCGTACATGCGGACGTAGCCGCCGAGGTCGTCGGGCGCCTCGATGTACATGTCCATCGGCGCGCGGCTGATCCGCCGGATCTCGGTGAGGTGCTCCGTGGTCAGGTCGGACGGCACGTTGAGGGAGTCGGCGCCCAGGCGCTCGTAGACGGCGTACGAGGCGGGGTTGACCGGCCCCGTGAGCGCGGACAGCTTCAGCGTGGTGGTGGCGGGCAACTGGCCCGCGACCCGCAGCCGGTGCAGCAACCACAGGACGCCCTCGTCGGCGACCAGCAGGCAGCGCACCCCGAGCGCCGTGGCGCGCAGGGCGTCCTCGACGCACCCGGCGAGCGCGTCGTGGCCGCGGGCGCGAAGACCGGCGCCGCCGGAGTCGGTGCGGGTGGAGCCGCCGATGTCCCAGGTGCCGCGCGGGCCGGTGAACAGGCACAGCTCGATGTCCCGTTCGGCGCACGCGTCGACCATCTCGGTGATCTCGTCGTCGGTGAGCATCCAGACGCCGCTGCCCTGGCTGATGCGGTGCACGGGCACGTCCCAGCGCGCGCTCTCCTTGAGGACGGCGGCCAGGGCCTCCGGGCCCTCCACGGACGGGACTTCGGTGCGCCAGGTGCCGCCGTCGGGAAACGCGTGCGGCGAGGTGTCGGCAGGGTCGCTGCGGGGCGTGGGGTGGCCGATGCGGGCGAGGGCGGCGGCGCCGGGGCGCCGGGGGCTGGGGTGGGCGGTCATGGAGCTCCTTCATGCGGTTCGATATTTCGGACGCTGGTCGGATGTGCGGGCGGACGGGAAGCCTGTCCGGAGATCAAGGACGGGCAGGCAGGGCGGTCAAGGGCGCGCCGGGCCGACGGCGCGCGGTGCGTTCGTGAGCCGGACCGCCACCGTCTAGGGGCGCAGGAGCACCTTGCCCACCGTCGGATCGCCGGACCCGACCAGCGCGACGGCCTCGGCGAAGCGCTCCAGGGGGTACTCGTGCGTGATGAGCGGCGCCGGGTCGAGCAGCCCGAGTCCGAACGCGCGGACCGCGTCCGACCAGGCCGAGGAGGGCGCCCCGAAGACAGAACGGAGCTCCAGCTGGCTCAGCGACAGATGCACCGGATCGATCCCCGCCGCACCCGGGGCGAACATCCCCGTGAGCACGACCCGGCCGCCACGGCGCGCCAGCAGACACGAGGAGGCGGCGGTCGACGGCGCCCCCGCGGTCTCCACCACCAGGTCGTAACGCCCGTGGCGGCCGGCCGCCACGTCCGGTAGGAGGGCCGCGCTCGCGCCGCACGTGAGGGCCAGAGCCCCGCGCGTGGCCCGGCGGTCGATGACGATCAGCTCGGCGGGGTTCGAGGCGGCGAGCAACTGCACCGCGAGCAGCCCCAGCGTGCCCGCGCCGACCACCGCGACGCGCTCCCCGGGCCGCGGCCGTCCGGTCCGCACCGCCGCGGCGACCACGGCGGCCGGCTCCAGCAGAGCCGCGGCCCGCAGGTCGGCGTCGTCCGGCAGCGGGTGCAACAGCCGCGCGGGGACGGTCAGATGGTCGGCGAACGCACCCGGCTCGGTGAACCCGGTCTCGGCGTACCCGCCCGTGCACAGGTTGGTCTCGCCGCTCCGGCAGCGCTCGCACACCCCGCACGCGCGGAACCCCTCGGCGACGGTCCCGCGGCCCACGAGCCCCGCGTCGACCCCCGCCCCGACCGCCTCGACCGTGCCGGACCACTCATGTCCCGGCACGACGGGATAGCGGACGTAGGCGGCGTCCCGGTGGCCGTCGTACACCTCCCGGTCGCTCCCGCAGATCCCGGCGGCGGCGACCCGGACCAGCACCTCGCCGGGGCCGGGCACCGGCACCTCGCCGTGGACCAGGCGGTGCGCGCCGGGCCGGGGCACGACGAGCGAGCGGCTCGGGCCCGCCGGGGGAGTGCCGGGGGCGGCGTCGGCGGCGCGCGAGGGGGCCGCCGACCGGGCATCGACGGCGGGCGGGAAAGCGGCGCCCTCGACATCGGCCGCGCGCGGGGGAACCGTACCCCCGGCCGTGCTCGGTCCCCTCACTTCGGCGACCTCTGCTCCCAGCCCTCGGCCCACAGGTCGAACCGGGCCTGCTGCTGCGGGAACGCGGCGGCCGCGTCCGGGTCGAACTCCACCCCGAGGCCGGGCTCGTGGGAGACCGCGAAGCATCCCGTCTCCGGATCGACCTCGGGCGCGCCGCGCACCACCTTCTTGATCTCCGCGTCGGCGAAGTCGTTGAAGTGCTCCAGGACCTTGAAGTTCGGGGTGCAGGCGGCGAGTTGGAGCGAGGCGGCGGTGAGCACCGAACCGCCGACGTTGTGCGGGGCCACCAGCGCGTAGTGGGTCTCGGCGGTCGCGGCGAGCTTGCGGGTCTCCAGGATGCCGCCGATGTGGCCGAGGTCGGGCTGGATGATGTCGGCGGCCTGGGACTCGAACAGCTCGCGGAACTCGATCCGGTCGTGGATCCGCTCGCCCGTCGCGATCGGCAGCTCCACCTTGTCCGCGACCTTCTTGAGGGCCTTCAGATTCTCCGGCGGCACCGGCTCCTCCAGCCAGGCGGGCCGGTACGGCGCCAGCTCCCGTGCCAGGCGCACCGCGGTCGCCGGACTGAAGCGGCCGTGCATCTCCAGCATCAGCTCGACGTCGGGCCCGATCGCGTCCCGCACGGCCTCGATCAGCGACACGGCGTAGGCGCTGCGCTCGTGGTCGAGCTCGAAGTGCCCGGTCCCGAACGGGTCGATCTTCAGGGCGCGGTAGCCGCGGGCCACGACCTCCGCGGCCGCCTTGTGGTACGCCTCCGGGGTGCGCTCGGTGGTGTACCAGCCGTTCGCGTACGCCTTGACCCGGTCGGTGACCTTGCCCCCGAGCAACTGCCACACCGGGACGCCGAGAGCCTTGCCCTTGATGTCCCAGCAGGCCGTCTCGACGACGGCGATGCCGGACATCACGATCTCCCCGGCCCGCCCGTAGTCGCCGTACTTCATCCGGCGCACGAGGTCCTCGACCGCGAACGGGTCCGAGCCGGCTATGTGGTTCGCCTCCGCCTCACGCAGATAGCCGACGAGCGCGTCGGTGCGGCCGAGCATGCGGGTCTCGCCGACCCCGGTGAGGCCTTCGTCGGTGCGGACGAGCACATAGGTCAGATTGCGCCAGGGCGTCCCGACGACATGAGTGCTGATTCCCGTGATGCGCACGGCAGTTGACCCCTACTCTCCGTAGAGCTTGTTCGAGATTTCGACACACGTTCGAAATAGTGGCGCGACCGTATTCAGGCCGTGCGGAGGGTGTCAATGGGTCGCGCGCCGCTCGATTCCGCCGGATCATTGCCGGGTGAACGGCGGTGTGGCTAGCCTGTGTTCGTGATACCGGTCAGTGACCGGAGTTTCGAACGGCAAGGGGTGGGTGAGCGGCATGGGACGACTCGTTCCCGCGGTGACCAGGGCGATGGACGTGCTCGAACTGTTCCTGGAGGGCGATGGCACGCTCTCGGCGCCCGACATCACCCGCAAGCTCCAACTGCCGCGCACGACCGTGCACGAGCTGGTCACCACCCTCGCAGCCCGCTCCTACCTGGTGTCCGTGCCGGAGCAGCCGGGCCGCTACCGCCTCGGGGTGCGCACCTACCAGCTCGGCAGCCGGTACGCGGAGCAGCTCGACCTCGCCGCCGAGGGGCAGCGGGTGGCCCGGGAGGTCGCCGAGACCTGCGACGAGACGGTGCACGTCGCGATCCTGGAGGACCTGGACGTCATCTACATCGCCAAGGTCGACTCCACGCACGCCGTCCGCATGGTCTCCGCCGCGGGCCGCAGGCTCCCCGCGCACTGCACCTCGGTCGGCAAGATGCTGCTCGCCTCACTGCCGCCCGAAGAGCTCGCCCTGCGCATGGACGAGGAGGGGGAGCTCGTCGCGATGACCCACGACAGCATCACGGACCCCGAGGCGCTGCACGCCGTCCTCGCCGACATCCGCGCGCGCGGCATCGCCACCGAACACCGTGAGTCCAACCCGGACGTCAGCTGCGTCGCGGCCCCCGTCCGCGACGGTTCGGGCCGCGTCGTCGCCGCCCTGTCCATCTCGGTCCCCATGATCCGCTGGACCGAGTCCCGTGAACCGGAGCTGGCCGACCTGGCCGCCAAGGGCGCGGCGGACCTCTCGGCGCGCCTGGGGTACAGGGGTGGCGGCCGCTGAGGGCGCCCCGAGGGCTGCCCGACCCGAGTCAGGCGACGCCTGGCTCTCCTCGCCCGTGAGGATCCGCCGGACGGGCCCTAGCTCTCCTTGACCGTGAACACCCGGCCGAGCAGGGCGTACAGCGTCGCCCGGTCCTCGTCGTCGAGTGTGGCCAGGCCCGCCGTCGTCGTGTGCATGTTGGCGCGGATGGTGTCGATGGCCTGCTCGCCCTCGGGGGTGAGGACGACGTTCTTGACGCGGCGGTCGCCGGGGCTCGGCTCGCGGCGGACCAAGGAGCGCTTCTCGAGGCGGTCCACGATTCCCGTCATGTTCGAGGCGTCGCAGGCCAGCGTCTCGGCGAGCACGCGCATCGCGGCGGGGCCACGGCGCAGCACGGTGAGGGTCTTGGCCTGGCTCGCCGTGAGGTTCTCGCGGGCGGCCGCGGCCGTGAAATCGCCGTAGTAGGCGCCTAGCGACACCGAGAGCAGCTCCATGAGCTGGCCCGTGCCGACGCGCGGGGGTCCTGGCATGTGATCCACCTTACGCCCAGAAACTTGACCATCTCAAATATTGATGTCTACCGTAAAAGCATTACTTGAAGTTTTCAAGCATCTAGGTTCTTAAGTAGTTGGGAAAGAGTTTCCGTGTCTCACGCACAGCACGCGGCCCCCGCACGGGCTTCCGGGCAGACCGCGGTCGTCCTGGTGCTCGGGCTGGCCGCCATGGTCGTCTCGATGATGCAGACGCTGGTCGTCCCGATCCTCGGCATCATCCAGAGCGAGCTGGACGCCACCACCGCCAACGTCAGCTGGGTGACCACGGCCACGCTGCTGTCCGCCGCCGTCTTCACGCCCCTCCTGGGCCGCTTCGGCGACATGCACGGAAAGAAGCCGACCCTGGTCGGCGTGCTGCTCGTGATGATCGCGGGCTCGGTGCTCGCCGCCACCACGACCTCCCTGACCTGGCTCATCGTCGGCCGTGTGATGCAGGGCGCGGCGACCGCGATCTTCCCGCTCGCGCTGTCGGTGCTGCGTGAGGAGATCAAGCCGGAGAAGCTCCACGGCGCGATGGCCCTGGTCAGCGGCACGCTCGCGTTCGGCAGCGGCCTCGCCCTGGTGGGCGCGGGCCTGCTCACGCAGGGCTCGGACCCCGACTACCACCGGGTCTTCTGGCTCGCGGTCGTCCTCGCCGTGGTGGCGCTCGTCGGCGTGCTCTTCGTCGTGCCCGCCTCGCGCTCGAAGACGGGCGGCCGCACCGACTGGCTGGGCGCGCTCACCCTCGCTGCCCTCCTGGTCCTGCTGCTCCTGCCGATCTCGCAGGGCCATGAGTGGGGCTGGACGTCCGGACGTGTGCTCGGCAGCTTCGCCGCCGCCGTCGTGATGGCGGGTGTGTGGGTGTTCACCGAGAAGAAGGTGAAGGAGCCGATGGTGGACATGGAGATGTTCACGCACCGCCCCGTGCTCTTCACCAACCTGGCCGGCCTGCTCCTCGGCTTCGCGATGTTCGCCCAGTTCATCGGCGTCTCGTACCTGGTGCAGATGCCCGAGCAACTGGCGGGCTACGGCTTCGGCGCCTCGGTGCTCGACGCCTCGGTCGTCTACCTCCTGCCGACCACCCTCGTCTCGCTGGTGGGCGCCCAGTTCGGCGGCGTCCTGGTCCGCCGGATCGGGGCTCGCGTCACGCTGGCCCTCGGCGCCGCCTTCGGCGTCACCGGCTTCGCCTGGCTCACCCTGGCGCACGGCACCACCGCCTCGGTGATCGGCGCGGGCATGGTCGTCGGCCTGGCGATCAGCTTCGGGTACGCGGCCATGCCCGCGCTCATCGTCGCCAGCGTTCCCGCCCACCAGACGGGCATCGCCAACGGCATCAACTCCATCTCCCGCTCGGTCGGCAGCGCCATCGCGAGCGCCACGATCACCTCCCTGCTCGCCTCGAAGACCATCGAGCTCCCGGCGGGAATGCCCGCGCTGCCCGAGGAGAGCCAGTTCACGCTGAGCTTCGCCATCGCCGGAGCGGCCTTCGTCCTGGTCGCGGCGGTCTCCCTGCTCGGCCTCAAGGCGGCCCACGCGCCGCGTACGCCCGTGCTGCGGAAGAGGGCGGAGTCCTCCGAGTCCGCCGAGACGCCGGAGCGCGCCGGGGTCTGAACCGCCCGAAGCGTTCGCAGCGGCTTCGGCATGAGGCCCGGCCACCCCGGAGGCGGCCGGGCCTCACGCCGTTCGTCGTCCGGACGGGCCGAGCCCGAGCCGAGGCGCCGCTGCCCGGCGCGTCCCGTTGCCCGGCGTGTCCCGTTGCCCGGCGTGTCCCGCTACCCGGCCGTCCCGCTACCCGGCCGTGCCGAGCGCGTCCGTGCGGGCCTCGATCGCCCGGAGCAGACGCGCTCGCCACGGTCATGATCAGCGCGGTCGAGGGCGCCCTCCTGATCGCCCGCGCCGAAGGGGGCGTCCGCGCCTTGACGACGGCGGCACGGGAGCTGGGGCCGCTCCTGGACGAGGCGGTCGTCCGCCGCCACTGAGCCGGCCCGCCGCGCCCGGGCCGGGCCCGCCGCGCCCGGGCCGGGCCCGCCGAGCGGCGCCTCCCGCACCCGGCGCCGTCCGCCGCCCCTACCTCCGCACCTGCGAGGCCGCCACCGTCCGTCGCGCGTGCACCAGCGCCTCAAGCACCACCGGATGGCTCAGGTGGCGCGCGACAAGCACCAGATGCGCGCGTTCCGCGGCCGCGGGCACGTCCTCCCCGGGCAGTGCGGCGAGCAGCATGTCGGTGTCGGCGGGCGGCAGTCCCCGGCCGCGCGCCTCGGCGGCGTACAGGAGGGTCGCCGCCGCCTGCGCCGCCACGAGGTCGAAGCCGACGAACCCGCGCCGGGCCAGCTGGTCCACGGCGCGGGCGGGCGCGCTGCTCATCCAGGGGCTCAGGCTGCGGGCGCCGTCACGGATCTCGACGAGCCTGCGGGACAGGGCGATCCGGGTGTCCCAGCCGCCCCAGAGGAGGCCGGGGGCGAGGACGAGCTGCGGGTCGGCGCGCACGACGGTCTGCCACAGGGGGCGCAGCGCCTGGTAGTCGCGCCGCTCCCGCCTGCGCGCGGTGAAGGAGAGGCGGACCAGGCTGTAGTTGGCGACCAGACCGCTGACGGCGGTGGTCAGCCACGCGGCCTCGGCGAAGCCCTCGAGACGCATGCCGCCCGCCGCGCCTGCCATCGCCGTCAGGACGCAGAGGACGTGGAGCATGTCCAGGGCGACGGCGAGTGCGAACCCATGGACGCACTGCCGCAGTTCGGGTGTGAGCCGCGGGCCCTGCGAGGCCAGGAGCGCACGGCAGCGCCGCGCGGTGCTCGTGACGGCGGCGGTCAGCATGGCGAAGTACACGAGGTGGAACGCCACCGCGTCCGGAGTGCGCACGTAGTCCGGTGCGAAGAGCAGGGGGCGCGCCTCGCCGCCCGGGTCGGCCCGGGCGTAGAGGACCGTCATGGCGGCGACCGTGGCAGCGTAGAACGGGGCCCAGGCGAGGACCGTGCGGTGCGACGCGGTGCCCGTCGCCTGCCCGGGTTGCCACAGGACCGACATCAGGTGGGCGTGGCCGACGCACAGGAGCCCCACGGTGTTCACGAGCAGCGCCGACAGGTGGGGCGCGCCGAACGTGGTGTCGACGGCCCGGTACACAGCGGGCGTGGCCAGCAGGAAGATGACGCCCGCGAGGAACAGCGACGACGCGGAGACCTTGAGCAGGACCGCCGGTTCGCGCCGGGCGGCCAGCGCCTTGCCGAGCGCCAGGCACAGGGCGAGGGCCGCGGCGGTCAGGCTGACCGCGGTCAGGGTCGCGTGCCACATCACAGGCCGGAACGCCGGTTGGTGAAGGAGGTGAGCGGTGCGGTGTGGCCGTCGTCGTCATCGAGGGACAGCATCAGCATGCCGACGGTGGCGAACACCTCCGCCGACCACTCCTCGTCCTCCTCGTAGCCGGTGCGCAGTTGCACGGGCCGGGTCAGCACCTCGCGCACCACGTCGGCGGGCAGTGAGGGCATCTGCTCGGCGACGAGGTGCGGTTCGAGGAGGTCGCAGGCGGTGAGCGCGTGCGGGTCGACGTCCGCGGGGTGTGCGCTCAGCAGGTGGTACAACTCGTGCAACAGGACGTGCAGCCCTTGGCGTTCGCTGGTGTTGGCGGTGATGACGATGGTGTCCTCGGCTTCGCCCTGGACGCAGAACCCGCTGATGTGCGCGGGCAGGGGAAGCTTCTGGACGGTGATGGTCCGGCCGCGCTCGTGGGCGACGGTGTCGAGGAGTGTCTGCAGCCCTTGGCCGGGCCGCAGCCCCAGGTCGTCGTGGATGATGCGGATGGCCCGCCGCCGCGCCCGTGCCCAGGCACGGCGCTTGCGCACGGCGGAGCGGATGCGGTGGGAGACGTCGGCGACGGGCGCCCTGCCGATGCGGCGCAACCCGCCGGGGGCGCCGACGGACAGCACGGGTCAGCTCTCCCGGCTCGGTCCGGTGCCGACCCGGGCGCACCCGACGCCCGGTGGCGGCACGGCTCTTCGAGCCCGTCGTGCCGTCGCCGCTCTTCGTTCCGGTTCCGCGAGACACGGGTTCTGTGCCCGTGTGCTGGCGCCTCTCATAGGCCGTTCACGCTCCCCGCTCCCTACGTGGCGGGCGTGTGCCCGCTGACCTGCGCAGGGACAGTATCAGGCCGGTGGCGTAACGGTTCGGCGGCACCGCGTGTCAGCCAACGGACGCCGACCGTCCGGAATTTGGACCCCGGCGCTGGTCGGGCGGTGGCTCCGGCCTGAGGGCGAACACTGTACGGCCGGACCCCGTGTCAACAATTGAAGACGACGCTGGCCGGGGACGGGTGAGGCGGATACTCTCAGGGCGCCCCAACGAGTTCCGTGGCCCATGGAGACCTTCAGGTGAACGCAGCCGACCACCAGCCGGCGCCCGGACACGAGATCGCCCGTCTCCTCGCCGACGTGGACGCCTACGCCCTGCGTCTCGGCACCTCGCGCGGCCGCCTGCTGGACGTCGTGCTCATCTCCCGGGCGACCGGCATCGAGCCGGAGCGGGTGCGCGCCCTGCTCGGCGGTGAACTCCCCGAGGAGGAGCCCCGGGAGAAGAACGCGCGGGAGGGTTTCCGCAAGGCGCTGTTCCAGCAGCGCCTGCGCTTCCTGCAGCGGACCCGGCTCAAGGAGACCCCCGCAGGCAAGGAGCCCTACGGCCTGCGGGAGATCTCGCGGGCGACGGGCATCTCGGCGCAGCACGTGTCGAACCTGCTCAACGGCGAACGCGGCGCGAACCACGACCACGCGGCGCGCCTGGAGCTCTTCTTCCGGGTGCCGGAGGGCTTCTGCTCCCGCACCGAGGGCGCCGCGCTGATCGCCTACCTGCGCCGGATGGTCAACGAGGACCTGCCGAAACTCGCCACGCGCGCGGTCCTGCAGGAGCTGGGCGCGCGTTCGGTGGCCCTGCGCAGCACGGCGGACGGCGCTCAGATCGACACGCTGCGGGACCTGCTCCCGGCCCTGGACGAGCTGGTCAAGGTGATTCAGGGACGTAAACCGGGCGGCGGCCCGGAGGGCGGTGGCCGGCGTCCGTAGAGCGGGCGCGCTACGCGCGTTGTGGTGCATCAGGAAGGCCGGGGCGGCGCCTTCGCGGGTTCATTCGAGGCGCACGCCCATGACATGCATCGTTCTCAATCGTTGACACCGCCTGTGATAGTGCATCAGGATCTGTCTCACGCCAGGGCCGGGGGCAGGCCGGCTCTGACGGGGAACGAAGCCTGCCCGGACGTTCCATTCGTCCGCATGACCTGATTTCGGGGTTCCCGCGTGGGGGCGGGGGAAGCCCGACAGCGAGTCATCGGTTCTGCTCATACCCCGATCGGCCTTCGTGTCGCGTCGCCGTACCTTGGGTGCCCGCCCAACTGCGGCGTCGTTCTCGGGGATTGGACGGCCCCTGCGAATGGAACGAGCGTCTCGTCAGGTGATGCCAGGACTGCCGTGGCCCGTACCGGGGCCGGGGCGGGGCGGGGAGGAGCGATGAGCAGGTGACGACACCAATCGGCACCCCGAGCTCCTTGGTGGTTGGGCCCGAGGAAAGACGGCGGTCACGGTCCCGAACGGGACGAAGGGAGCCCCTGCCCGGGGGAGCCCGCCGCTGCCGGCAGCGAGCGATGCCCGTCCTCGCTGCCACTGGGCGGGGGTGGGGCCCCCGTTCGCCGAACCTCCTGATCCTGATGAGCCGTGCTCACGTCATGACGGGGCTAATTCAGGAAGATGCCATGGATGCAACTGTTACGTCCCTAGCCGCCTCGGCGGGGGCCATCATCGCCGATGAGCATGGCGATGTGCTGATGGTGAACCCGATGTACACGGCCTACTGGAACCTTCCCGGTGGCCATGTCGAAGAAGGGGAGAGCCCGAGCGCCGCCTGCGCCCGGGAAGTCCGCGCGGAGCTCGGTCTGGACGTCGAGATGGGGGACCTGCTCGTGGTCGCCTGGGTCGACTCCGGCGGTCTGATGCCTCGCGTCTACTACATCTTCGACGCCGGAGAGGTCACTGCCGAGCAACGGCGTGCCATCACGCTGCGGGAGGACGGCGCGGGGGAGTACCGCTTCGCGTCCCCGGAGCGGATCGACGCGTCGCTGATCCCGCCGTTCGTCAAGCCCATGTGGGAAGCGGCGCTCACCGCCCGCAAGGACAAGCGCCTTGTGTGCATCGAAGTGGAGGTGTGAACAGCGTGACCTGACCGCTCACGCCAGGTGGGCGGACAGCGGGGGAGAGGACGACAGACGAACGAACGAGAAGCGCGGGAGAGATCCGAGCCGACCGGTCCCTGTCCCGATGCCTCACCCTCGCGCAGGACCAGGAGCCGCCGCCCGCCCGGGCGGCGGCTCCGCACGTTCCGCAAACGCGCAACATCGTTCAGCCAATCCTTAACGCTTTCCTGTCGACAGGACGCGCGGCCTGCTTCCCCGGCCCGCCGGACCTGTGCTCCCGGGCCTCAACTTGGCCTGAGAACCGGTGGGTGCGCACTCTCCCGCATGTCATCGTGGACCTCGGAATGGTATGGACCTGACAGGTCTGCCCGGGTCGCGCGCCGCTGGGGCGGGTCACCCGCGCGGGCGGTGTCGGCGAGGGGAGCTTACGCATGCGCGGGTCGACGGTCTTGCCCGGTACGAGCGAGGGAAACGGCAACCACCCCGGTGCGGGCGGCCTGCCGATCCACCGCCTGGAGGTGCCGATGCCCAACACGCTGCCCTTCGCCATCGGCACCTTCGACACCATCGGCCCGATGTCCCGGGCCTCCTTCCCGCACCGGCACACCTTCCACGAGATCGTGCTCGTCACCGGCGGCACCGGCAGCCACGTCGTCGACCTGACCCGCTTCACCCTGCGCCCGCCCCACCTGTGCTTCATCGCCCCCGGGCAGGTGCACTACTGGGACGGCGTCCGGGGCCTGGAGGGCCGCGTCGTCGTGTTCACCGACGACTTCCTCCTGGAGCACCCCGCCGACCGCGCCCTGCTGCGCCGCCTCGGCCGCCGCCCGTGGCTGGAGCTGCCCGAGCGGGACGCGGACTGGGCCGCGCGCCTCGTGGCCGAGATGGACCACGAGTACCGCACCGGCGCCGAGGGCTTCGGCGGCGTCCTGCGCGCCCTGCTGCACATCCTCGTGGTGCGCGCCGGACGCCTCCCGGCCCCCGGTCGGCTCCACCCGCACGGCGTCCCCGCCCCCGAGGCCGCCCGCCCCGCCCCCGCGGCAGCCCGGTTCGTCGCCCTGGTGAACACCCCCCGCGCGCTGCCCTGGTCCGTACAGGACTGCGCCGGACACCTCGGGGTGTCCGTGAGTCACTTGAACGAGGCGGTGAAGGCCGCCATGGGCCGCACCCCGGGCGAACTGCTGCGCCAGGCCCGGGTGCACGAGGCGAAACGCCTTCTCGCCTGCACCGATTTGACGGTACGTCAGGTCGCGAACCGGGTGGGCTTCGCCGACCCCGCTTACTTCTGCCGCTTCTTCCGTCGCGAGACCGGCGCCACTCCCGGTGACTTCCGCCGCGGCGGTGGCGATATTCACCACGACCACCGCATTGCGTCCATCGCCCCGCCCGGGCCCGCCGCATAGCTTCTTAGCCGATCCCCACCCCCCACCCAGGAGGAGCGATGGACGGCGACACGCCCACCAACGGGCACGACATCAGCGGCCCCCCGACCGGCGAGCCCGCGGACCCGGACGCGCCCGCCCCGCGCCCGGGCCCGAGCCGCAAGACGGTGCTCCGCGCCGCCTTGGCCGCGGGTGTCGCGGCGCCGGTGGCGATGATGGGGGTCCCGGCGCTCGCCCGCACCAAGGCGGGCAGCGGCAAGGCCCCTGAGGTCACCCCGTCCTGCGACGACGGCGACGACCCGACCCCACCCCAGACGGAGGGCCCGTACTTCAAACCCAACTCGCCCCGGCGCACCTCGCTCATCGAGCCCGGCACCCAGGGCACCCGGCTCACCGTCACCGGTTACGTCTTCGGCCTGGCCTGCCTGCCGATCCCGCAGGTGCTCCTCGACTTCTGGCAGGCCGACGCCCGCGGCGCGTACGACAACGTGGGCTTCCGGATGCGCGGGCACCAGTTCACCGACGCCCGCGGCGCGTTCACGCTCACCACGATCTTCCCCGGCCTCTACCCCGGCCGCACCCGCCACCTGCACGTGAAACTGCAGGCGCCGGGCCGTCCGGTCCTCACCACCCAGCTCTACTTCCCGAACGAGCCGCGCAACAACACCGACCCGATCTTCGACGCCCGGCTGCTCATGAACGTACGGGACGTCGGCAACGCCAAGGACGCCGACTTCGACTTCGTCCTGCGGGTGCCCCAGACCCCGTCACCGACCGACCCCCCGACCCAGCCCCCCGGCGGCACCTGGGCCGTCGGCACCGGCTACAGCGTCGGCGACCGCGTCACCCACGACGGCCGCGCCTACGTCTGCCTCCAGGGCCACACGGCCCAGCGCGGCTGGGAGCCGCCGTCGGCGCCGTCGCTGTGGCGCGCGGTCTGACGCACCCGCGGTGATCACCCGTCGGAGTGGACCGGCGCGTGGGAGCGGGCTCCGCGGCCCCCGCCCCTGCCAAGATCGTCGCGCAATCGCGACGGACTCGGGAGAGGTGGCACGTGAACGGCAAGGGTGTGAAGGCGCGTTGGTGGGCGCGGACGGCGACAGCGTTCGTCTGTGTGGGGGCGGCGGTGACGGCCGCCGCCCCGTCCGCGTTCGCCGGGGCGACGGGATGCAACGACCGCACCTGCATCGCGGTCGCGGGCAGCGGACTGCGCGTGGAGTCCGTGACGGCGTCGACGACCTGGAACGGCGACTTCAACGGACACCTGCACATCTACGGCGGCGGCATCGACCGCAACAGCGCCACGGGCTTCTGGGGCTACCACCAGAAGTTCACGGTGCCCGTGGGCCGCGATCTGCCCAACGGGTCCGTGCTGTGCGCCGAGGGCTGGGAGCACACCGGCGGCGGGCTCCAACTGCGTGGCCGCGCCTGCGCCGAGGTGCACTTCTGAGACGTACGAGGTGGGACGTACGGCCGTGACGCGGCGGCTCGGGTGCCATCCGGGCCGCCGCGTCCGCGCGCTCACCCGCGGCGCACGATGTCGCGTACGAGGGCGAAGGACCGGTGGCGGTCGCGGGTGCTGTGGACGGGCGTGACGGTCATCAGCTCGTCGGCGCGCGTGGCCTCGACGATGCGGGTGAGCGCGGCCTCGACCGAGTCGCGGGTGCCGCGGGCCTGCTGGCCGACGAACGCCGCGAGCGCCTGCTCCTCCTCGGCGGTGAAGCGGTGGGCGGCAGCGGCGGCGGGCGTGGGGAAGGGCTGTTCGCCGTGGCCCTTGAGGAGCGCCGCCTTGATGATGTCCATGGGCCTGGCGAGCTCCGCGGCCCGCTCCTCGGTGTCCGCGCACACCGTCTCCACGCACACGAGGACGCGTGGGACGTCGCTCCAGCGCGAGGGCCGGAAGGCGTCCCGGTAGCGCTTGAGGGACCCGAGGGTGTTGTCGGGCCGGATGTGGTGCGCGAAGGCGATCGGCAGGCCGAGCGAGGCGGCGAGGTCGGCGCCCGCGTCGCTGGACGCGAGCAGCCAGGGTTCGGGCAGTTCGCCGATGCCGACGTCGAGCAGGTGGTCCAGGGTCGCCGCCACGTCGCGGTGGTACTCGGCGTCGGTGGTGGGGTCGGCGCCGCGGCGCAGGGCCCGCGCCGTGGGTTCGTGGAAGGTGCCGGGGCCGCGCCCGATGCCGAGGTCGATGCGGTCGGGGTGCAGGGTGGCGAGGGTGGCGAACTGCTCGGCGATGGTGATCGGGGCGTGGTTCGGGGCGAGGACGCCGCCGGAGCCGAGTCGGAGCCCGGGCGTGGTGGCGGCGGTGTGGGCGGCGAGGAGCGCCGGCGGGAAGGCGCCGATGGCGGGCGACCCGTGGTGCTCGGCGAACCACAGCCGGTGGTAGCCGAGGCGGCTCAACTCCTGTGCGCTGCGGTGGCAGTTGGCCAGCGCGTCGGCAGGGGTGGTGCCGGCTTCGACGATGGACACCTCTAGGGCAGAGAGCGGAAGTTCGATCACTCCGCAAGAATAGGCCGGGCGCCGAGCGGGTCTTCGGGGGGCGCCCGGACTCCCGGCGCACGGCGCCCGGGCCCGGTGCGCCGAGCCGGTCCGCGCCCCGCCCGCCACCGCGCGCGTACGGCGGTGCCCGCCACGCTCTGGCCAATTCCTCCCCGTGCGGCAAGGATGCGGTGCCCCTGGAGCGACGGACCGCGCCAGGGGCCGGACGGGAGGAAGGACACCGCGATGGGCACGCACGCAGCGCCGCGCACCCGCAGACCCACACTGTTCGCCGCCGTCGGTGCCACGCTCCTCGCGGCCCTGTTCGGCATCCCGCGCGCGGACGGGGCGCCGCGCTCCGCCGACCTCTGCCGCACCACGGGCACCGCGCTGCCGCGCGGCGACTGCGGCCCGTTCTGGCAGGTCCTCGCGGAGGACTTCGACGGCGACCGGGTGCCGCTCGGCTCCTTCAGCGACTGCGACCACCACGTCGACACCTCCGCCGCGTACTGCGGCGGGCTGCGCGGTTCGTACCGCGACAACTGGTGGGCGTACCCGACGGGTTGGCGCGACACCGCCAACGACCGGGGCCGCTCCGTCGTCGGCGTCTACCACCCCGAGGACACGGTGAGCGTCGGCCCTGCGCCGAACGGCGACGGGCGCATGCGCATCCGGATGTGGCGGCCCGACGACGGCGGGCCCGTGCACGCGGCGGCGGTCGTACCGCGTGCCGTCATGCAGATGAAGTACGGCAAGTACAGCGCGCGCATCAAGGTCACCAAGCTGGCGCCCGGCTACAAGTCGGCCTGGCTGCACTACGGCGGGGGCTGCGAGATGGACCACCCCGAGGGCGAGTGGACGGGCTCCCTGAGCGCCTTCCACCACCCGTGCGGCGGTGGCGAGCAGGGCTCGTTCCGGGGCGCCGACGACTGGACCGAGTGGCACACCGTGTCGACGGAGTGGACGCCCGGCCACGTCCGGTTCTTCGTCGACGGCCGCCAGGTGGGCCACGACACCCGTGACGTGCCGGACCGCCCGCTGTCCTGGGTGCTGCAGAACGAGAGTGCCTTGGAGGGGCCGACGGCGGCGCCGGGCAGCAGCGCGCAGCTCGAGGTCACGTGGGTCGCTGCGTACGCGTACGGCTGGAAGTGACGCGGGACGGCCCGCGCCGCGCTGTCCGTGAGGGACGGGGCGCGGCGCGGGCGGATGCCGGTCAGTCCCGGCGGTAGCCGTCTCAGTCCCAGCGGTAGCCGTCGCCGAAGTTCAGGGTGTGCTCGAGCACGTCCTCCATCGGGTCGTCGATCTGGCCGGTGTTGATCAGCCCGATGACGGGGCCGTTGTGGGAGCCGCTGTGGTGGGTCTCGTCGGCGTGGGCCGCGCCCGTCGACAGGACGAACGGCACGGCGCACACCGCTGCCACCCATACCCCACGCGTGGCCTTGCGCGTCCAACTGATCTTCACTGCGTGCTCCTTGATCGCTCGCCCTGCCGGAGCCGCGCACCGCCCTGCGAGGACGGGACCGGAACCGGGAGACCAGCCGTCCCGGCCGTCTCGTGCTGCTCAACCGCGGACCCGGCCACGAGGTCACCGACGATCATACGAACGTGTCGATCGGACAAGCGCATTGATCGTCTTGCGAGGGCAGTGTGCTGTGTCGGCTGGTCGGCTCTTTGGGTCGGCGGTGTTGATGTGGTGACGTGTTGATGCGGTGAGCGGACCGCTGGGCTGCGACGTTCGGCGCGGATGGCGTGAAGTCGATGCTCCGTCCGTGCACGCGGGGAGCACGCCGGGCCGCCGGATCGGGAGGGAGGTCCAAACAGCGCGTTGCGGGGGCGCGGGGGAGGGCCGGCCGGTGCGCGGGGAGGTGAGCTCGGGGTGCGCGGGGAGGTGCCGGTGCGCGTAGGCCGGGGGTGCTCGGGCGGCTCGGAGGGGCGGGCATGAGTGCGCGCCCGGGCGGGACGGACCGCCGGGCGCGGTGGACGGCTCGGTTCGGCTCGGCGTGGGCTGCCCCGGACGACCGGCGAGTGCCGTGCCGTCGTCGACCGCCCCCGTGGGCCTCAGTGGCCGTGCGGGATGAGCCGGCCCACCGCCTTCCACGTCGCGAGGATGCCGCGCCGCTCGACGTCGGGCGGACCTGCCGGGGCGGGGATCTTGGCGGTCGGCTGGCGGAACGCGAGGGGTTCCCAGTCGCAGGGCGGGGCGGGGGAGTGGGCGAAGACGCCGCCCCGGCCCGCGCGGTCCGCCGCGGCGAGGTCGTCGTCGTGCGCCTTGAGCCCGACGCTGACGAACGTCAGGAGGAGCGCCACGTCGATGTCGCAGTCGAGGAGCACGGTGATCCACGACGCCCCGGGGCGGACCCGGATCGCGGAGCTGTGGACCAGCTGCGGGCGCAGCCGGTCGACGGCCGCGCGGGTCAGGCACACGTCGGCCGCCCCGTCGGAGTGGAAGTGCACGATGTCGTAGCCCGTCGTTCCCGGCGCTCCCACGATCCCGAAGGAACGTCCGACGGCGCACCGGGGAGAGCCACTTACGAGGTTCGGCCACGACTCCAGCTCGGTCATGGCGCGTTGTGCCGCGGTCATAGGAGCCATCGTCGCGCGGATTTCACCCTGCCAACTACCCCTGTTCACGCATCGCTTGATGAAGAAAGCGCATCTCGGCCACCCCATCTCAAATGACGATCGCGAGGTCACATCGCCGCGCGGCCCGGCGCGCCGCCCCTGCGGGGACGCACCGGCCGAGCGCGAAGGATCGCCCCCCACGCGTGACGCACGTTACAGAGACTCCCGGGAACTCGCTCCCCCGCCCGCTCGACCCTTGGACCGGCCAGGTCGCCAGCCGACCGGGCCCGCACCACCGTCCGGCACCCAGGAGAGCACGTCATGCCCGCCGCACCCACCGTTCCCGCACCCGTCGACGGGCCACCGCCCCCGCCGCCGGACCCCGCCCCGCGGCGCAACGCCCTGGCCGCGCTCAGGCCGCTCGTCCTGCGCCTGCACTTCTACGCCGGTGTGCTGATCGCGCCGTTCCTGCTGGTCGCCGCGGTGACGGGACTGCTGTACGCCGGTTCTTACACGGCCGAGAAGATCGTGTACGCCGATGAGCTGACCGTCCCCGTCGGCGACCGGAAGCTGCCGGTGGCACGGCAGGTCGCCGCGGCCCGTGCGGCCCACCCGCAGGGCGAGGTGAGCGCGGTCCGACCGGCGTCCGGGGCCGGGGAGACCACCAGGGTCCTGCTGTCGGGCGTCCCGGGCGTGGACCCCGAGCGCGCCCTCGCCGTCTTCGTGAACCCCTACACCGGCGAGGTGCGGGGCGCGCTGGAGCAGTACGGCTCCAGTGGCGCGCTCCCGCTGCGGACCTGGGTCTCCGAGCTCCACCGCGATCTGCACCTGGGCGAGCCAGGCCGCCTCTACAGCGAGATCGCCGCGAGCTGGCTGTGGGTGCTCGCCGGTGGCGGCCTGGTGCTGTGGTTCGGGCGGCGCAGGGCCCGGCGCAAGGTGCGGGGGACGGCGGGCCGCCGCCGCACGCTGACCCTGCACGGAACGGTGGGCGTGTGGACGGCCGCCGGACTCGTCTTCCTGTCGGCGACGGGGTTGACGTGGTCGGCGTACGCGGGGGAGAGCATCGGTGACCTGCGCGAGGCCATCGGGCAGACGACGCCGACGGTGTCGACGAGCCTGGCGGCCGGGGGCGAGGCGGGCGGCGCGGCCGCGGGGGAGCACGCCGAGCACGGTGGCGCGTCCGGTGGTGCGGGCACGTCGGGCGAGTCGGGAGACCGCAAGGACATCGGGCTCGACGCGGTGCTCGCGGCGGCCCGTGACCGGGGGATCTCCGGTCAGGTGGAGGTCGTGCCACCGGCCGACGCCTCGTCCGCGTACGTCGTGAAGGAGATCGAGCGCGGGTTGCCCGGGAAGCTGGACTCGGCCGCCGTCGATCCGGCGACGGGGAAGGTCGTCGACGTACTCAGGTTCGACGACTATCCCGTGCTCGCCAAGCTGACGCGGTGGGGGATCGACGCGCACAGCGGGACGCTGTTCGGCCTGGCCAACCAGATCCTCCTCGGGGCCGTCGCCGTCGGTCTGGTCCTGCTGATCGTGTGGGGCTACCGGATGTGGTGGCAGCGCGGCCGGGGCAGTGCCTTCGGCCGTCCGCTGCCTCGCGGGGCCTGGCAGCACGTCCCGGCGTACGTCCTGGTGCCGCTGATGGCGGCGGTCGCGGTGCTCGGCTACTTCGTGCCGCTCCTCGGTATCCCGCTGCTGGCGTTCCTGGCCGTGGACATCGTGCTCGGGGAGATCGCCCACCGGCGCGGGAAGCGCAGTTACGGACCTGCGGGGGTCTGAGCCGAGTGGTGTCGGCGGTGCGGACGCGCCGGTGGCAACCGTGGAGCGTCGGCGGCCGCCAGGGGCCGCCGACGCTCGGGCGTGCGCGGTGCTCAGCAG